>CAIWNX010000096.1 GCA_903914175.1 uncultured beta proteobacterium | reverse complement strand
CCAGCACCACGATCAGGGCGCCGGCAAGGTCCCGGCCGGTCAGTTTATTCGTTGTCATTGCGGGCTTGACCCGCATTCCAGGGTCCGTGTAGCACTGGATCCCGGATCAGGTCCGGGAGGACAACCAAGGGGTCCGGGAGGACAACCAAGGGGTCCGGGAGGACAATCCGGCGCGTGCAGCAGGCGCTTGAGGTAGCGCCCGGTGTGGCTGTCCGGGTTGGCGGCGATGTCTTCTGGCGTGCCGATGCCCACCACCTGACCGCCGCCGGCTCCGCCTTCGGGGCCCATGTCGATCAGCCAGTCGGCAGTCTTGATGACGTCCAGGTTGTGCTCGATCACGACGATGGTGTTGCCGGCGTCGCGCAACTGGTGCAACACCCGCAGCAGCAGGTCGATGTCGGCGAAGTGCAAGCCGGTGGTTGGTTCGTCCAGGATGTAGAGCGTGCGCCCGGTGTCGCGTTTGGAGAGTTCGAGCGCGAGTTTGACGCGCTGCGCTTCACCACCGGACAGCGTGGTGGCGGCCTGACCGAGGCGGATGTAGGACAGGCCGACGTCAAGCAGCGTGTGCAGCTTGCGCGCGATGGTCGGCTGCGCCTTGAAGAAGGTGTGCGCGGCTTCGACCGTGAGGTCGAGGATCTGCGCGATGTTCTTGCCCTTGTACAGGACTTCGAGCGTTTCGCGGTTGTAGCGCGCGCCCTGGCAGACGTCGCAGGGCACGTAGACGTCGGGCAGAAAGTGCATCTCCACTTTCACCATGCCGTCGCCCTGGCAGGCTTCGCAGCGACCACCGGGGACGTTGAAGGAAAAGCGCCCGGCGCCGTAACCGCGTTCACGCGCCACCGGCACTTCGGCCATCAGTTCGCGGATCGGCGTGAACAGGCCCGTGTAGGTGGCCGGGTTCGAGCGCGGCGTGCGGCCGATGGGCGACTGATCCACGTTGATGACCTTGTCGAAATGCTCGATGCCTTCGATCGCTTCATGCGCGGCTGGCTCATCGTGTGCGCGGTAGAGCTGGCGCGCCACGGCGGTGTACAGCGTGTCGTTGACCAGCGTCGATTTACCGGAACCCGAGACGCCCGTGACGCAGGTGAAGAGGCCAACCGGGAACGCGACATCGACGCCGCGCAGGTTGTTGCCGCTGGCATTGATGATGCGGATCGCCTGCAGTTCGCCCTGGGTTGCCAGGTGCGCGGCGTGGCGCTCGGCCCAGGCCAGCGCCGCCTTGCTCGGTGGCGTTTTGCTTGCGGTTTTTTTTGCCGGTGCAGCCTGTGCCAGAACGGGCAACCAGGCCGTGCGATGCGTTGGCACGGCGATTTTCAAAACACCCGCCAGGTACTTGCCGGTCAGCGAATCGGAATTGGCCTTGACGTCTTCAAACGTGCCCTGTGCCATGACGCGCCCGCCATGCACACCGGCGCCGGGGCCCATGTCGATCACATGGTCAGCGGCGCGGATCATGTCTTCGTCGTGCTCCACCACCAGCACGCTGTTGCCGATGTCGCGCAGGTGCTTCAAGGTGTCGATCAGGCGCTCGTTGTCGCGCTGGTGCAAGCCGATGCTGGGCTCGTCCAACACGTACATGACGCCGGTGAGACCGGAGCCGATCTGCGAGGCCAGGCGGATGCGCTGGGATTCGCCGCCGCTCAAAGTTTCGGCGCTGCGGTCCAGGCTCAGGTAGTTCAGGCCGACATCGTTGAGGAACTTCAGGCGCAGACCGATCTCGCGCACCACCTTGGCTGCGATCTCGCCCTTGGCGCCGTGCATTTGCAGGCCTGAGAAGTAGGCCAGACTTTCGCGCAGCGTCAGGTGGCTGACCTCGTAAATGGCGCGTGCCTGTGCGCCTTCGCCGATTCGGACGTGGCGCGCCTCGCGCTTCAGGCGCGAGCCGGCGCAGTCCGGGCAGGGCTGGGTGCTGCGGTAGCGCGCCAGGTCTTCGCGCACCAGGCTGGAATCGGTCTCGCGGTAGCGCCGCTGCATGTTGGGGATGATGCCTTCGAACGGGTGCTTCTTGCTCAGTTTCTTGCCCTTGGAAAGGCCCGAGTCCATCACGTAGTTGAACTTGATTTCTTCCTCGCCGGATCCCTGCAGCACCGCCTGCTGCACGTCGGCGCTGAGCGACTCAAAGGGCTGCTCGATGTCGAACTTGTAGTGCTTGGCCAGGCTTTCCAGCAATGCAAAGTAATAGCCGTTGCGCCGGTCCCAGCCCTTGATGGCGCCACTGGCCAGGCTCAGCGTGGGGAAGGCCACGACCCGGCTCGGGTCGAAAAACTCCTGCGCACCGAGTCCGTCACAGGACGGGCAGGCACCGACCGGCGAGTTGAACGAGAACAGACGCGGCTCCAACTCGGCAATCGAGTAGCTGCACACCGGGCAGGCGAACTTGGCGTTGAACAAATGTTCTTGCTGGTTCTCGATTTCAAGCGCGATGGCGCGGCCACCGGCCAGGCGCAGCGCGGCTTCAAAGCTTTCGGCCAGGCGTTGCTGGATTTCCGGGCGCACCTTGAGGCGGTCGATGACGACGTCGATGTCGTGCTTCTCGGTTTTTTTCAGTTGCGGCAACTGGTCGAACTCGAAGGCCTGGCCATCGACGCGAAAGCGCACATAGCCCTGCGCCTGCATGTCGGCAAAGACGTCGAGGAACTCGCCTTTCTTCTCGCGTGCCACCGGCGCCAGGATCATCAAGCGCGTATCAAGCGGCAGCGCCAGCACCGCGTCCACCATCTGGCTCACGGTCTGCGCCTGCAGCGGCAGGTCGTGCTCGGGGCAAAACGGTGTGCCGGCGCGCGCGAACAGCAATCGCAGGTAATCGTGGATCTCGGTCACGGTGCCCACGGTGGAGCGCGGGTTGTGCGAGGTGGCTTTTTGCTCGATCGAGATCGCCGGTGACAGGCCTTCGATCACATCGACGTCGGGCTTGTCCATCAACTGCAGGAACTGGCGTGCGTAGGTCGAGAGGCTCTCAACATAGCGGCGCTGGCCTTCGGCGTACAGGGTGTCAAAGGCCAGGCTGGATTTGCCCGAGCCCGACAGGCCCGTGATCACGACCAATTGGTTGCGCGGGATGTCGAGGTCGATGTTCTTGAGGTTGTGCGTGCGCGCACCGCGGATGCTGATGGTCTGGTGCCGCAGAGCCTGGGCCAGGTATTTGCCATCGGTGTGCGGATTGAGAAGGCTGGCGTCGGAGGGGGAGTTCAAGGTGAAGTGCGCTCGGGGGGAAACCTGCCATGATAGTCAAAGCGGAGGGTTTTGGTGCGCGCGCTGCCTGCAATTTATTCAGGATCGCGGACAATCGTGCCTTTTGCAGCCGTGATGGTTCATGGTGTTGCGCGTTGGAGAGTCCTGTTTTGCCTACTATTGAAGTCCCGCTCGCCGGGGGAAATGTACTGCCGGCCAGCAAGATGACACCGGTTGAACTGCGTGCCAGCTTTTCGCTGGCCTCCATCTTTGCCCTGCGCATGCTGGGTCTGTTCCTGATTCTGCCGGTGTTTGCGATCGAAGCGGCCAAGTTGCCCGGTGGCGACGACCCGGCGCTGATCGGTTTGACCATGGGCATTTACGGCCTGACGCAGGCCATGCTGCAATTCCTCTATGGTCTGGCGTCAGACCGCATCGGGCGCAAGCGCGTCATCGTGTTTGGCCTTGTGCTGTTTGCCGCCGGCAGTTTTCTGGCGGCCCTGGCCCCAACCCTGACCTGGCTCGCGATTGGCCGCGCACTGCAAGGTGCCGGCGCTGTTTCAGCGGCCGTCACGGCGCTGCTGGCCGATCAGACGCGCGACGAGGTGCGCACCAAATCGATGGCACTGGTTGGTGCCAGCATCGGACTGATGTTTGCGCTCTCGCTGGTGGCGGCGCCGATCCTGGTCGCCTATATCGGCTTGCACGGCCTGTTTGCGATGACCGGCGCCCTGGCGCTGGCCGGTGTCGCCATCGTCATCTGGTGGGTGCCGCCCGAGCCGCATGATCACAAGAACCTGCCGCGCGGGCGCCTGGTCGAGGTGCTGCGGCTGGCGGCTTTGTTGCGAATGAACTTCGGCGTCTTTGTATTGCACGCGGTGCAATTGGCGATGTGGATGGCGATACCCGCCATGCTGGTGCAGGCCGGCTTGGCGCGCGAGCACCACTGGTGGGTGTATCTGCCGGCGGTGTTGGGTTCCTTTGTCGTGATGGGTGGCACGCTATTTCGACTGGAGAAGCGCGGCTATCTGCGCGCGGTGTTCCTGACGGCGATTGGCCTGATGGCGCTGGTTCAGGTCGGTTTGCTGCTGGCCACGGCTGGCGCCAGCGTGGCGGCGCTGGCGGCGTTGCTGTTCGTCTTCTTTTACGGCTTCAATGTGCTGGAGGCGAGTCAGCCCAGCATGGTCTCGCGCATGGCGCCAGCGCATGTGCGCGGCGCTGCCATGGGCGTTTACAACACCTTGCAATCGCTGGGCTTTTTCGCCGGTGGCGTGATGGGCGGCTGGCTCATGAAGCACGGCGGTGCGCAAGTCTTGTTTTCGGTCTGCGCCGGGCTTATGCTGCTGTGGCTGCTGGTGGCCTGGCCGATGCGCGCACCAAAGGCTGGATAATCCGACAATCCAATTCAAAAGGGGAAACAACATGGCATCCGTCAACAAAGTCATTCTCGTGGGCAATCTGGGGCGCGACCCCGAAGTGCGTTACCTGCCCAGCGGCGACCCGGTCGCCAACGTCACGATTGCCACCAGCAGCAAGTACAAGAGCAAGACGGGTGAAATGGTCGAAGAGACGGAGTGGCACCGTGTCACCTTCTTTGGCAAGCTGGCGGACATTGTTGGCCAGTACCTGAAAAAGGGCCGTTCGGTTTACATCGAAGGCCGCATCAAGACGCGCAAGTACACCGACAAGGACGGCGTCGAGAAATACGCAACCGACATCATCGCCAATGAAATGCAGATGCTCGGCGGCCGCGAAGGCATGGGCGAGCCATCAGGCGATGATGAAGGCTCCGGTGGCGGCTACCAGCGCCAGGCGCCAGCTGCGCGTCCGGCGGCGCCCGCAGCACGTCCCGCTGCGGCTGCGAAACCGTCCAGCGGTTTCGACGACATGGACGACGACATTCCGTTTTGACACCCAGTTAACCTGGTTCCTGAATCCGGATAACGGTGGCCGGCACCAAAGGCCGGTCTGGCATGATGCGGGCCATCATGATCAAACACATTTTGCTTCTGCTCTTGAGCCTTCTTGCGCTGCCCCATACCGCAGCAGCACAGGAAGTTCTGCCTACGCCACAAAGCTGCCCGGGGGAAGTGCGCGTTGCGGCGCGCTGCTTTACCGGACGGGACAGCGCCGGTGCTTTCTACTGGATCGCGATTCCGCAGCAGTGGAACCAGGTGCTGGTCATGCACGCACACGGAGGGCCGGCCGAGCCCGGAGCGCCCAAGTTGAAGCGCAGCGAAGAAGATTTGCAGCGTTGGGCCTTGATGACCAATCTGGGTTTTGCCTGGGCTGGCTCCACCTATCGCCGGGGTGGCTACGGTGTCACGATGGCGGCCGAAGACACCGAGCGGCTGCGCCAGATTTTTGTCCGCCATTTTGGCCAACCCCGACGCACCCTGCTGCACGGGCAGAGCTATGGCGCGGGTGTGGCTGCCAAGGCGGCCGAGCTGTACGCTACGGTTGACGGGCAACGCGGCCCTTATGACGCGGTGCTGCTGACCAGCGGCGTGGTGGGCGGTGGCGTGCTTGCCTACCAGTTCCGCTATGAGCTGCGACTGGCGTACCAGCGTGTCTGCCAGAACCATCCCTTGCCGAGCGAGACCCAGTATCCGCTTTGGCTCGGTCTGCCGCTGGACAGTACGCTCAAGCGTGAGGAGTTGGCGCGGCGCGTGCAGGAATGCACCGGCCTGGGAAAACCAGTGGCGCAGCGCAGTGATAGCCAAAAAGCCAATCTGAGCGCCATCGCACAGGCGGTCCGCATTGAAGAAAACTCGCTTCTCGGCCATCTCAACTGGGCGACCTGGTTGTTTCAGGATCTGGTGCAGCGCCAACTCGGCGGGCGCAATCCCTTTAGCCCGGATGCCGACGCGCAGGCCGTGGCCGAGCTCGATCGTGACAGTGCGCCCACTGGCCGTGTCAACGTGCCGGTCCTGAGCTTGCACGCCATTGACGATCCGACGGCGTTTGTCGAACTCGACTCCGCTTACCGCGCCGCGTTTGAAAATGCCGGGACAGCAGGCTTGTTGCTGCAGACCTTCAGCGCCGAGAACCAGCACAGTTACCTCGGCGAGACCGAGTACGTCACGCTTCTCGAAGCCTTGCTGGCATGGATTGACAAAGGCAGCAAGCCCACGGCGCAGTCGATCAGTCAGCGCTGCAAAGAGCTCGAGGCCAGCCATGGCGCGACTTGCCAGTTCCGGCCGGGTTACCAGGTACAGCCCTTGGCGCAACGCGCCGCAGTGCGACCGGCCCTGCGGCCGTAGCCCGGTTTTATGAGGTGATCACGCCGCCACCCAGGCAGACATCGCCGTCGTACAGCACGGCGGATTGTCCCGGTGTGACGGCCCATTGCGGCGCGGGAAATGTCAGGTCAAAGGTGGTGGTCGCACCGGGCGCCAGCAGGCAGGGTGCGTCGGCCTGGCGATAGCGGGTTTTTGAACCCAAGGTACCGCCTGCTGGCGCGACACCCGAAACCCAGCTTGCGTCGTTGGCGCTTAATTCGCTCGACAGCAGCCAGGGATGCTCGTGGCCTTGCACCACCCAGAGCGTGTTCTTTTCCATGTCCTTGCGCGCGACAAACCAGGGCGCGTGCTCGCCACCGCCGCGCGGTGCACCTTTGGCCTTGAGACCGCCGATGCCCAGTCCCTGACGCTGGCCCAACGTGTAAAAGCTCAGCCCCACATGCTGGCCGATGGTTTGCCCTTTGTCGTTCTTGATCGGCCCCGGTTCCTTGGCGATGTAGCGGTTCAGGAAGTCGCGGAATGGCCGCTCGCCGATGAAGCAGATGCCGGTTGAGTCCTTCTTCTTCGCATTGGGCAGACCGATCTCCATCGCCAGTCGCCGCACCTCGGTCTTGTGCAGTTCACCGACCGGAAACAGCGTCTTGGACAACTGCGCCTGGCTCAACCGGTGCAGGAAGTAGCTCTGGTCTTTCGATGCGTCCAGACCTTTGAGCAACTCGTATTGGTGGTTGCTTTCGTTGTGGCGCACGCGGGCGTAGTGGCCGGTGGCGATCTTCTGCGCACCCAGACGCAGTGCATGGTCAAGGAAGGCCTTGAACTTTATTTCGGCGTTGCACAGGATGTCGGGGTTGGGTGTGCGCCCGGCCTGGTACTCGCGCAGAAATTCGGCGAAGACGCGGTCCTTGTACTCGGCAGCAAAGTTGACGTGTTCGATCTCGATGCCGATCACGTCAGCGACGGCGGCCGCATCGATGAAGTCGACGTTGGACGAGCAGTATTCAGAATCATCGTCGTCTTCCCAGTTCTTCATGAAGATGCCGATCACCTCATGGCCTTGTTGCTTGAGCAGCCACGCCGTCACGGCAGAGTCCACGCCCCCGCTCAAACCGACTACGACTCTTTGCCTGTTGCGCTGCTGTTCCATAGGTATGCGATTATCCTTGCCTTGTTGGAGCGTTAGTTGATTGCATTTGATTGAAGGAGCGCGCATGGATTTGCAACTCAGGGGCCGCACCGCCCTGGTCACCGGCGCCAGTACTGGCATTGGGCGCAGCATTGCGATTGCGCTGGCGGCCGAGGGCGTACGCGTGGCGATTTCGGCGCGCCGTCTGCCGCTGCTGATGGAAGTGGCCAATCAGATCGAGGCATCGGGCGGGCCGCGACCCATCGTCATCGAGTCGGATCTGTACGCTGAAGATGCGGCGCAACAACTGACGTCGGCGGCCATCGCCGGCCTCGGGCAGGTCGATATTCTGGTCAACAATGCTGGCGGCTCGCGCAGCTTCACTGATTTACACGTCAGCGAAGAGCGCTGGCAGGAAGCCATGACGCTGAACTTTCACCGCCCGCGCCAGGTGGCCGATGCGCTACTGGATCAAATGATTGCGCACAAGTGGGGCCGCATCATCAATATCACCGGAAAGAGTGAACCCGAACATGTGAACGGCGCCTTTTGCGCCAAGGCCGGAATTCACAGCTGGGCCAAGGGCTTGAGCCGGATGGTGGGAAAGCATGGCATCACAGTCAATTGCGTGCCGCCCGGGCGCATTTTGTCCGAGCAGATTCTGCGCAACTACACGCCCGAGTACCGGCAATGGCAGTCCGACAACGAAATACCCGTGGGCCGCTACGGTGAGCCCGAGGAACTGGCGCACCTGGTGTGCTTCCTCGCTTCGCCGCTGGCCAGTTACATTACCGGCACCGTGATCGCCGTAGACGGTGGTTTGCGTCGTTATCAATTCTGATGCTGGTACCCTCGAAGCTCTGCTCTTGGTGTTCTTGATATTCATGAAACAGCAATGGAAGCAGCATCGTCATTGCGGGCGTGACCCGCAATCCATGGATGCCGGATCAAGTCCGGCATGACAATATTTGTCTTTTCCGGAGATAACAATATGAGTTCTCTTATTTCACCTGATCGCCGCCAGTGGCTGCTGGCGGCCGGCGCTTTCGGACTCGGCACTGCCATTGCACCGGCGCAGGCGCAGAGTGCCTGGCCGTCGAAACCGATCCGTTTTGTGGTGCCGTTTGCACCAGGCGGCACGTCGGAGATCGTGGCGCGCTCTGTCGCTGCCGAATTGACCAAGCAACTCGGGCACAACGTCTTCGTCGAGAACAAGCCCGGCGGCGCCGGTGTTGTTGCGATGCTGGACGTGGCCAAGGCGGCACCCGACGGACACACCCTGATCCTGGGCCATGTTGGCACGCTGGCGGTCAATCCTTATATGCTGCAAAACCAGCCGTACGACGTGAACAAGGACTTCATCCCGGTCACCCTGCTGGCCAAGGTGCCCAACGTGTTCGTGATTCATGCCGATGTGCCGGCGAAGAATTTCCGCGAGTTCGTGGCCTATGCCAAGAAGAACCCGGGCCAACTCAATTACGGCTCGGCTGGCAACGCCAGTGCCGGGCATCTGGCGATGGAATACCTCAAACTCGTCACTGGCATGTTCATCACGCACATCCCGTATCGTGGCACCGGGCCGCAACTGACCGATCTGTTGGCCGGGCGCACGCAGGCATCGTCGGCGGGTTTGCCGGCGCTGTCGGCGCACATCAAGAGCGGCAAGCTGCGCGCGATTGCCGTTGGCACCCAGCAGCGCATCTCCCAATTGCCCGATGTGCCGACGGTGGCCGAGATGGGTTTCAAGGATTTCGAAACCTCGCAGTGGTACGGCATCCTGGCGCCGGCCGGCACACCGCCCGAGCTGGTGAAACGGATCCAGGAGGAGTCACTCAAGGCGCTGAAGTCGAGTGCCGTCACTGAGCGTTTTGCCAATGACAACGCGGTCGGCGGCGGTGGCCCGTCAGCCGACTTTGCTGCCTTCATCGCCAAGGAACAAAAAATCTGGAGCGACATCGTTCGGCGCGCCCAGATCAAGGCTGATTAGTCCTGCAGGCGTTCCGGGACGGGCGGGGAGATTGCCCTTTCATTGACCCACATCATGCAGGCAAGGGGCTGTAGGGGGGGTAAATTCAGTTAAGCTCTGCGTCGCAGTGCCTCCCCCGGTCGCGGGCTGGTCGGACGGGCGCTGATCCACTCATAGCCAATCACAAGTTGAGGAGTCGCTTCATGCAAACTGGCGTACCTACCGGGACGACATCGGGTGAATCACCCAAAAAGGGACAGCGTATTGGTGTTCCACGCGAAATTTTCCCATTGGAAAAACGCGTGGCCACCGTGCCCGAGGTTGTAGAAAAACTCATCAAGCTGGGTTTTTCCGTGGCCATCGAAAGCGGCGCCGGTGCGGCTGCCAACATGAGCGACGAGTCCTACGTCGCCGCCGGTGCCACCGTGGTGCCGACTGCCGCCCAACTCTGGGCCGAATCCGACATCGTGTTCAAGGTCTGCGTCCCGACCTCGGCCGAAGTTGACATGATGCGCGAAGGCGGCATTCTGATCGACTTCATCTGGCCTGGCCAAAACCCGGAATTGATGAAGCAACTCGCCGCCAAGAAGGCGACCGTGCTGGCCATCGACGCGCTGCCACGCATGCTCAGTCGTGCCCAGAAAATGGACGCACTGACCTCCCAGGCCGGTGTGGCGGGCTACCGTGCAGTCATCGAAGCCGCTAACGCTTTCGGTCGCTTCTTTGCCGGCCAGATCACGGCTGCGGGCAAGGTTGCACCGGCCAAGGTCTTCATTGCCGGCGCCGGTGTGGCGGGCCTGGCGGCCATTGGCACGGCAGTCGGTCTGGGCGCCATCGTGCGTGCCAACGACACCCGTGCCGAAGTGGCCGATCAGGTGGTCTCGCTGGGTGGCGAATTCGTCAAGGTTGATTACGAAGAAGAAGGCTCCGGCGGCGGCGGCTACGCCAAGGTCATGAGCGAGGGCTTCCTGCAGGCCCAGCGCGACATGTACGCCAAGCAGGCGCGGGAGGTGGACATCATCATCACCACCGCGCTGATCCCTGGCAAGCCTGCGCCCAAGCTAATCACGGCTGAGATGGTCAAGAGCATGAAGCCCGGCAGTGTCATCGTTGACATGGCAGCTGAGCGCGGCGGTAACTGCGAACTGACAGTTCCGGGTCAGGCGGTCGTCGTGCACGACGTGACCATCGTTGGCTACACCGACCTGGCCTCGCGCCTGGCCAAGCAGTCTTCGACGCTGTATGGCACCAACCTGTTCCGCCTCGCTGAAGAACTGTGCAAGGCCAAGGACGGTATCGCCAACGTCAACATGGAGGATGACGCCATCCGCGGCCTGACGGTCATCAAGGACGGCGAAATCACCTGGCCGGCGCCGGCACCCAAGCTGCCCGCTGCGGCTACGGCGCCACCCAAGGCAGCTGCCGCACCGGCGGCGAAGAAGGGTGGTCATGGTCACGGCGGCGGTGGCGGCGAACCTATGGCCGGCAGCAAGCTGGCCATCATGTTCGGCGTTGCAGCGGCTCTGTTCTGGCTCGTTGGCAGCAGCGCGCCACCGGCCTTCCTGTCGCACTTCACGGTCTTCGTGCTGGCCTGCTTCGTCGGCTACATGGTGGTGTGGAACGTCAAGCCCGCCTTGCATACGCCGCTGATGAGCGTGACCAATGCCATCTCCAGCATCATCGCCATCGGCGCCCTGGTACAGGTTTCACCGCTGGCCGGTGCAGCGGGGCGACCGAATGACTGGATAAGTTGGGTCGCGGCAGCGGGCATTGTGCTCACCGCCATCAATATGTTCGGCGGCTTTGCCGTCACCCAGCGCATGCTGGCCATGTTCCGCAAATAAGGGAGGCAATTCATGTTTACTACAGAACTGGCAACCGTCTCCTACATTGGGGCAACCATTCTTTTCATTCTGAGCCTGGGCGGTTTGTCGAACCAGGAAACCGCGCTGCGCGGCAACCTCTACGGCATGATCGGCATGGCGCTGGCCGTGCTGGCGACCGTGTTCGGTCCGCAAGTCACCATGGCGGGTCTGCCATGGATCATCGCCGCCATGCTGATCGGTGGCTCCATCGGTTTGTATGCAGCGCGTACCGTGCAAATGACGCAGATGCCCGAGTTGGTCGCCTTGATGCACAGCATGGTCGGTCTGGCCGCCATGCTGGTGGGTCTGTCCACCTTCATCGACCCGGAAGCCTCCAAGGGTTTCGTCGGTGCCGCCAAATCGATTCATGAGATGGAAATCTACATCGGCATCCTGATCGGTGCGGTTACTTTCTCTGGCTCGATCGTGGCCTTCGGCAAACTGTCCGGTCGCATTGGTGGCAACCCGCTGCTGCTGCCGGGTCGGCACTGGCTGAATCTGGCGGGTCTGCTGCTGGTGATTTATTTCGGTGGTGCGTTCATGAACGCCCACACCATCCAGGACGGCATCATGCCGCTGGCGGTGATGACCGTGATTGCCTTGTTGTTTGGTATCCACATGGTGATGGCCATCGGCGGCGCTGACATGCCGGTGGTGGTTTCCATGCTTAACAGCTACTCGGGTTGGGCTGCTGCGGCAACCGGCTTCATGCTGTCGAACGACTTGCTGATCGTGACCGGCGCCCTGGTGGGCTCCAGCGGTGCGATTCTGTCCTACATCATGTGCAAGGCGATGGCACGCAGCTTCATCAGCGTGATTGCGGGCGGTTTTGGTACGGCCAGCGCGGCGCCGAAGCCTGCGGGTGATGCGGCACAACCGGCCGGTGAGGTGACTCCAGTGAGTGCCGCCGAGACGGCAGAGTTGCTGCGTGAAGCCAAGAGCGTGGTGATTGTTCCGGGCTACGGCATGGCCGTGGCGCAAGCGCAGCACACGGTGTACGAGATCACCAAGTTCCTGCGCGACAAGGGCGTCAATATCCGCTTTGGTATTCACCCGGTTGCCGGGCGCATGCCAGGCCACATGAACGTGCTGCTGGCCGAGGCCAAGGTGCCTTACGACATCGTCTTTGAAATGGACGAGTTGAATGACGACTTCCCGAAGACCGATGTCGTGATGGTGATTGGCGCCAACGACATCGTGAACCCGGGCGCGCAGGATGACCCGACCAGCCCGATTGCCGGTATGCCGGTGCTCGAAGTCTGGAAGGCCAAGACATCCATCGTGATGAAACGCAGCATGGCTTCAGGCTATGCCGGTGTTGACAACCCGCTGTTCTACAAAGAGAACAACCGCATGTTGTTTGGCGACGCCAAGAAGATGCTCGACGAAGTGCTGGTAATTCTGAAAACCTGAGGTCCTGGGGGGTAGCGTCGCTGCCCCCTTTCGATTAGGGAAACTACAGATACGAAGAGCCATAATTGAGCGCAAACTGAGCGCTGTGCATCACAGGCGATAAAGTAGTCGGGGCGCAGACCGCAGCCGCGAGACGGTCAGCCCCTTTCTTAACCGATCAGGAGGCAAGCATGACTGAACGTATCTGGCTCACGAGTTATCCGCAGGGTGTCCCCGCCGACATCGACCCTGGGCAGTACCCGTCGATGGTGGCGATGATGGAGGAGAGCTTCAAGAAGTTCGCCGACCGCAGCGCCTACAGCTTCATGGGCAAGGAGCAGACTTACGCGCAGATTGACAGCCAGAGCCAGGCTTTTGCGGTTTAT
>CAIWNX010000095.1 GCA_903914175.1 uncultured beta proteobacterium | reverse complement strand
TCAATCCTGCGCCAGCGCTTCCATCAGTTCGGTCTCGATCGCGATCTGGGCCCGGTTGTGTTGTAACTCGGCGCCTTCGATCAGAAAGGTGTCATCGACACGTTCACCCAGCGTGGCGATCTTGGCCAGTTGCAGATTGATCTTGTGGCGCGCCAGCACGCAGGCCACGCAGTAGAGCAGGCCGACGCGGTCACTGGCCGATATGTTGAGCAGCCAGCGCTGGCCTTTTTCGTCAGGGCGCAGGGTGACGCGCGGCGCGATCGGGAAACTCTTGACGCGGCGTGACACCCGGCCCCGGCTCGGCGGCGGCAGCGGCGTGGTCTGGGCGATGGTGCGACTGAGTTCGCTCTCGACCATGCTGATGAGTTCCTGGTAATGCTCGGCCCAGCTTGAGGTCACAACCTGGAAGGTGTCCAGCGCATAGCCGTTGTTGGCGGTGTGGATGCGCGCGTCCAGAATGCTAAAGCCCCCCTTGTCGAAATAGCCGCAGATGCGTGCAAACAAATCGGGTTGATCCGGCGTGTAGACCACCACCTGCAAGCCTTCACCCACTGGCGAATGGCGCGCCCGCACGATCGGCTTGCCGCTGCCGACGTGGCGTGAGAGCTGGCGCGTGTGCCATGCGATGTCGGCGGCGTCGTGGCGCATGAAATAGCCCACATCCAGCGTATCCCAGAGCTTCTTGTGACCTTCAAAGGGCATGGCGTGCAGGGCCAGCAGGATCAGGGCTTCACGTTTGCTGGACTCGACTTCGGCGTCCGGGTCGGGCGCGCGACCACCGAGCACGCGCAGCGTCATGCGGTACAGGTCTTCGAGCAGTTTGCCTTTCCAGGCGTTCCAGACCTTGGGCGAGGTGCCTCGGATGTCGGCCACCGTCAGCAGGTAGAGTGCGGTCAGGTTGCGCTCGTTGCCGACGCGTTTGGCAAACGCTGCGATCACATCCGGGTTGCTCAAATCCGATTTCTGCGCCGTGTGACTCATCGTCAGGTGCTCGCGCACGATGAATTCGATCAGCTTGGTGTCTTCCTTGGCAAAGCCGTGCTGGCGGCAAAAGCGTCGCACCTCGGTGGCACCCATCGCCGAGTGATCGCCGCCGCGGCCCTTGGCGATGTCGTGAAACAGCGCGGCTGTGTACAGAACCCAGGGCTGGTCCCAGCCGGAAGCGAGTTGCGAGCAAAACGGGTACTCGTGCGCGTGCTCGACGATGAAGAAGCGCCGCACATTGCGCAGCACCATCAGGACGTGCTGGTCCACCGTGTAGACATGAAACAGGTCGTGCTGCATCTGGCCGACGATCTTGCGAAACACCCACAGATAGCGCCCCAGCACCGAGGTCTGGTTCATCAGCCGCATGGCGTGCGTGATGCCGTCGTGCTCCATCAGGATCTTGCGGAAGGTCTCGCGGTTCACCGGATCGGCGCGGAACTTGCCATCCATGATCGTGCGCGCGTTGTACAGCGCGCGCAGTGTGCGTGCCGAAAAACCTTTGATGCCCGGGGTGGTTTGGTAGACGAGGAAGGTTTCCAGAATGGCGTGCGGTTCGCGCTGATACAGGTCGTCGCTGACGACTTCCACCATGCCGGCTTTATCCGAAAAGCGCGCGTTGATCGGGCGCGGTTCGTGCGTTGAGGGGTTGAGCCGCTCCTCGATGTTGAGCAGCAGAATCTGGTTGAGCTGCGTCACCGCCTTGGCCGCCCAGTAGTAGTGGCGCATCAGCATTTCGCTGGGGCGGATCCGGAACGGCTTGGAGGCGTCGACGGCGCTTGGATCACTCAAGTAGCCAAACGCCTGGGCTACTGAGGTCTGCAGGTCGAATACGAGGCGGTCCTCGCGGCGCTTGGCGATCAGGTGCAGGCGCGCCCGGATCAGGCGGAGCAGGGCTTCGTTGTGTTTGATCTGTTTGACTTCAAAAGCCGTTGCCAGGCCGTTCTTGGCCAATTCGTCCCAGTTGCTGCCGTAGCCGGCGGCCTTGGCCACCCACAGAATCACTTGCAGGTCGCGCAGGCCACCGGGAGATTCCTTGCAGTTGGGCTCCAGCGCGTAGGGCGTGTCTTCGAACTTGCTGTGGCGCTGGCGCAGTTCCAGCGTCTTGGCGACGAAGAAGGCGTGCGGATCAATCGCGGCGAAGAATTGCGTGTGAAATTCCGCAAACAATTCCGCGCTGCCTGTGATGAGACGGCCTTCGAGCAGCGAGGTCTGGATCGTCACGTCGTTGGCAGCCTCGTGCAGACATTGCGCCAGCGTGCGCACGCTCGATCCAATCTCCAGGCCGGTGTCCCAGCAACTGCCGATGAAGCCTTCGATGCGGGCTTTGAGCGCGGCGTCGCCATCGGGCGATTCACCGTCGGGCATCAGCACCAGCACATCGACGTCCGAGTAGGGGAACAACTCGTCACGCCCGTAACCACCCACCGCCAGCAGGGCGAAGGGGCTGGCAAAGCCGGCCTGCTGCCAGAGCGCCTTCAGGGTGGTATCGGCCAGTTTGGAGAGCGCACCCAGCGTAGCGCGTACGCCGCGGGTGGACGAAGTTCCGCTCGACGCCAGCGATTGCAGCAAGGCATCCTTTTCAGCGCGGAAATGCGTGCGCAGGGCTGCCGGGTCGAACATGCTGGTTTACTTCACAAAAGCCGGCGGCGGCGGGCTGGCGCTCGACAGCGTCAGCACCTCGTAGCCGGTCTCGGTCACCAGCACCGTGTGCTCCCATTGCGCCGAGAGCGAGCGGTCCTTGGTGACGATGGTCCAGCCGTCGCCCATTTCCTTGATCTCACGCCGGCCCGCGTTGAGCATGGGCTCGATCGTGATCGTCATGCCGGCCTTGAGTTGGTCCAGTGTGCCGGGGCGACCGTAGTGCAGGACCTGCGGCTCTTCATGGAACAGCTGCCCGATGCCGTGGCCGCAGAATTCGCGCACCACGCTCAGGCCGTGCCCTTCCGCAAATTGCTGGATGGCGTGGCCGACGTCGCCCAGATAAGCACCGGCTTTAACCTTGACGATGCCGTGCCACATCGCCTCATACGTCAAGGCACAAAGGCGCCGCGCTGCCAGCGACGCTTCGCCGACGACGAACATGCGGCTGGAGTCACCGTGCCAGCCATCCTTGATGACGGTGACGTCGATGTTGACGATGTCGCCTTTCTTCAGTGGCTTGTCGTTGGGAATGCCATGGCAGACCTGGTGGTTGATCGAGGTGCAGATCGCCTTTGGATACGGGTTGTGGCCGGAGGGCGCGTAGTTCAGTGGCGCCGAGATCGCGTGCTGGACCTGGGTCGTGTAGTCGTTGGCCAGTTTGTCGATTTCATTGGTCGTGATGCCGGGCTTGACGAAGGGTGTCAGGTAGTCCAGCAGTTCCGCCGCCAGGCGGCCGGCCACGCGCATGCCGGCGATGCCGGTGGCGTCTTTGTAGGTGATTGTCATGGTCCGAATTATCCCATTGGGCGTGCACGACAGCCGGGGCGCAGCGCAAGGGGCAGTTAAAATTCAGGCCATTGCCGAGGCAGGTCGCCCTGCACCGGTGCCGTGCGCTCCCCGTCAACCCAGTCAGCCAACCTTTTCAGACCTCCAACGTGACCCTGTCCATCAGCCAATTCGAGGGCGGTAGCGCACTCAGCCCGTTCCGTGTTCAACAGTTGCTGCCCGGCCTGCAGGCGATCAACGACCGGATCATGGATATCGCCGCCCGCTTTGTGCATCTGGTGACCACCGATGCCAAACCCGACCCCAAGCTCATGGCCCAGCTGACAGCCCTGTTGCGCTACGGCCCAGCCTACAGCGGTGCTCGCGATGGCGCGCTGTTTGTGGTGACGCCACGCTTTGGCACGGTCTCGCCCTGGGCCTCGAAGGCAACCGACATCGCGCACAACTGCGGTCTGGCAGTGCGCCGGGTTGAGCGGATTCTTGAATACCGTGTGACGCTCAAGCCCGGTTTGCTTGGTAAAGCGACGCTGTCGCCGCTGCAACTGACGCAAGTTGGTGACCTGCTGCACGACCGCATGACCGAGAGCGTGATGTTCGACCGTGCCAGTGCCTGCGGTCTGTTCAATGAATTGCCGGCCGCGCCGCTGGCCCACGTT
Source organism: uncultured beta proteobacterium (assembly GCA_903914175.1). Classification (GTDB taxonomy): domain Bacteria; phylum Pseudomonadota; class Gammaproteobacteria; order Burkholderiales; family Burkholderiaceae_C; genus Rhodoferax. The sequence continues at coordinate 4,908 of CAIWNX010000095.1, read as the reverse complement.
GATGTGCTGCACGGCGGCACGGCGGCGCTGCAGGCGGCCAATACCGAGTTCGGTCTGGCGCTCGCCGCGGACGAGATCGACTACCTGGTTCAGGCTTTCACGCAACTACAACGCAACCCGACGGACGTCGAACTGATGATGTTCGCGCAGGCCAATAGCGAGCATTGCCGGCACAAGATTTTCAATGCCCAGTTCAGCATCGATGGCACGCCGCAGCCGATGAGCATGTTTGGCATGATTCGCCACACACATCAGACGAATCCGCAGCACATGCTGGTGGCCTATTCCGACAACGCTTCGGTGATGCAAGGTGTGGAAGTCGAGCGCTTTGTTGCGCAGTCCGCTACCGCCCAGGGCGCCAGCAGCGCTGGCCGCTACGAGCGCCAGGCGCGCACACACCACATTCTGATGAAGGTCGAGACGCACAATCACCCGACCGCGATTTCACCTTTCCCCGGCGCTGCCACCGGCGCCGGCGGCGAGATCCGCGACGAAGGCGCGACCGGGCGCGGCTCCAAGCCGAAAGCGGGATTGACCGGCTTTACCGTGTCAAAAATCAATTGGGGTCAGATTCCAATTAATTCATACGGCAAGCCCGGTCACATCGCCAGCCCGCTGCAGATCATGATCGAGGGGCCGCTCGGTGGTGCGGCGTTCAACAACGAATTTGGCCGCCCGAATCTGCTCGGCTATTTCCGCGAATACGAGCAGTCCATTGCCTACCGCAGCGCGGGGCAGCCGGATCTGCAACAGGAGCAGCGCGGCTACCACAAGCCGATCATGATCGCCGGGGGTCTGGGTGTGATCGACGCCACGCAGACGCACAAGATCGAATTTCCGGCGGGCAGCCTGCTGATCCAGCTTGGCGGTCCGGGCATGCGTATCGGTATGGGCGGTAGTGCCGCCAGTTCCATGGCCACCGGCGCCAATGCGGCCGCACTCGACTTTGATTCGGTGCAGCGCGGCAACCCCGAGATTGAACGGCGTGCGCAGGAGGTTATCAACCAGTGCTGGCTGTTAGGGCAGGGCGGCGCTGGTCAGGTCGGCAATCCGATCCTGGCGATCCACGACGTCGGCGCCGGCGGTCTGTCCAACGCCTTTCCCGAACTCACCAATGACGCCGCGCGTGGCGCGCGTTTTGACCTGCGCGCCGTGCCGCTCGAAGAGTCCGGCATGGCGCCCAAAGAGATCTGGTGCAACGAGAGTCAGGAGCGCTACGTGCTGGCCATCGCGCCGGAGTCGCTGCCCCTGTTTACGGCGCTGTGCGAGCGCGAACGCTGTCCGTTTGCGGTGGTCGGGGTGGCGACGCAGGAACGCGATCTGATCGTCAGCGATGGGCCTACGAATACAGACGCGCCGGTTCAGATGCCGATGAACGTCTTGTTGGGCAAGCCGCCCAAGATGCAACGCGACGTCAAGACGATCGAGAAGGTTTTTGCGCCGATTGACCTGTCCGGCGTCGATCTGCAACAAGCCTGCATCGCCGTGCTCTCGCATCCAACGGTGGCGTCCAAGCGCTTTCTGATCACGATCGGTGACCGCACGGTGGGCGGTCTCACGCACCGCGACCAGATGGTCGGGCCCTGGCAGGTGCCGGTGGCCGATTGCGCCGTTACGCTGGCCGACTTCAAGGGCTTTGCCGGCGAGGCCATGAGCATGGGCGAGCGCACGCCGCTGGCCACGCTCAATGCGCCGGCGTCCGGTCGCATGGCAGTGGCCGAGGCCATTACCAATCTGCTGGCGGCACCGGTTGAACTGTCTCGCGTCAAACTGTCGGCCAACTGGATGGCGGCCTGCGGTGAACCGGGCGAAGACGCTGCTCTCTACGCTACCGTCAAATCGGTCGGCTTGGAGTTGTGTCCGGCGCTGGGCATTTCGATTCCGGTCGGCAAGGATTCGCTCTCCATGCGCACGCAGTGGAAGGACGAGACGGGCGCCAAGAAAGTGACCTCGCCGGTGTCGTTGATCGTCACCGCTTTTGCCACACTCTCCGATGTGCGTGGCACGCTGACGCCACAGCTCGATGCGTCCGTGGACAGCAGCTTGCTGTTGATCGATCTCGGGCGCGGCAAGAACCGCATGGCTGGCAGCATGCTGGCGCAGACGCTTGGGCAACTCGGTGACGAGGTGCCTGATCTGGATGCACCGGCTGACCTGGTGGCGCTGGTGCAGGCGGTCAATGCCTTGCGCGCGCGTGGCCAGATCCTGGCCTACCACGACCGCAGCGACGGCGGCCTGTTTGCCACCGTCTGTGAGATGGCGTTTGCCGGCCATGTTGGTGTGGCGCTCAACGTCGATCTGCTGGTGACCGAAGGCGATGGCATCAGCGACAGCCGCGCCGATGTCGGCGACAGCAAGAACTGGGCAAACCAGGTTAGCGCCCGGCGCGACGAACTCACGCTGAAAGCCTTGTTCAACGAGGAACTCGGCGTTGTGCTGCAGGTTCGCACCGCCGAGCGCGATGCGGTCATGCAGACGCTGCGTGAGTACGGCCTCTCAAGCCACAGCCATGTCATCGGCAAGACGCGCCTGGCGGACTCCGTCATTCCGTCGGGTATTGGCGAGTTGCAAATCTGGCGCGATGCAAAAGCGGTTTTCAGCGCCAGGCTGCAGGACCTGCACCAAGCCTGGGACGCCACCAGTTGGAAGATTTGCCAGCAGCGCGACAACCCGGCTTGTGCCAACGCCGAGCACGCCAGTGCCGGCGATCCTAGCGATCCAGGTTTGCATTTCCACGGTGCTCCCGGTGATTCAGAGCTCTTGGATATGTCATCCCGGGCTCGACCCGGGATCCATGGATTGCGGGTCAGGCCCGCAATGACAGTGCCTGAAACTGCCTCATTCATGCTGTCGCGCCCCAAGGTTGCGGTGCTGCGCGAGCAGGGCGTCAACTCGCACGTCGAGATGGCCTATGCCTTTAACGAAGCCGGTTTTGATGCTTTTGATGTGCACATGACCGACCTGCAAAGCGGGCGCGCCAAGCTGGAAGATTTCAAGGGCGTGGTGGCCTGCGGTGGTTTTAGCTACGGCGACACGCTGGGCGCCGGCATTGGTTGGGCGCGCTCCATCACCTTCAATCCGGTGCTGGCCGATCAGTTCAAGGCTTTCTTTGCGCGCAGCGATACCTTTGGTCTGGGCGTCTGCAACGGTTGCCAGATGTTTGCCGAACTGGCTGACATCATTCCTGGCGCGCAGGACTGGCCGCGTTTCACCACCAACCAGAGTGAACGTTTTGAGGCGCGTCTGTCAATGGTCGAGGTGCTGGACTCGCCCTCGCTGTTCTTCACCGGCATGGCCGGTGCGCGCCTGCCGATTGCGGTCGCGCACGGTGAGGGCTATGCCAATTTCCACGACCGGGGCAACGCCGCCACGGCGATTGCCGCGATGCGCTTTACCGATAATTTTGGTGCGGCGACCGAGGCCTATCCGTTCAACCCGAACGGTAGCCCCAGCGGCCTGACCGGCGTGACCACGGCCGATGGCCGCTTCACCGCCATGATGCCGCACCCGGAGCGGGTGTTCCGTAACATCCAGATGAGCTGGCGCAACGCCGACGCGTCAGCCTTGAGCGCCTGGATGCAACTCTGGCGCAACGCGCGGCGTTGGGTCGGCTGAAGCTGGCGCCCTCGCTCAGGCGTTGGCGCGCAGGAACTTGCCGATCTCGGCCAGCGCTTCCCGCCCCTCGGGCAAATCAGGGTGGAAGATTTGCCAGACATGCACCATGTGCGGCCAGCTTTGCAGCGTGACCGGCGAGCCAGCCGCACGCGCCTTGTTGACATAGCGCCGGCTGTCGTCGCGCAGCATCTCCATGTCGCTGCACTGCACCAGCAGCGGCGGCAGGCCGGCCAGATCACCAAACACAGGCGACACCGCCGGATCGCAGGGGCGCTTCCGGTTCACCAGCCAGCCACCCCAGAGCAGGACGATGCGCGGGATTTTGGTCAATGCTTTGAACAGCGGGCCCAGCATCGGGTCGGTGGCGAGGTTGCTTTTCAGGCTTGGGCTGCCCAGCGTGCCATCGGTGGCGGGTGACAGCGCGACGGCGGCGTTGGGCGCGCGCAGGCCCTGGTCACGCACCCAGGCGATCAGCGAGAGCGTGAGGTTGCCGCCGGCGGAGTCGCCAGCGACAAAGATCGCCTCGGCCGCTGCCGGCCCGGTGGGGCCGTTGTCGAGCAGCCAGCGGTAGGTGCTGCGGCTGTCCTCGATGCCGGCCATGCGTGGGTGTTCGGGCATCAAGCGGTAGTCGATGGAAAGCACGGCGACGTTGGCCAGTTCAGAGAGTTTGCTGGTCAGGCGGCGATGGCTTCTTGGGCTGCCCATGGTGTAGGCGCCGCCATGGATGTAGAGCAGGCGCCGGCGGCTGTCAACACCCGGTGCCAACACCCATTCAGCCTTTACGCCTGCGGCATTGACCGGGGTGAATTGCGCGGTCAAGGTGTCGCCGTCGAACATCTCGTCCATGTAGCGGCGCAAGACGGCAATGTGCTGGCGCCGTGGTGTGCTGTGGATGATCTGGGTAATGCTGCTGAGCGAAGCCACTACCGCCAGATGTTCGGGGCTGGGTGGCAGGATCTTGCCCTTGCCCTCGGGCGCCGGTTGGTCAAAGGCGCTCAGGTCGGGTCCGCGCAAGTAAAAAACCGTCACAGCCCAGATCACGGCCACGAGGGCGAGCAACGTAAAAAGAATTGAAGGCATTTCTTGGTTCTTCCTTGTTCACATCTTCGCTATTGTCATGCCGGACTACGATCCGGCATCCACTGCGGAGCCAATCCTGGATTGCGGATCAAGATGCTATGGATGCCTCCCTCCCACGGGGTAAACACGAGAGCGTTGAACGCCAGGAGCATGAACAGCCGTCTTTCAGGAAGAGACTTCGAGTGATCGAGGTGGATCCTCTGATGGATACGG
>CAIWNX010000094.1 GCA_903914175.1 uncultured beta proteobacterium | reverse complement strand
GGCATCATGGCTGGCATTTACCTGGCTGAATTCGACACCAAGGGATGGCTGGCCGAGACCACGCGCTTCGTCAACGACCTTCTGCTGTCGGCGCCTTCGATCGTGATCGGTCTCTTTGTCTACGCCGTGGTGGTGACGCGCTTCAAGTCGTTTTCTGGTTATGCCGGCATCATGGCGCTGGCCCTGATCGTGATTCCGGTGGTGATCCGCACCACCGAGAACATGCTGCAACTGGTGCCCGCCGGTCTGCGCGAGGCGGCTTACGCGCTGGGCGCGCCGAAGTGGAAAGTGATTATCAGCATCACCATGACGGCGGCGCGTGCCGGCATCATCACCGGCATTTTGCTGGCGGTGGCCCGCATTGCGGGTGAGACGGCGCCGCTGCTGTTTACCGCGCTGAGCAACCAGTTCTGGACCTCGAGTCTGGGCGAGCCGATGGCGAGTTTGCCGGTCACCATCTTCAAGTTCGCCATGAGTCCCTACGAGAACTGGCAGAAGCTGGCCTGGGCCGGCGTCTTCATCATCACGATGGCGGTGCTGGGGCTCAACATCCTGGCCCGGGTTGTGACCCGCAACAAGAGTTGATGAAGACAGCAATGACACGCATATTTTCAATTCGCCATTGCGAGCCCGCAGGGGGTGGCAAATTGTTCCTGCAGTTGTCATGCCGGACTCGATCCGGCATCCATGGCTACGTGAATCCTGGATTGCGGATCAAGTCCGCAATGACGAAGCGTGCAGGTTTGATATTTCTCAATGCACAAGACAAGCCAAGTAAATAGGTCCAACATGACTACTGCTACCAACACTCCCGAGACGACCAAGATTGCCGTCAAGGACTTGAATTTTTTCTACGGAAAGTTCCACGCGCTCAAGGGCATCAACCTGGAGATTCCGGAGAACAAGGTCACGGCCTTTATCGGACCTTCCGGTTGCGGCAAATCAACCCTGCTGCGCGTCTTCAACCGCATGTTCGAGTTGTACCCGGAACAGCGCGCTGAAGGCGAAATCCTGCTCGACGGCGAGAATCTTCTGACCAGCAAGCAGGACGTGGCGCTGTTGCGCGCCAAGGTCGGCATGGTGTTCCAGAAGCCGACGCCGTTTCCGATGTCGATTTTTGACAATGTTGCTTTTGGCGTGAAGCTGTTCGAGACGCTGAGCACGACCGACATGGAAGAGCGCGTTGAGTGGGCTTTGCGCAAAGCGGCCTTGTGGGGTGAAGTGAAAGACAAACTGGGCCAGAGCGGCTCCAGCCTGTCGGGTGGCCAGCAGCAGCGCCTGTGCATTGCGCGCGGCATTGCCATCAAGCCTGAAGTGCTGCTACTTGACGAACCCTGCTCGGCGCTCGATCCGATCTCGACCGCCAAGGTCGAGGAACTGATCACCGAGCTGAAGCAGGATTACACGGTCGTCATCGTGACCCACAATATGCAGCAGGCAGCGCGCTGCAGCGATTACACCGCTTACATGTACCTGGGCGACCTGATTGAGTTTGGTGCAACCGAGCAGATCTTTTTCAAGCCCGCGCGCAAGGAAACAGAAGATTACATTACCGGTCGATTTGGATAAGGAAAAATACCATGCCTGAAAAACATCTATCGACCCAGTTCGACAGCGAACTCAGTGCGGTCTCGACCCGCGTCATGGAACTTGGCGGTCTGGTGGAGTCTCAGATTCGTCTGGCGATCCATGCGCTGTCGCAATTCAGCATCGAGGCTGCCAACGATGTCTCGGCGACCGAGGCGCGTGTCAACGCCATGGAAGTTGACATTGACCGTGAACTCTCCAGCATCATTGCAAGGCGCCAGCCGACGGCGCGCGACCTGCGCCTGCTAATGGCCATCTCCAAGACCACGGCGAATCTGGAACGGGTTGGCGACGAGGCCGAGAAGATGGCGCGCATGGTGCGCTCCATCATCGGCAGTGGCTCGCCACGTTCCCTGCCGTCCAATGAGCTGCGCGTCGCTGCTGACATGGCTTCCGGTTTGCTGCGCAAGGCGCTCGATGCGTTTGCGCGGCTTGACACAACGGCTGCAGTGTCGATCCTGAAGGAGGATGACCTGATTGACCAGGAGTTCAACGGTTTTGTGCGCAAACTCATCACCTACATGATGGAAGACCCGCGCATGATCTCTCCCAGTCTGGATTTGCTGTTTCTGGCCAAGGCGATTGAGCGCATTGGCGACCACGCCAAGAACATCGCCGAGTTCATCATCTACGTGGTCAAAGGCACGGACGTGCGCCATTCATCAATGGAAGAAATTGAGTCGGCGATCAAATGAGGCAACTCCCCGGCGTTCTGGTGGTTGAGGATGAACCGGCGATCGCCGAACTCATTGCCGTCAATCTGCGCCATAACGGTTTCCGCCCGACCTGGGCCATGGACGGCGCTACGGCCCAACGCGAGCTTGACGCCGTTCTTCCCGACGTCATCCTGCTGGACTGGATGCTGCCCGGCGAGAGCGGTCTGTCGCTGGCCAAGCGCTGGCGCGCCGACGCGCGCACCAAGGCTGTCCCCATCATCATGCTCACAGCCCGTGGCGATGAGACCGACCGGGTTGCCGGGCTCGACGCCGGTGCCGACGATTACATCGTCAAGCCGTTTTCCACCAAGGAATTGCTGGCGCGGGTGCGCGCCGTGCTGCGCCGACGCGCCCCGGAGCAGGCCGGTGGCGTGGTGACGGTGGGTGCCTTGTCGCTGGATTCTTCCACCTACCGCGTTTCCTTCAACGACCAGTTGCTCAAACTCGGTCCCACTGAATTCAAATTGCTGCACTACCTGATGCAGAACGCCGAGCGCGTGCACAGCCGCTCGCGCCTGCTCGACAAGGTTTGGGGTGACCATGTGTTCATCGAGGAGCGAACCGTTGACGTCCATGTCAAGCGCCTGCGCGAGGCGCTGGGCGCGAGCGCCGGTGCCATGGTCGAGACCGTGCGCGGCGCCGGCTACCGGCTGACGGCGCACACGGCGCATACGGCGCAGCCAGTGCCGTCCACGGTTGTCATCCCGGCCTTGGGTGTCATTGCGGACCACGATCCGCAATCCATGGTGCACAGGGCACTGGATCCCGGATCGAGTCCGGGATGACAACATCCAGGTCCGCAATGTCAACCTCCAGTTGCAATGACAACATCCAGTTGCAATGACACTTCAAGCGCCAATGACAAAGAAGGAACGGTCTAACCCGTCCTGACCATGTTCTGGCGCATCGTTTCCTTTCTTGCCTGCCAACTCGGGGGTGGACTTGCCGGCTGGCTGGCTGCTTCGCCAAGTGGCGCGGCGACGACCGAGCTGGAAGCTTTGGTGTTGGGTGTGGTGATCGGCGGGATGGTCTGGTTTTTAATCGATATGTCGCGCGGCGGACGCTTGTTGAAATGGCTGCGTCTCGGTGAATTTTCGGAGGTTGCGCTGCGTGCCGGATTGTGGGGTGAAGCTTCGGCACGGGTCAGGCGTCTGGTGTTGGACCGGGACCGTTTGCTGCGCGAAAGCCAGGACCGGCTGCAGGACTTTTTACTGGCGTTTCAAGCCTCACCCAATGGTGTCATGCTGCTCGATTCGCAGGGTAGCATTGAGTGGTTCAACCAGACCGCAGCGGCCCACTTTGGCCTGGATGCACAGCGCGACATGTTGCAGCACATTGGCAATCTGGTGCGCGAGCCTTTGTTTGTCCGTTACTTTGCGGCTCAGGATTTCCAGCAGGAGCTCCTCATGCCGGGGCGCGACAGTACGCTGGCGCGGCCGGTTCGGATCTCGGTGCACCTCTATCCCTACGGTCAGGGTCGTTTGCTGCTGCTGTCGCGCGATGTCACGGCGCTGGAGCAGGCCGATGCCATGCGGCGCGACTTCGTGGCCAATGTCTCGCATGAAATCCGCACACCGCTCACGGTGCTGGGTGGCTTTGTCGAGACGCTGCAGACCTGTTCTTTCACCGAGCAGGAGCGCGATCGCTATCTTGCCCTGATGGCACAGCAGGCCGAGCGCATGCAGACCCTGGTCAGCGACTTGCTGACGCTCTCGCGCCTGGAGGGCAGCCCGCCACCCGGGACATCAACTTGGATCGCCATGCCGGCCCTGATGCGCCAGCTTGAACAGGATGGGCAAGCGCTCTCAGCGGCACTGCATCCCGCCGTGGATCGCCTGCACAGCTTGCGTTTTGATTGCCCCTTGCAGGACGATCTCGCTGGCGCTGGCAACGAGTTGCACAGTGCCATGAGCAATCTGCTGAGCAACGCCATTCGTTACACACCGGTTGGCGGTGAAGTGTCTGTGCAATGGGCCTTGTTACCCGATGGCCGGGCCGAGTTTTCAGTCTCCGACAGTGGACCCGGTATTGCACCCGAACACATTCCGCGCTTGACGGAACGCTTTTACCGCGTTGACCAAAGCCGCTCGCGCGATACCGGTGGTACCGGTCTGGGGCTGGCCATCGTCAAACATGTGGCGCAGCGTCACGAGGCTGAATTGAGAATTGAGAGCGTGCCCGGCAAGGGCTCGACATTTGCCATCGTTTTCCCCGCTGCCCGTCATCGGGCGCCGCAGACTCCAACGCTGAGTTAGCGCGCCACTTCGGCGGCGCGACGGTAGATCAGCAGATCTTCGTCGCGGTCGATCGGGTGGCGGACCTGCCCCTGTAGCGTCCAGTCGGCCAGATTGCCGACGGCTGGCAGGCTGTTCAATTCATCTTTGTTCACGATCAACCAGGGGCAACTGCTTGCTGACCCCAGTGCCTGCAGACGCAGCTTGCCGTGAAACTGAAAGGCTGCGATCTGGCCCCGTGTCAGACCATGGGTCTGAGCGCAGTCGCTTGCTGGCAATAGCGCCAGCGCGCGCTGTACCAAGGGTGTGTAGCTGCGTGCGTAATTGAGCACGGGCAGCCACAGCGTCATGACCAGCAACCAGCACAGGGTTATCCCACCGGCGGGCAGGACCAGGCTTTTCCAGATCGCGCTGCGGTTGCGGCCGACGCGCCAGCGCACCAGCCAGGCCCAGGCCACAGTCGCCAGCACGGCCAGTGCAAACGGGAGTGCCGAAAAACTGTGCTCGAAACCCGGTGCCAGTCGGGCCATGTTGGCTGCCGGTTGTCGGGGCACGCCGGTTTGCAGCGCGATCCAGGTCACCCAGATGACGATGGCCCAGCCCGAGAAGAAAAGCAAGGTGAACCAGTCCACCAGGGCGGCAACGCTGCGCCTCAGTGTCGGCAGCGAGAAGGCCGCCAACGCCGCCAGCGCGGGCAGGGCCAGCAGCAGCGAGCGATCGGCTGATGCCGTGGTTAGTGTGGCGCCGATGGCGATGCCCGCCAGCCACAGCGGCAGCGCCAGATGCCGGCTTGGCAGATCACGGCGCAGCAACTGGTGGCGCCAGCGCCACAGGGTCCACAGCGCCAGTGGCCAGGCTGGCCAGGTGAACCAGAGCAGCAGACGGCCCAGACTGCGCCACTCGGTCCAGCTCGCTTCGGGCAGTTCAATGCGCCATCTCCACAAATCAAGTCGCAATGCCAACAGTGCCACCAGCGCGCTGACGAGGGCAATGCCGGCGGCCCAGTAGGGCTGCTGCGCAACTTCTTTGCGGCCCGGACTGCGGTCCAGTGCGTGAATCAGGGCGCCACCGAGGCCCAGCAGCAGGGCCACGGTGGGTGCGCCCGATAGCGTCAGCCCCAGCAGCCCCAGCACGCCAGCCACAACCGGCGCGACGCTTCGGTAGGGCAGGGCTGCCAAGGCAAAAAAGGACAGGGCAGCAAAGCAGAGTTGCGTCAGTGCTGGTGTTGTTTCGTGCGACAGCTGCGCCAGACCCAGGCAGGCAATGAAGGCCAGCAGGCCGCCATCAGCGATGGCGCAGGCGTAATCTGCTGGCAGGGCTTCGCCACCGAAGGCAAAAGCCACCGGTTGCGCCTCTGGGTTGCGTGCAAGGTAGTATGTGCCGTACCAGGTCGCTGCCAGCGCCAGTGCCAGCAGCAGACCAAAGGGAATGCGCGCGGCGAAGTCGCTTGCCAGCCAGGCTGGCGCCGCCTGCATGGCCCAGGCACCCAGCCAGTAGGGCAGCAGCGCGTCAACGTCGGGTGCTCGGCCCAGCAACTGTGGCGCCAGCCAGGCGCTGCCACCATGCGCCAGTTCGGCCATGTAGCCAAAGGCCGTGATGTCGGCGCCCTTCCAGGGCTCGCGGCCAAAAAAACCCGGCAGCACATAGGCAACGCAGAGCAGCAGCAGCGCCATGCGCGGCAGGCGGCGCACAGCGCCTTGGGCAACGATGGCAGGGGTGGTCTGGTTCACGCGTTGATGTTAATCGGTATGAAAAAAGGCAGCGCGGTAACCCGGGCTGCCTTTCGCACGAAGCGCTTGCCTTTTTACTTGGCAGCGGTCTTGCCGAAACGGTTGCGGAAACGCTCGACGCGGCCGCCCATGTTGTCGACGGATTTTTGCGTGCCGGTGTAGAACGGATGCGATTCGCTCGAGGTATCAAGCTTGTACAGCGGCAGTTCGCGGCCGTCTTCCATCTTGATCATCTCTTTGGCGTTGGCGCAAGAGCGGGTCACGAATTTGAATCCATTGGACAAGTCCATGAAACAAATGTCGCGGTAATTGGGGTGAATGCCTTCTTTCATGATCTCTCCATCAGTTGCGGCAGCCGCGTCAGCCCTTGGGCAAACCATTGCACAATTCAAAGCCGGCGTACTTGTCGCTTAAGAACGCGCGATTGTAGCCTATCCACCCCTGCGCATCATGTCGAAGAACTCGCTGTTGTTCTTGGTGGCGCGCATTTGCTTCAAGACCATCTCCATGGACTCGATTTCGTCCATGTTGTAGAGGAACTGGCGCAGGATGCGGGTTTTTTGCAGGATTTCGGGTGCCAGCAGCAACTCTTCACGGCGCGTGCCGCTGCGGTTGAGCTGGATCGAGGGGAACACGCGCTTCTCATAGAGGCGGCGATCCAGGTGGATTTCCGAGTTGCCGGTGCCCTTGAATTCTTCAAAGATCACTTCGTCCATGCGGCTGCCGGTATCGATCAGGGCGGTGGCGATGATGGTCAGCGAGCCGCCTTCTTCGACGTTGCGTGCGGCGCCCAGGAATCGCTTGGGCCGCTGCAGTGCGTTGGAATCAACACCGCCGGTCAGCACTTTGCCGCTGGAAGGGACAACGTTGTTGTAAGCGCGTGCCAGCCGCGTGATCGAGTCCAGCAGGATGACCACGTCTTTCTTCAACTCGACCAGTCGCTTGGCGCGCTCGATCACCATCTCGGCCACGTGCACGTGGCGCGCCGCTGGCTCGTCGAAGGTGGAGGCAATCACCTCGCCCTTCACCGTGCGCTGCATTTCGGTCACTTCTTCAGGGCGCTCGTCAACCAGCAGCACCATCATGTGGATTTCGGGGTAATTGGCGCTGATGGCGTGTG
>CAIWNX010000093.1 GCA_903914175.1 uncultured beta proteobacterium | reverse complement strand
TGTTCCGAGTTTTACCGCCGCTTCAAATCAAGCCAATGCAGGAATACCGTTTATCAAGGAAAACAGCCAAAACCAGGAAACCGAAAACCGTTGCTTGACTGTGTGGGAAGTCCCTGTAAAGGAGGTGGCCGACGTATTGCGTCATCGCTCACTGAACACATCCCTCATTTACGCCAAGCTCGACACACCACGATTGGCCGGCGTTGCTTTGCCTTGGCCGGGGAGTGCGATATGAATACGAACGTAGATTTGCGTGCCAGGGTTGACGAATACCTTGCCGAGCGCCGTCGAATGGGGTTCGGGTTGGTAGACACGGGCTACGCCCTGCACGGCTTCACCAACTATGTTGCCAGTGAATGCCATCAGGGTCCACTGACCATCGAACTTATGGCCGCGTGGGCGCGCAATGACAAAGCCCAGCGTTTGACGCCGGGAACCTGGGCGCGTCGCCTGGAAATCTTGCGACCCTTCATGCGCTGGCTTCGCCAGTTTGAACCTCAAACAGCCGTGCCAGATGAATCGATATTTGGGTCAGTGCCAGGCAGGGTGGCACCTCACATTTATCACGATGCAGAAATCATCGAACTGCTCGCCGCTGCCCGTCGGATAAATCCAAACGGCAGCAGGCTTCGTCCAGCAACCTTTGAGACCTTGTTTGGGCTGATTGCGTCAGCCGGTCTGCGAGTTTCAGAGGCACTTACCCTGCTGGATAGAGATGTTGATTTGACGCGTGGCACTCTGACAGTTCGACAAACCAAGTTTGGCAAGACGCGTCTGCTGCCCCTGCATCCCAGCACCGTGCTTGCCCTTGCCAACTACCGCAAACTGCGCTGTCAGGAGGTGAGCACCACCGATGAGACGTCCTTCTTTGTTGGGACTCGCGGCAAACTCCTGGGGCAACCCTTGGGTGACCGCCAGGTTCATCGCGTGTTCATGGAGTTGCGCGATCAATTGGGGTGGGTTGACCGTGGTCGCCATGGTGATCCACGGATTCATGATCTGCGCCATACCTTTGCGGTAAAGCGCGTGATGCTCTGGCATGAACAAGGAATTGATGTCGACCAGGCGATGCTGTCTCTGTCGACCTACTTGGGGCACGCGAAGATAACGTACACGTACTGGTATCTAACGGGTGTGCCTGAGTTGATGGCCTTGGCGGGGGCGCGGTTCGCTCTCTATTCCCAATTGGGGGAGGCTTGTGATGAATAGTCCCAGACCAGCCGTCGCGCCACCGAGCTTCCCGGCGCTCGTTCAGACGTTCTTTGCTGAGCACTTGACGCAACAAAGAGCCTTGAGCCCACGCACCGTGGCCACATACCGGGACATGTTCGTGTTGTTCCTGGATTTCGCAGCCAATCAAGGCGCAAAGTCACCTGCAGAAATTAAGCTGACCGACATCACGCCAGACTTGATTCTGGCCTTTCTTGACCATCTGGAGCAAGTGCGCCACAACACGGTTCGCAGCCGAAATGCACGCCTTGCCGCCTTACGATCATTCCTGAAGTTTGCGGCCCACCGTGATGTCACATCACTGCACGTCATTGAGCGCGCCCTCGGGGTGCCCATGAAGCGCTTTGAGCGGCCCATGCTCGGATTCATGTCGCGTGAAGAAATGCTAGCCGTTATTGGTACACCGGGTAGCAATTGGGTCAGTCAGCGTGACCACTTGCTGTTGGGGTTGCTCTACAACACCGGTGCGCGAGTTTCTGAGATTATTGGGATACGGGTTTCGGACGTGATCCTCGATAGTGCAGCGTGCGTTCACCTGCACGGCAAGGGACGCAAGCAGCGAACGGTGCCGCTGTGGCATTCAATTGCCAAGGAAACCAAGGCATGGTTGAAGTTGAATCCGCTTCTGGGAGCCACCTCAGCACTGTTGCCAAACCGCGAGGGTGAGGCAATGACCCGCGATAACGTGACCAAGCGTCTGGCCTTGGCCGTGGCCGTAGCCGCAAAAACCACGCCCTCCCTGGAGAAGCGATCACTCTCACCGCACACCATTCGGCATACAACTGCCATGCATCTGCTTCAGTCAGGTGTGGATATCAGCGTGATTGCGTTGTGGCTGGGCCATGAAAGTCCATCGACGACCCACCACTACGTGGAGGCCGACCTGGCAATGAAAGACCGCGCACTGGCTCGTTTGCAAGAACCAGACGAAGCAGTTCAGCGCTACCGAGCACCAGATTCATTGTTGGAGTTCTTGAAGACCCTGTAAATTATGCAGAGCAAATGAGCATGCAACTGGCCCCTTCTTAGGGCTGTCGACATGCTCGACCTGAACGATATTCATAACCGGGGGCTATGCATAAGGGCAC
>CAIWNX010000092.1 GCA_903914175.1 uncultured beta proteobacterium | reverse complement strand
GCTGGCCAGGACGCGCACGAAAGCCCGGCGTGGCCGCCACCATGCGCTCGAAAGCGCCCAGCGCCAGCTCAGCCAGGGGCAACAAATGTCAGATCAGATCAGCTTCGCACCGGTCATGGACTGCAATTCCTCGCGCGTCACGCCGGGGGCCATCTCGACCAGTTTCAGGCCTTGCGGCGTTACGTCCATCACGGCCAGATCGGTGATGATTCGGTTCACAACACCAACGCCGGTCAGCGGCAGCGTGCAGGCCGGCAGGATCTTGAGGTCGATCGTGCCGTCTTTTTTCTTCGCCACGTGCTCCATCAGAACCAGCACGCGCTTGACGCCGCCCACCAGGTCCATCGCGCCGCCCATGCCCTTGACCATCTTGCCCGGAATCATCCAGTTCGCCAGATCGCCTTTTTCGCTGACCTGCATGGCGCCCAGGATGCTCAGGTTCACCTTGCCGCCACGGATCATGGCAAAGCTCTCATGGCTGCCAAAAATGCTGGAGCCGGGAATCGTCGTGACAGTTTGCTTGCCAGCGTTGATCAGGTCGGCGTCCACTTCGTCCTCGGTCGGGAAGGGGCCGATGCCGAGCATGCCGTTTTCACTTTGCAGCCAGACTTCCTTGTCGGGGGCAACGAAGTTGGCCACCAGCGTGGGCAAGCCGATGCCGAGGTTGACGTAGAAACCGTCCTGCAATTCTTCAGCCGCTTTGGCCGCCATTTGGTCGCGTGTCCAGGCCATGATCAAACTCCTTTAGAGGTAACGGTGCGCTGTTCAATGCGCTTCTCGGGCGTCGCATTGAGCACAATGCGGTGCACGTAAATGCCGGGCAGATGCACGGCGTCCGGATCGAAAGTGCCGGTCTCGACAATCTCCTCGACCTCCACCACCGTGATCTTGCCGGCCATGGCCACAGCCGGGTTGAAATTGCGCGCCGTGCGCCGGAAAATCAGGTTGCCACTCTTGTCGGCCTTCCAGGCCTTGACCAGCGAGACCTCAGGCACCAGGGCGTGCTCCAGAATGTACTGATGGCCGTCGAACTCGCGTGCTTCCTTGCCTTCTGCAATCAGGGTGCCGACACCGGTGCGAACATAGAAGGCCGGGATGCCGGCGCCGCCAGCGCGCAGCTTTTCCGCCAGCGTGCCCTGCGGTGTGAATTCGAGCTTGAGTTCACCGGCCAGATACTGGCGCTCGAACTCCTTGTTCTCGCCGACGTAGCTCGAAATCATCTTGGTGATCTGGCGCGTCGCCAGCAGTTTGCCCAGGCCGAAGCCATCGACACCTGCGTTGTTGGAGATGACGGTCAGGTTCTTCACGCCGCTGGCGCACAGGGCGTCAATCAGCGCTTCGGGAATGCCACACAGGCCAAAGCCGCCGACGGCCAGCAATTGGCCGTCACAGACAATGCCTTCCAGCGCCTTGGCCGCGCTCGGGTAGATCTTGTTCACTGTGCTATCTCCTTTAAAAAGTGGTGTTGCCGTACGATACTACCTAGCCCAGTACGTAGTTCTTCGTAACGTAGAAACCCTAAGCCGCTCGCACCATGGATATCAATTACCGCCTGGCCTTTGAACTGGCCCCGATCGGGCTGGCCCTTTCCAGCAACCGCGCCATTATCGACTGCAACCGTCGCCTGTGCGAGATGTTTGGCGCCTCGCGCGAACTGCTGGTGGGTCAGTCGTTTCAGGTGCTGTACCCGAGCGCCATCGAGTTCGAGCGCACCGGTTCGCGCATCGCGCCGATCCTGAACCGCAACGGCACCTACGCCGACGACCGCATCATGAAACGCGCCAGCGGCGAAACCTTCTGGTGCCACGTGACCGGGCGCGCTTTCAACCAGAGCGCGCCGCACGAAGCCGGCATCTGGACCTTCGAGGACCTGAGTTCGCGCCGCGCCGTGCGGGCCGAACTGACCGCGCGCGAACGCGAGGTTGCGGCGCATTTAATGCACGGCCTGACCAGCAAGGAAATCGGCAAGGCGCTGGCCATCAGCCACCGCACCGTCGAAATCTACCGCGCACGGTTGATGCGCAAATACGGCGCATCGAACACCGGCGATCTGGTGCAGCGCCTGATGGCGGGGTGAGTCAGCGCACCGTCGATATTTTTCATTGCGGACCTGATCCGCAATCCAGTGCCTTCGGACTCCCTGGATGCCGGATTGAGTCCGGCATGACAACTGCGGAAATTGTCATTGCGGGCCCCGACCCGCAATCCATGGTCCGCGTGGCACTGTCAGAAGGCATGGATGCCGGATCGGAGTCCGGCATGACAACTGCGGGGTCGGGACAACGTCCGCTCAGTTCTACGCAAACAACTTCTCGACCTTGAACAGCGTCAGCACACCCATCAGGGCGAAGATACCGGCAGCGATGGAGTGCACCAGCTTCATCGGAATTTTTTCGGCGAAACGGTTACCGACAAACACCGCAGGCACATCGGCTACCAACATGCCCAGCGTCGTTCCCATCACCACCAGCAGCGGCGCGCCATAGTGCGCCGCCAGCGCGACGGTGGCAATCTGCGTCTTGTCACCCATCTCGGCCAGAAAGAACGTGATGAGCGTGGCACCAAACACGCCAAGATGTTTTGCCACCTGCGTTTCCTCTTCCTCGATCTTGTCGGGTATCAGGGTCCAGGCTGCCATCGCGATGAAGGACAGGCCCAGCACCCAACGCATGGCTTCCGGGCTCACCACCGAAGTAATCCAGGCACCCAGTGCACCGGCCAGGCCATGGTTGACCAGCGTCGCGCACAAAATGCCGGCAATGATGGGCAACGGTTTTTTAAAGCGCGCCGCCAGGATGAAGGCCAGCAACTGCGTCTTGTCGCCGATCTCGGCCAGTGCCACGACGCCGGTTGAAATCAATAATGCTTCCATCAGGCTTTGGCCGGGCCGTCGACCACTTCAGCCGCCGAACGGTAAGCCTCGACCGCCGCTGGCACGCCGCAGTAGATGCTGGCGTGCAGCAGCACTTCCTGAATTTCGGCAACGCTGGCGCCATTGTTCAGGGCGCCGCGCACATGGCCTTTGAGCTCGTGCTGCTTGCCCAACGCGATCAGCATGGCCACGGTGATCAGGCTGCGCGTCTTGAGGTCCAGGCCCTCGCGCTGCCAGACGTCGCCCCAGGCGTTCTTCGTGATGTAGTGCTGCATCGGCAGCGTGAAGTCGGTGGCCTTGCCGAAGGCGTTGGCCACAAAGTCTTCCCCCATGACCTGTTTACGCCGGGCCAGGCCTTTGTCAAATTGTGAGTTCATGTTGTGCATTTTCGCGCAATCGCGCCTTCAGAATGGCACAGCATAATGGCAAACACGAACAATCTGGAGACACCATGGCCCGCTACCCACTTCCCGAACTCAAAGACCTGCCCGACGACATCCGCACCAAGATACTGGAGGTGCAGGAGAAGGCCGGTTTTGTGCCCAACGTCTTTCTGGCGCTGGCGCGCCGCCCGGCCGAATGGCGCGCCTTCTTCGCCTACCACGACGCGCTGATGCTCAAAGAAGACTC
>CAIWNX010000091.1 GCA_903914175.1 uncultured beta proteobacterium | reverse complement strand
TTCTCACGCGGTTGCCCTCGCACCTGAACAGCCGAATCGACGAGTTGCTTCCGCATCGCTGGCAGCCTCAGGTCTGAGCGCAGTCAACCGCCTCGCATATTGCCGGCCCCTGTGTCAAGGTGCCATGGCTAGCCGCTTACGCTTGAGGTAAGCCAGTGATGAATAACCGGTGCCAAAGTCATCGAGCGAAAAGCTGATGCCCTGCGCCTTCAACGCATCCATCTTGATGATGACATCTTCAATATTGGAAACCAGCAAACTCTCGGTCAGTTCCAGCTTGAGCCGCTGCGCGTTGGCACCGGTGCGCGCCAGTGTCAGCAGCAGCTGATCGACAAAATCGTGTTGGTGAAATTGCTGCGCACTGACGTTGACGGCCAGCGACAGGTGGGCCATGGCGGGTTGGGCGGCCCAGTGCGCCAATTGCTTGCACGCGGTCTCCAGTACCCAGTTGCCGATCGGCAGGATCAGACCGGATTGCTCTGCCAGCGCAATGAACTCGGCCGGCATTACCATGCCGCGCTGGGGGTCCTGCCAGCGCAACAGTGCCTCGGCGCCCGTGATCCGGCCCTGATCGGTCACCTGCGCCTGATAGTGCAGCAGAAACTGGTTTGCCGCGATGGCCTCGCGCAGGGCGGCCTCCAGGGCAACCCGGGCGTTGACCGCCGCCTGCATGCCGGGGTCAAAGAAGCGCAGCGTGTGGCGTCCGGCCGCTTTCGCCTGGAACAGTGCCAGGTCGGCGCGTATCAGAGGCTCATTAATGCTTTCAGCGTGGGCGCCAAACAGCGTGACGCCGATGCTGGCGCTGCTGTGATGGCTTGCACCGTCGATTTGATAGGTTTCATCCAGGGCGACAAAAATTATTTCGGCCAACGTTTGCGCTTGGGCCGCAGCCTCGCCTGCATCGGTGCTGAGGTTTTCCAGCAGGACGACGAATTCATCACCGCCGGGGCGGGCCACCGTGTCACCTTCGCGCGCACAGTGGCTCAGGCGCGTAGCGACCTGTTCCAGCATGCGGTCCCCCTGGTGGTGCCCCAGTGTGTCATTGATCGCCTTGAAGTCATCGAGATCGATCAGCAGCAGTGCGCCCATATGACCATGGCGCTCGCAGGCTGCCAGAGCGAGTTGCAAGCGCAGGCCCAGCAACCGGCGGTTGGGCAGACCGGTCAGGGGGTCGGAGAAGGCCAGATTCTCAATCACCTTCTCGGCCTGCTTGCGCTCTGAAATATCGCGGGTGATCGACAAAATGGCTTGTACGCCGTCCAGCTTCAGCACTTGCGCCGACATGAGCGCGGTTTTGACGCTGCCGTCCTTGGTCAAAAAATCGGCTTCCAGGTTACTGCAGGCGCCGTCACGTTGCAGCGCAGCGACCAGCCGCTGCCGGTCCGCCATGTTGTGCCAGATGTTGAGTTCCTGTGATGTCTTGCCAATGACTTCATCGCGCGTGAAACCCGTCAGACTCAAAAAGCCGTCGTTGACATCCAGATAAAGTCCATCGGCCAGGCGATTGATGTTGATGGCGTCCGGACTGGTCCGGAATGCTGTTCGATAGCGCTCCTCGCTCTCGCGAAGCCCGGTTTCGCGGCTTTTCAAAATGCTCAACATGTCGTTGAAACTGGTGATCAGCAGTCCGATTTCATCCTGGCGGTCGACCGGCAAGGGCTGCGCCGAATGCTTGGCGGCAGACAGCGACGCCAGCTTGTTTGCGGTTGTCTGCAGTGGCGCGAGCTGACGTTGCATAAGCCGCCACATCAGGGCACTCACCAGCATGGTCAGCACAATGGCAGTCCACAGCATTTTTTGCTCCGTCGATTTGATCGGTGCAAAAGCTTCTGTGGTCGGTAGCGAAACCGTGACGTTCCAGCCGGTGCTGGGCATGGTCTTGTTGGTTACCAGCACCTCCTGTCCGAGCGGATTGACCAACACGGCGGTGCCTTCATAGCCTTGCAGAAAGCGGTCGATGGCCGGTAGCACGCCGGGCGCCGGCAAGGCTTCCATGATGCGCCGCTTGTCGGACGCGGTAATCACCAGCCGCTGCTGCGGCGAGACCAGCAGATAGCCGCCGGTTTCGCCGTACTGGCTGTTGACTGTCGGCGCCGATTCAATATTGACCACCTGTGCCGATTGAATTTTGACCAGGGGCTTTAGCTGAGTTTTTTGAAGCTTAGCTGTTGATAACTATAAGCGCATTG
>CAIWNX010000090.1 GCA_903914175.1 uncultured beta proteobacterium | reverse complement strand
CCGTATCCATCAGAGGATCCACCTCGATCACTCGAAGTCTCTTCCTGAAAGACGGCTGTTCATGCTCCTGGCGTTCAACGCTCTCGTGTTTACCCCGTGGGAGGGAGGCATCCATAGCATCTTGATCCGCAATCCAGGATTTGCGTGGCACTGGATCCCGGATCAAGTCCGGGATGACAACTTCCAAGTCCGGGATGACAGCCTTTGCCTTTATGCGCTTCATGTTGGAGAGCAAGTTCAACCTGCGGCAACGCTGAGCCCGCGCGGAATCGCGCCGAGCAACTGCTGCGTGTAGGGGTGTTGCGGCCGGGCGTAGATCTCCTCGGCCTCGCCGCGCTCGACGATCTCGCCCTGGCTCATCACCAGAATCTCATCGGCCATGTACTTGACCACCGCCAGGTCGTGGCTGATGAAGAGGTAGGTCAAGCCAAACTCTTCCTGCAGGTCGAGCAGCAGGTTGAGCACGGTGGCTTGTACGCTGACATCGAGCGCGCTCACGCTTTCGTCGCAGACGATGATCTCCGGCTTCATGGTCAGGCAGCGCGCAATCGCGATGCGCTGGCGCTGACCGCCAGAAAACTCGTGTGGGTACTTGCCGAAATCCTCGCGCCGCAGGCCCACTTTTTCCAGCAGCGCCAGCGCCAACCGGGCGCGCTCATCCTCATCCTTGCCGATGCCGTGGATGCGCATCGGCTCGGCCAGAATCTGCCCCACGGTAAAGCGCGGATTCAGGCTGGCGTAGGGGTTCTGAAAAATGATCTGGATGCGGCTGCGGTAAACGCGCATCTGCGCGGCGCTCAGTTGCGCCAGGTCCTGGCCCTCAAACAGGATACTGCCCTCGGTCGCATCGGTGAGACGGGTCAGCATCATGCCCAGCGTCGTTTTGCCAGAGCCCGACTCACCCACCACGCCCAGCGTGCGGCCCTTGTGCAGTGAAAAGTCAGCGTGCTTGACAGCGCTGAACACGCTGCGTTTGAACAGACCGGCCTTGAGCTGGTAGTCCTTGTGCAGACCCTTGACCTCAATCAGCGCCGCTGCGCCCAGCGGCGCGGCAACGCGCTGCTCGGTCACCAGCGCACGCCCATTCATGATGTCATCGATCACCGGCAGCCGTCGCGGCCGTGTGTCCAGACGGGGACGACAGGCCAGCAGCGCCTGCGTATAGGGATCGCTCGGTGCGCTGAAGATGCGCTGCACCGCGCCGGCCTCACGCACCTCCCCATTGCGCATCACCACCACCTCGCTGGCAATTTCACCGACCAGACCGAGATCGTGGCTGATGAAGAGGATGCTCATTTTCTGGCGCTGCTGCAGCCCCGCCAGCAGGTCCATGATCTGGCGCTGCACCGTCACATCCAGCGCCGTAGTCGGCTCGTCCGCAATCAGCAGCTTGGGTTCGCAGGCAATCGCCATCGCGATCATGACGCGCTGCTGCTGCCCGCCGGATAGCTCGTGCGGGTACGACTTGAGGCGCTGCTTGGCGTCCGGAATACCGACCTCGTTCATCAGCTCCAGCGCGCGCGCCAGCGCCTGTTTGCTTGAGAGCCTCATGTGAATGCGCAGCACTTCGGCAATCTGTTCGCCCACCGTGAACACCGGGTTGAGCGAACTCATGGGTTCCTGGAACACCACCGACATGTCCTTGCCGCGCAAGCCGCGCATTTCCTCCTGCGATGCGTGCAGCAGGTCGCGCCCCTGGTACAACACTTTGCTGCTGGCGCCCAAAATCGCGTTCTCCGGCAGCAGGCGCACGATGCTCATGGCGCTCACACTCTTGCCGCTGCCCGATTCACCCACCAGCGCCACCGTGCTGTTGGCCGGAATATCAAAGCTCACGCCGCGCACCGCCTCGACCGTCTCGGTCTTGCTCATGCGGAAGGACACGTGCAGGTTCTGCACACTGATGAGTGGGTTCATGATTTGACGGTTGTTCTTGCTAAGCAGTACATGGCCAACACACCCCCTGTCATTGCGGGCTTGACCCGCAATCCAGGGTTCGAGAAGCACTGGATGCCGGATCGGGTCCGGCATGACAGCATCGTTTTGTCATTGCGGACTTGACCCGCAATCCAGGGTTCGAGAAGCACTGGATGCCGGATCGGGTCCGGCATGACAACAGGGGAGCGGCATGACAGTGAAGTTCGCATGGCTTGCATCTCCTCAACGCAACTTCGGGTCCAGCGCATCGCGCAGGGCATCGGTCAACAGGGCGAAGGCGGTGACGAAGGTGGCCATGAAGACGGTGGCAGCGAGCAGTTGCCACCACTTGCCTTGCACCAGTTCGGTCTGCGCTTCGGACAGCATGGTGCCCCAGCTCACCATGTCAATCGGAACACCCAGCCCCAGGAACGACAGAATCACCTCGGCCTTGATGAAGCCGACCACGTGCAGGCTTAACTGCACCAGCACGACGTGGCTGATGTTGGGCAGGATGTGGGTGAACATGCGCGAGGCGTGGGATGCGCCGATCGCCTCTGCCGCGCGCACATACTCGCGTGAGCGGTGCTTCATGTATTCGGAGCGCACCAAGCGGTAGATGCCGGTCCAGCCGACCAGACTCAAGATGATGACCACGGTCCAGGCACCACTGCCCAGCGTGCCGGCCAGCGGCCCGGATTTCAGCACCGCCGCCAGCGCGAACACCAGCAGGATGTAGGGGATGGCGGTGAAAACGTTGTAGACCCACTCCAGAAAATCGCCAGCGCGACCACCGAAATAGCCACCGATGGCGCCCAGGATGGTGCCGATCAGTGTGGCAAAAAGGGCCGCCGTCAAACCCACGGTGATAGACACCTGGGCACCCTTGATCGCCTTGCTCAATACGTCGCGCCCGAGTTGATCACCGCCGAGCGGCAAGGTGTCAGACTTCTGCGTGATGGTGGTCTTGAACTTGGCAGCACTCTGCGCCCATTCGGTGTAGCGCGGCGCCAATGGGTCGACGTCGCTGATGTCCACGTTCGGCCCGGCAATCGAATCCACCACCGCCGTCTGCGAACCGTCGGCAATTTTTCCCATGAAATGCGGCGCCGCAAACGGCGTGCCGACTTCCTTCTGCCAATCTTTGGCCACCAGCCCCAACTGCGCCAGCAGCACCAGGACAATAAAAAACAGCGTCACCCCCAGGGCCACCATGCCAACGCGGTCGTTCTTTAGCCGCGTCCAGGCCTGCGCCCAGACCCCCGGTGAACGCGGCAGGGCTTGTAAAATTTCTGTACTCATTTCAGCGTCACCCTCGGATCAACAAACTTGTACAGCACGTCAGTGATCAGGTTGATCACCATGGTCAGCGCCGCCAGATAAACGGTGGCAGCCTGGATCACGGGGTAGTCGCTGCGGTTCACCGCCGTGACGATCTCGCGCCCGAGACCCGGAATCGAAAAGAATACCTCGATCAAAAAGGAGCCAATGAAGACGCCCGGCAAGCCGGTCGCCACATTGGTCAGGATCGGGATCATCGCGTTGCGCAACACATGCTTGAGCATGATCGCGTTTTCCGAAACGCCCTTGGCACGCGCCGTGCGCACATAGTCCTGCCCGATCTCGTCGAGAAAAAAGCTGCGGTACAGCCGTGTCTGCGGAGCCAGGCTCACCAGCACGGCCAGAAACACCGGCAGCGGCGCATAGGTCGCCAGATTTTTCCAGACGCTGTTGCTCCAGCCCTGCACCGGGAACCAGCCCAACAAAAAGCCGAACACAAACTGCCCGACGATGATGTAGACCAGAAAACTTATCGATAGCGCCACCGTGGTGACGATCATGATGGCCCGGTCGGTCAGGCTGCCGCGCACATAGGCCACGGCCAGCCCGGCGACGATGGCCAGCAGCACTTCGAGCAGCAGGATCGGAATCATGATGGTCAGCGTTGCCGGCAAGCGCGTGGAGAAAATGTCGGCGATGGCTTCGTTGGTGGTCCAGCTCTTGCCCCAGTTAAAGCTGAAGATCTGCTGCACGAAGACCCAAAGTTGCTGCCACACCGACTTGTCCAGCCCGAGTTGTGCGCGCAGGGAGGCGATGCGTTCGGGCGAGGCCTTCAGGCCCGCCATGATCTCAACCGGGTCGCCGCCAAAGAACTTGAACAGGAAGAAGATCAGCAGAATCACCCCAAACAGCGTGGGGACCATCTGCCAGATGCGTCGCAGGATATAGGAAAACATAGTGTGTAACTTTGGGGAAAACGCCCATGAATATACTGACCGCTGCGATTATGCTTGCAGCGGTCACAATTGGCAGCGGCGTTTCCAAATATGAAATTTAAATTACCTCGTCATTTCTTCCTGGTCGGCCTGCTTCTGCTCGGCATCGGCAACGCACCGGCGCAAACCAAGGCACCTGAAAAAGTGCTGCGCTACGCGTTTGAGATCGCCGAGACCGGCTTTGATCCGGTGCAGATCACCGACGCCTACTCGCGCATCGCCACCGAGAACATGTTCGATGCACTGTACAGCTACGACTATCTGGCGCGTCCCGCCAAGGTCAAGCCCAACGTGGCGCAGGGCATGCCAGTCATCAGCGCCGACTTCCGCACCTACACCGTCAAGATCCAACCCGGCATCTACTTTGCCGACGACCCGGCCTTTGGCGGCAAGAAGCGCGAACTCACCGCCGAAGACTTCGCCTACAGCTACAAGCGCATCTTCGACCCCAAGACCAAGAGTCAGCTCTACAGTGATCTGGAAGAAGAAAAGCTCGTTGGCATGGAGGAACTGCGACGCGATGCGGAAAAACCCGGCGCCAGCTTTAACTACGAAAAGCAAGTGGAAGGCATTCGCGCGCTGGACCGCTACACCATCCAGTTCAAACTGCAGGAACCGCGCCCACGCTTTATCTATTCGCTGGCAGACTCCAGCATTGTTGGCGCCGTGGCGCGCGAGGTTGTCGAAAAATACGGCGACAAGATCATGGAACACCCGGTTGGCACCGGCCCCTTCAAGCTCGATCAGTGGGTGCGTTCATCGAAGATGACTTTTGTGCGCAACCCGAATTTCCGTGAGGTATTTTGGGACGCCGAACCGCCGGCCGACGATGCGCGCTCGCAGGCAATCTACCAACAACTCAAGGGCAAGCGCATCCCGCTGGTGGACCGCGTGGAGATTTCGATCATCGAGGAAATCCAGCCACGCTGGCTCTCCTTCC
Source organism: uncultured beta proteobacterium (assembly GCA_903914175.1). Taxonomy (GTDB): domain Bacteria; phylum Pseudomonadota; class Gammaproteobacteria; order Burkholderiales; family Burkholderiaceae_C; genus Rhodoferax. The sequence continues at coordinate 15,015 of CAIWNX010000090.1, read as the reverse complement.
TGAGCAACGACCATGATTTCCTGATGTACCTGCCCAATGCGTTTTCCTATCAGGCCATTCCCAACAACCGCGTGGCACCGAACCTGGCCAAGCGCGGCATCACGATGGAGCGCGTGCCGGCGCCGGATGTGACGGTGACCTACTTCAACATGGAAGACCCGGTGGTCGGTGGCAACGCGCCCGACAAGGTTGCGCTGCGCCGCGCCATCGCGCTGGGCTACAACTCCGAAGAAGAGATTCGCCTGCCACGGCGCAACCAGGCGATTCCGGCACAAGGACCGATGCAGCCCACCACCTACGGCTACGACCCGAAATTCAAGACCGAGATGAGCGAGTTCAGCCGCGCGCGTGCCGCCGCCCTGCTCGATATGTACGGCTACGTCGACCGCGATGGCGACGGCTGGCGCGACCTGCCTGATGGCAAACCGCTGCTGCTGCAGTACTCGACCACACCGACTGCTGCCGACCGCGAACTCAACCAGATCTGGAAAAAGAACATGGACGCCATGGGCATCCGGATCGAATTCAAGACCGGAAAATGGCCCGAACACCTGAAAGCGGCGCGCGCCGGCAAGTTAATGATGTGGGGTCTGGGTTTTGCGGCCTCCAGCCCGGATGGCGGCGGAATACTGAGCCTGGCCTACGGTCCGGGCAAGGGTGAAGGCAACCTGTCACGTTTCGAGAACGCCGAGTTTGACCGGCTCTACCAGAAGCAGCAACTGATGGCAGACGGCCCCGAGCGTCTGGCCATCATGCAGCAACTCGTCAAGATCATGGTGGCCTACATGCCCTACAAGTTCTCCACGCACCGCATCCGCACCGACATGATCCAGCCCTGGCTGATCGGCTACCGCCGCCATCCCACTTCAAGGGGCTTCTGGCGCTACGTTGACATCGACACCAGCAAGCTGCCGCACTGAGGCGCACGATAATCACGCAACCCTTGAAGGAAGCCATGAAGTCCATCACCCAACACAGCGCCGCAGCCCTGCTGCTGGCCAGCGCCTTTGTCCTTAGCAGCACGGCGGCAACGATTCCCGCCGGTGTGCAGTTGCACGCGACGCAGACGCTGATCCGCAACAACGGCTCCGAGCCCGAGAGCCTGGATCCGGCGCTGGCGGAATCGGTAGGCGCCAACAACCTGACACGCGACCTGTTTGAGGGACTGACTGCCAACGACGCTGAAGGAAAAACCGTGCCGGGCGTGGCGGAGAGTTGGAAGCAGACAGACGCCACGACCTGGGTCTTCAAGCTGCGCAAGGACGCCAAATGGTCGAACGGCGATGCGGTGAGCGCCGATTATTTTGTTTACGGCATCCGCCGCTTTGTTGACCCCAAGACGGCCTCCACCTACGCATCCACCTTTGGCGTCTTCCTGCAAAACGGCATGGCCATTGTCAAGGGCAGCAAACCACCCAGCGAGATCGGCGTCAAGGCCATCGACAAGAACACGCTCGAAGTCAAGACTGCCTTCCCGGTTTTGTTCCTGCCGGAACTGATGAGCAACAACAACCTGGGGCCGGTGCACAAAGCCTCGCTGGAAAAATTCGGCAAGGACTGGACCAAGCCCGGCAACCTGGTCTCCAACGGCGCCTACGTCTTGAAAGAGTGGCAGGTCAACAACCGCGTCGTGATCGAAAAAAATCCGAAATACTGGGACGCCGCCAACGTGCAACTCAGCAAGGTGACCTATCTGCCGGTGGAAGACGGTTACGCCGACGTCAAGCTCTACGAATCCGGCGAAAACGAGTGGGTTTACCAGTTGCCGCCTGGCACCTACGACAAGTACAAGGCACAGTACCCGAAGGAAATCCGCAACTCGCCCATGATCGGCTTGCGCTACTACTCGTACCAGACGCAGGAACCCGTGTTCAAGGACCTGCGCGTGCGCAAGGCCTTGTCGATGGTGATTGACCGCGATATCCTGGCGCAGCGCGTCACCGCTGACGGCCAGGCCCCGGCCTACAGCGCGATGGTGGCCGGCACCAACGGTGCCGACGTGACACCGTACGAATGGGCAACGTGGCCGATGGAAAAGCGCGTGACCGAGGCCAAAGCCCTGCTGCAACAGGCCGGCGTCAAGCCCGGTTCCAAATTCTCGTTCTCCTATAACACCAGCGAATACCACAAGAAGATGGCGGTGTTCGCCGCCTCCGAATGGAAAACCAAACTCGGCCTGAACATCGAGACTGAGAGCATGGAGTTCAAGGTGCTGCTGAAAAAGCGCCACGACGGCAGCTTCCAGATGGCGCGCAACGGCTGGGTCGCTGACTACAACGATGCCACGACCTTTCTGGCGCTGATCCGCTGCGATTCCGATCAGAACAACAACTTCAACTGCAACCGCCAGGCCGAGGAACTGATCAACCAGGGCTCCAACAGCACCGATCCGGCCAAACGCCGCACGCTGCTGACGCAGGCCTCCAAGATGATCATGGACGACTACCCGATCATCCCGCTGCTGCAGTACTCGCTGCCGCGGCTGGTGAAGTCCTATGTCGGCGGCTACTCGCTGAAAAATGCGATGGACCGTTTCCGCTCCAAAGACCTCTACATCATCAAGCACTGAAGAGGCCCGAAATTGCGAATCCGCAAAGAATGTTTTCGTCATCGCGAGCGAAGCGCGGCGATCCATTTCCCGGCTTGTCATGCCGGACCTGATCCGGCATCCATGTCTTCTGCCACATGGATTGCGGGTCAGGCCCGCAATGACGATTCTTTTACTGAGACCTGAGCGATGTGGTCCTACACGCTGCGCCGGGTGCTCTCGGCGATCCCGACCATGCTGGTCGTCATCACCGTGTGCTACCTGCTGCTGCACGCGACACCGGGCGGGCCGTTTGACACCGAGCGCAAGGTCTCGGCTGCCGTGCTGGCCAATCTGCAGGCCAAGTACCACCTCGATCTGCCGTTGTGGCAGCAGTACCTGCTGTACCTGAAAAGCGTGCTGCAGGGCGACCTGGGTGCGTCCTTCCGCTATGCCGACTGGTCGGTCAACGACCTGGTCGCCAGCGCGCTGCCGGTCTCGGCCATCATCGGCGGCGGCTCGCTGCTGCTCTCGCTCTTCATCGGCGTCACGCTGGGCATCTTCGCTGCGCTGCGCCAGAACAGCATGGTCGATTACCTGGTGATGCTGCTGGGCAATGTCGGCAGCGCCGTGCCCAGCTTTGTGCTCGGGCCCGTGCTGATCATCATCTTTGCCATCGGCCTGCATTGGCTGCCCGCCGGAGGCTGGAACAATTTCGAGCTGCGCTTCATGCTGCTGCCGATCGCCCTGCTGACCATCATCAACGTCTCGACCATCGGCCGCGTCATGCGCGGCAGCCTGATCGAGGTGCTGCACAGCAACTTCATCCGCACCGCGCGCGCCAAGGGCCTGCCCACGCACATCGTGGTGCTGCGCCACGCCTTGAAGCCGGCGCTGCTGCCGGTGGTCTCGCTGCTGGGGCCGCTGGCGATCTCGTCCATCACCTCGGCCCTGGTAACCGAGACCGTGTTCTCGCTGCCGGGTCTGGGCAAACTCATCGTCAATGGCGCCGGCAACCGCGACTACACGCTGGTGCTGGGCCTGGTCGTGCTGATCACCGTGCTAACGGTGGCGCTGAACCTGCTGGTCGACCTGGCCTATGCCTGGCTAGACCCCAAGATCCGGTATTGAGTACCGCATGGAAATGTCTGCTACAACATTCATTCGTCAACGCATGGCGACCACGTCCGTCATCCCGGGCCTGACCCGGGATCCATGCCTTATGACCGCGCCACATGCGTCCTGGATTGCGGGTCGGAGCCCGCAATGACAACTCAAACATGCTGAAAGCCAACGAAATCGAAGCCCTGGTGCAGGGGCGCAGCTTGTGGAGCGATGCGCGGCTGCGCTTCATGCGCAACAAGGCGGCGCTGATCAGCCTCGGGCTGTTGCTGTTCGTGGCGCTGGCCTGCGTCATCGGGCCCTGGCTCTTGCCGCATGCCTTTGACAGCGCCGACTGGGACGCCATGAGCGCTGCGCCGAGCTGGAAGAACGCGCACTTCTGGGGCACCGATGACGCCGGGCGCGATCTGCTGGTGCGTTGCCTGGTGGGCGGGCGCGTCTCGCTCACGGTGGGTCTGCTGGCAACGCTGGCTTCGGTGTCGCTCGGCATCGTCTGGGGTGCAACCGCCGGCTTCATTGGCGGCAAAGTCGATGCACTGATGATGCGCATTGTCGACATGATGTACGCCATCCCCTACCTGCTGATTGCGATCCTGCTGGTGACGATCCTGGGGCGCGAGTTCTACCTCGTGGTGCTGACGATCACGGTCTTCTCATGGATGGACATGGCGCGCGTGGTGCGTGGCCAAACGCTGTCCCTGCGCTCGATGGAATACGTCGAAGCCGCGCGCGCCATGGGCGTTTCCACTACGCGCATCATCTTTCGCCACATCGTTCCCAATCTGCTCGGCGTGGTCGTGATCTACACCACGGTCACGGTGCCGGGCGTGATCCTGACGGAATCCGTTTTGTCATTCCTGGGCCTGGGCATTCAGGAGCCGATGACAAGCTGGGGTGTGCTGATCCAGGACGGCGCCAAGGCGATGGAAGTCACGCCCTGGATTCTGCTGTTCCCGGCCGGGTTGCTCTCCGTCACGCTCTACTGCTTCAACTTCATTGGCGACGGCCTGCGCGACGCGCTCGACCCGAAAGAACGCTGACACCATGGCCTTGCTTGAAGTCAGCAACCTGAGCGTGCAGTTCGAAACACCGGACGGCACTGTCACCGCCGTCAACGGCCTGAGCTTCGAACTCGAGCGTGGGCAGACCGTGGGCATCGTCGGCGAGAGCGGCTCGGGCAAGAGCCAGACCGTGCTCGCGATGATGGGGCTGCTGGCCAGCAACGGCCGCGCCAGCGGATCGGCACGCTTTGATGGCCAGGACTTGCTGCGCCTGTCACCGAAGGCCTTGAACAGCATCCGCGGCAACCGCGTTGCGATGATCTTCCAGGACCCGATGACCTCGCTCAACCCCTACCTCACGGTGGAACGCCAGATGACCGAGGTGCTGGAATTGCACAAAGGCATGACGCGCGCCCAGGCACGGGTGCGCGCGGTGCAGGCGCTCGACGCCGTCAAGATTCCGGAAGCGGCGCGCCGCCTGGGCATGTACCCACACGAGTTTTCTGGCGGCATGCGCCAGCGCGTCATGATCGCCATGGCGCTGCTGTGCGAGCCCGACGTGCTGATCGCCGACGAGCCCACCACCGCACTCGACGTGACCGTGCAAGCGCAGATCATCGCCCTGCTGCGCGAACTGCAGCGCGAACACGGCACCGCCATCGTCATGATCACGCACGACCTGGGTGTCGTCGCCGGTCTGTGCGACCAGGTGATGGTGCTGTACGGCGGGCGCGTCATGGAGCAGGGCAGCGCCGAGTCCATCTTCTATCAGCCAACCCACCCCTACACCGTGGGACTGCTCGGCGCAATCCCCCGCATCGGGCAGGACGGCAGCACGCTGCTGGCGATTCCCGGTGCCCCGCCCAACATGGCGCACCTGCCGCCCGGTTGCCCGTTTAGCGAACGCTGCAGTTGGGCCGAGCCGCGCTGCAGCAGCGATCGCCCGACGCTGATTTCAGTGCCAGAGCAAGCCGGTGTGATGCGTGCCTGCCACCGCAGCCCGGACCAGATCGCACACCTGATCGAGGGCACAAACCCATGACAGCGCGCATGCCCCTGCTCTCGGTTCGCGATCTGAAGGTTCACTTCACACTCGCCAGCGAGTCCCCATGGCCCTGGGCTGCACCGCGCGTTCTCAAGGCCGTCGATGGCATCTCCTTCGATATTTTTCCGGGGGAGACGCTGGGCATCGTCGGCGAATCCGGTTGCGGCAAATCAACGCTGGCGCGCGCCGTGCTGAACCTGATTCCGGCCAGCGCCGGCAGCATTGTCTGGCAGGGCCAGGAAATGCGCGGCGCCGATGCCGGCGTCTGGCAAGGCCTGCGCAAAAGCGTGCAGATGATTTTTCAGGATCCGCTGGCCTCGCTCGACCCGCGCATGACCATCGGCCAGATCATTGCCGAACCCTTGCACACCCACCTACCCGCGTTGCCGCAAGCCGAGGTGATGCAGAAGGTGCGCGCCATGATGCACAAGGTGGGCCTGACCGAACAGCAGATCAACCGCTACCCGCACGAATTCTCGGGCGGCCAGTGCCAGCGCATCGGCATCGCGCGCGCCCTGGTGCTGGAGCCCAAACTGGTGATCTGCGACGAACCGGTGTCTGCCCTGGATGTCTCGATCCAGGCGCAGATCATCAACCTGCTGATGGAACTGCAGGCGCAGATGGGTCTGGCTTTGGTCTTCATCGCGCATGACCTGGCGGTGGTACGCCACATCAGCCAGCGCGTGATGGTGATGTACCTGGGCCGCAGCATGGAACTGGCCGGCAAGCAGGCGATCTATCAGAGCCCGCGCCACCCCTATACGCAGGCGCTGCTGAGTGCGATTCCAACGCCCGATCCGCGCCGCGAGCGCCACAAGACACAGCAACTGTTGCAGGGCGAATTGCCGTCCCCGATGAATCCACCCTCCGGCTGCATCTTCCGCACCCGCTGCCCCATCGCCACCGCCGCCTGCGCCGAGCAGCGCCCCGAGTTGCGCGCCCTGAGCGCCGACACCCAGGTCGCCTGCGACGTGGTTTGATGCGCTGAAATTGTCATTGCGGGCTCCGACCCGCAATCCATAGTGCAAAAGCCATGGATGCCGGATCAGGTCCGGGATGACGAATTGGGGCCGGGATGACAGCCTCGGAACCGATTCAAGAACGCTGCAACAACACCTGCTCAACACCGCGATTGGCCAGGGCGTCGGCGTGTTCGTTGCCGGGGTGGCCGTTGTGGCCACGGACCCAGCGCCATTCGATCTTGTGCTTGTGCTCGTTCCGGTTGACGAGTTCATCCAGACGTTGCCAGAGATCGACGTTCTTCACCTCGGCCTTGGCGGCGGTCTTCCAGCCGCGTGCTTTCCAGCCCGGCAGCCATTCGGTCATGCCCTTGAGCACGTACTGGCTGTCCACATGCAGCGTCACATGGCAGGGGCGTTTCAAGGCCGACAAGGCCTCGATCACGGCCATCATTTCCATGCGGTTGTTGGTGGTATCCAACTCGCCGCCAAACAATTCCTTTTGCGTCGTTGCCGATTTCAGCAGCGCGCCCCAGCCGCCGGGCCCGGGGTTGCCCTTGCAGGCGCCGTCCGTATAAATATCTATCGCGTTCAATCCGTCGTCCTCATGTTTGTTTTGGATCCTGTCAATGTCTCGCGCCCGGCGATCGAAGCCGGCGCCACCACCAGACCTCGCGCCGCTTTCCAGGCCGGGCTCAGCAGCGTGACACCGCGCACGCGCTTGACTGCCACCAGAAAATACACCGCGCCAAAAATTGGCCACCAGCGTGCGCCGACACGGTCAATCCAGGCAAAGCGGCGCAGCCACCTCTCACTGGTAATCGCCGGCTGATAGCAGCCAAAGCGGGCGACCTCGACCTCGAAACCCAGCAGGGCCAGCCAGTCGCGCAAACGCCAGTAACCGATGCTCTCCTCCTGCGGCATGAACATGCGGCCAAAGCCCAGGCGCCGGTACAGATGGGCCCGCTTCTGACGCAAACCCCAGAGCGAAACCGGGTTCAGGCCACAGATCACGACGCGACCTTCAGGCACCAACACACGCTCGACTTCGCGCAAGGTGGCGTGCGGGTCGCTTGCGAGTTCCAACGCGTGCGGCAACAGCACCAGATCAAGGCTGTTGGCGGGAAAAGGCAGGGCGGCGAAATCAGTGACAATGGCCGCTCCGGGCGCCGGGGTGGCCGTCGCAAGCCAGCGATGCGGCATGCGGTTGTTGCTCAGGGCGTCGAGTTCGCTCATGCCGAGTTGCAAAGCGTGGTAGCCGAAGATGTCGGCCACGGCCGCATCGAGCTGCTCGCGCTCCCACGCCAGCAGGTAGCGTCCGGGCGGCGACGCATACCAGTCCTGCAAACCTACAATACGATCGTTCATGAAGTTAATCCCACTACCCGCCTTCAGCGACAACTACATCTGGATGCTGCATGACGGCCATCACGCCCTGGTGGTTGATCCCGGTGCCGCGCAGCCCGTGCTCGACGCGCTGCAACCAGCGAACCTGCAACTGCAAGCCATTCTAGTCACGCACCACCACCCCGACCACACGGCCGGCGTGTCGGAGCTGCGCCTGGCCACGGGCGCCACCGTTTACGGCCCACAGAACGAAGTCATGCCCGAGCCGCTGACGCGCCTGGCGCAGGGCGAGCTGGCACGCTCACTGGGCCTGGATTTTCAGGTGATTGAAGTGCCCGGCCACACCGCCGGCCACATTGCCTATTACTGCGCCAACGTCAACGGCGTACCCCTGCTGTTTTGCGGCGACACGCTTTTTTCAGCCGGTTGCGGGCGCCTGTTCGAAGGCAGCCCGGCACAGATGCTGGCCTCGCTCGACACGCTGGCCGCGCTGCCCGACAACACGCAAATCTGCTGCGCCCATGAATACACCCTGAGCAACCTCAAATTTGCCTGCGCCGTCGAGCCCGGCAATGCGGCACTGACCGATTACGCTGCCACGGCGCAGAGTCTGCGCGCCGCGCAGCAACCCACCCTGCCCTCGAACATGCTGCGGGAGCGGAGAATCAACCCTTTTCTGCGCAGCCGCGAGCCCGAAGTGATCCGCTCGGTGCAGGGCTTTGACAAAACCGCCCGTGACGAAGTCAGCATCTTTGCCGCGCTGCGCGAGTGGAAGAACCAATTTCGATGAAATTACTTTCAGTTCTTGGCCTGGCCTGCCTGCTATGGCTGACCGGCTGCGCCAGCACCCCCGTTGGCAACGCACCTGAAGCCCCCCCGCTGCTCGACATGCGCGTGCCGGGCGGTGCCGGCATCAAGGCCGCGCCATCCAGGGCCCAACCCGGCTTGCAAGCGAGTACGGACCTGTTGCCGATCACGACCGAGCACGCAGCCTCGGGTGTGGTCGTGCCGTTGGCGCCACCGGCCGACCTGTGGGAACGCATCCGGCGCGGCTACGCCATGCCAGACCTGGACAACCAGTTGGTGCACGACCGCGAACGCTGGTACAGCAGCCGGCCCGACTACATCCTGCGCATGACCGAGCGTTCACGCAAGTACATGTTCCACATCGTCGAGGAACTCGAGTTGCGCGGCATGCCGACCGAGCTGGCGCTGCTGCCCTTCGTCGAGAGCGCCTTCAACCCGCAAGCGGTATCGAGCGCCAAGGCCGCCGGCATGTGGCAGTTCATGCCGGCCACCGGCAGGACTTTCGAACTCAAGCAAAACGCTTTTCGCGACGACCGGCGCGACGTGCTGGCCTCGACCCGCGCCGCGCTCGATTACCTGCAAAAACTCTATGGCATGTTCGGCGACTGGCAACTCGCGCTGGCCTCCTACAACTGGGGCGAAGGCAGCGTCGGGCGCGCCATCGCCAAGAACCAGCGTGCGGGCCTGGGCACCGGCTACACCGATCTGACGATGCCGATGGAAACGCGCTTCTACGTGCCCAAGCTGCAAGCCATCAAGAACATCGTCGCCAACCCGCAGGCCTTCAACTCCAGTCTGCCGCAGATCGGCAACCACCCCTACTTCCAGACCGTTGACATCACACGCGACATCGACGTCGCGCTGGCCGCCAAACTGGCCGAGGTGGCGCTGGAAGACTTCAAGGCCCTCAACCCGTCGGCCAATCGCCCCGTGATTCTGGCGGCTGGCACGCCGCAGATTCTGCTGCCCTGGGACAACGCCTCGATCTTCCAGAACAATCTGCAAGCCTATGGTGGCGGCCGGCTGGCGAGCTGGACGGTCTGGCTCGCACCCACCACGATGCGCCCGGCCGATGCGGCCAAACGCGTGGGCATGAGCGAGGCCCAGCTGCGCAGCGTCAACAATATTCCGGCGCGGGTCCTGATCAAGGCCGGATCGAGTCTGCTGGTGCCGCGCTCGACGCGCTTTGAGGTTGATGTGGCTGTGCATGTGGCCAACAACGGCCAGCTCTCGCTGGCCTCGGAAGTTGCCAAGCCGAAGAAGGGCAAAGGCGGCAAAGCCGTGCGCAGCAAAACCGGCAAGGGCAAAGCGGGCGCAAACAGCGCCCGACCCAAAACCAGCAAACCCGCGGGCACCGTCAAACGCAAAAAGAAAACGCCGGGCTGACAACTCTCGTTTTGTCATTGCGGACCTGATCCGCAATCCATGGTGCGCGTGGCACAGTCAGAAGGCATGGATCCCGGATCGAGTCCGGGATGACAACTCTTTTGGCCGGGATGTCAGCTCTTTTAGTTCAGGATGACAACAGCATCGCGCTTTAGCGCCGGTCCACCAGCGCGTGAGCGATGGTGCCCAGGTCTACGTATTCGAGTTCACTGCCGACCGGCACGCCGCGTGCCAGCCGCGTCAGGCGCAGGCCGCGTTCTTTCAAGCCTTCGCTGATCACGTGCGCCGTGGCCTCGCCTTCGGCGGTGAAATTGGTGGCCAGAATCACTTCCTGCACCACACCGTCGCAGGCGCGCTCGAACAGTTCCTTCAGGCCGATGTCTTTCGGACCAACGCCATCGAGCGGGCTGAGTTTGCCCATCAGCACAAAGTACAGGCCCTTGTAGGCACCGGTGCGCTCCACCGCCGACTGATCAGCCGGCGTCTCCACCACGCAGAGCTTGCTGGCGTCGCGCCTTGAATCCAGACAGGTGGCACAAATCGGCGCCTGCGTGAAGGTGTGGCAGCGCTCGCAGTGCTGCACCGAATCGGCGGCCTCCTGCAGGGCACGTGACAGGCTCAGCGCACCGGGGCGGTCATGCTGCAGCAGGTGAAACGCCATGCGCGAGGCCGACTTGACGCCCACGCCCGGCAAGCGCCGCAGCGCCTGGATCAGGACCTCAAGCGCGTTGGTGTTGGACATATGGCATTTACCAAAATTAGCATCGGGCGTCGCGAGCGGGCGTCAGGCTAGGCGGACGGAGCGCAGCAACCGCAACGTACTTCCTGTACGTGAGGATTGCGAGCACCGCCCAACGACGCATCACGCCCGCGCAGTAGCCCATCATCAGAACGGGAATTTCATGCCGCCGGGCAGGCCTGGCATGCCCGCCGTGATCTTGCCCATCTTCTCGGCCGAGGTCTCCTCGGCCTTGCGCACCGCCGCGTTGAACGCTGCTGCCACCAGGTCTTCGAGCATGTCCTTGTCCTCAGCCAACAGACTCGGGTCGATGGTGACGCGCTTGACGTCGTGCTTGCAGGTCATCAGGATCTTGACCAGTCCGGCACCAGATTCGCCCGTGACTTCGACGTTGCCGAGCTCGTCCTGCGCCTTCTTCATGTTGTCCTGCATGGCTTGCGCCTGCTTCATGAGACCGGCAAGTTGTCCTTTGTTGAACATGGGGTTTCCTTCGATGATGTTAAAAATGATTCAGTGACGTGATGCGTCGAAAAACTCACCCCGGCTTGATGCTGCCGGGGACGATTTTCGCCGCAAAATCGCGCATCAACGTCTGCACCAGTGGATCGTCAAAAATGATTTTCTCTGCTGCCAGTTGGCGCTCGGCTGCCAGTGCCACATTGCGCCGCGCCGGGCTGTCGGTGACGCGCCCGATTTCCACCATCAGGCGCACCGGGTGCCCGGCGACCTGCAGCGCAGCGCCAAGGCGCTCACGGCTGGCCGACTGATTGAGCGACTCGCGCTCGACGCGCAGGATCCACTGATCGGTGTCGCGCGCCACCAGTTGCGACTGCAGCGCCAGCTCGCGCACCATGGCGGCAATCGCCTCGGCTGCAATCAGTTGCTGCACCGTGGCGTGCCAGAACTCGCCCTCCGCGGTCGGCTGCAGCACAGTCGCAGCCGATTGCGCGGCGAGCGCCTCGAGCCGGGAGTCGGCCTGCACCCGCACCGGCAGAGATTCCATCCGGTCGGCCGTGGGCGCCGGGGGCACTGACGCCTGACTCGACTCGGCAGTCGAAGCCGGTCGCGCACCCGCAGGCATCTGGACTACGGGAACGGCTTGTGCCACTCGCGGCGTTGCAATCGGGGTTGGCGCTGGCGCCGCGGGCGGCGCAGGCACCGCGCGCGGCAGACTTGCTTCGCGTGCTGCGGGTGCGACCGGCGTCGCCACCGCGCCGGCGGCGTCATTCAGGCTTTTTTTTTCCGCCGGTGCGCGCTGCGCTGTGGCCGGCTTGAAGGCCAGCAGGCGCAGCAACACCATGGTCAGCGCCGCGTACTCATCGGGCGCCAGGCCAAGTTCAGCGCGGCCATGCAGGCAGATGCTGTAAAGCAATTGCGTCTCGTCGGCCGGCATCAGCGCGGCCAGGCGCACCATATCGGCCACTTCCGGATCGCTCTCGTCACCCTGCGCGGGCGCGTCGGGCACCGCCTGCAGCACCGCCATGCGCTGCAGCACCGCGCTCATTTCTTCCAGGGTGGAAGCTGCGCTCAGGCCGTTCAGGCGCAGCGTCTCGCTGATCTCGAAAATCGTCTTGCCATCGCCTGCGGCCAGCGCATCGATCAGGCGAAAAACGTAGGAGCGATCGACGCTGCCGAGCATCTGGCGCAGCGTTGCCTCACTGATTTCGCCGGCACCAAAAGCAATCGCCTGATCGGTCAGGCTCAAGGCGTCGCGCATCGAGCCACGCGCTGCGCGCGAGAGCAGTCGCAGCGACTGCGCATCGGCCTTCACCCCTTCGGTCTGCATGACTTTTTCCAGATGCTCGCGAATGGTCTCGGGCGCCATCGGACGCAGGTTGAACTGCAGGCAGCGCGAGAGCACGGTGACCGGCACCTTTTGCGGATCGGTGGTGGCCAGCACAAATTTCAGATACTCGGGCGGCTCTTCCAGTGTCTTGAGCATGGCGTTGAAAGCGTGGCCGGTGAGCATGTGCACTTCGTCGATCATGAAGACCTTGAAGCGCCCCTGCACCGGCTTGTAGACCGCCTGCTCCAACAGGGCCTGCACCTCGTCCACGCCGCGGTTCGAGGCGGCGTCGAGTTCGGTGTAGTCAACAAAGCGGCCGGCGTCAATGTCGCAGCAGGCCTGGCAAACGCCGCAAGGCGTGGCCGTGATGCCACCCGTGCCGTCAACGCCCTGGCAATTGAGCGACTTGGCCAGAATGCGCGACACCGTGGTCTTGCCAACGCCGCGCGTGCCGGTGAACAGGTAGGCGTGGTGCAGGCGCTGCGTCTCCAGCGCGTTGGACAAGGCGCGCACCACATGGTCCTGCCCGACCATCTCGGAGAAATTGCGGGGACGGTACTTGCGGGCGAGCACGAGGTAGGACATGGGAACTGATTCTAAAGCCGGACCGATCCGGCATCCGCCCTTACAATCGGACCCGACGGGCCTTCCCACATGGGGAAGCGGCCAACCGGGTCAGGTGGGGAACCAAGCAGCCCTAACTGTGGAGCCAGTGCTGGGGTCAAGGCTCGTCACCTCTCATTCGACATTCTCCTGACCAAGGATGCGTCAATCGCTCAATGCAAGAACCTGTCGAAGAATTCCCTTGTCGCCTTTCTTGAAGCGACATCTGCCTCGTTATCGTAGAACAAGTAGTGACCATAGACGGTTCGTATCGGGTAACTCATGTCGAACGCATGCCCGGCATTTGGATAAATGTTGATGTGATAGTTTGAATCGGTTTTGGCTTTAAGGTTGCAATTGGAAATCGGTGTCCAATCGTCTTTTGCACCCAATTGCAGCAATGTCGGTGCGTTTGGTTTGGCCGTGTGACTGCCCTGAAAGCAATGCGGGTAATAGGCGACGACTGCTGAAATGTTGCTGTGCTCACCCGCCTTTAACACGCCACCTTGGAGCAGCAGGTCTTGATTGGCCAACGCCAGTCCGACGGAACCGCCCCGACTGAAGCCTATCGCGCCGATCTTTCCCGAGTGCCAGTTTTGCGCCTGCAACCAGATAGCGGCCTTGATCAAATCATCGGCCCCCTGCCGGTAGGTATCAATGGTTGACCTGTTGCAGGTGCTGCCAATCCCGCGCTTGCTATAGGAATCGACCACGATCGCGTTATAGCCCCAGCTATTGATCTGCTTTGCCCAATCACGATAAGCCAGAAGCCGCGCTCCGTCGCAGCCGTGCGCAATCAGCACAGTGGGCGCTTTGCCGCTGCCCACAGAGAAAACCTCCATCGAAAATTGCTGAGGGGCGCCCTTTGAATCGACCACAACCTGAGCGCACCCCGACAGCAGCAGCGTCATCAACCACATTGCGCCAAAACGAAAACTCAAGCGAGTAGCGGGTCTGGGTGCTTGCATTCTCTGGTTCTCCGTAAAGCTTGGACTTTATCTCGCATCTGACCATCAAGCGCATCAGGCGCATCAGGCGACAGTAAGATGTTGGCATGCCAATCCTCAAGTTCACCGAATCCAATGCAGTCCCCGATGCGTATTTTCTTGCGCCCGAGAAACTGATTGAAGGAAATCCAAAGCAGACCGTCTGGATGCATTACACGGATGCCAGCAAGAAGTTCATGTCTGGAATCTGGTGCAGTGAGATCGGGAAGTGGCGGATCATCTACACGGAAGAAGAGTACTGCAACATTCTGGAAGGCACGAGCATCATCACGGACGACTTGGGCACCGCGGTGACGGTGACGCAAGGTGAGTCTTTCGTTATCCCGAGCGGCTTTGTGGGAACCTGGGAAGTGGTTGCGCCCACCAAGAAAATCTTTGTCATTTACGAGCCGGAACACTGAACCGACAGTGACTCCTTCTTGCCGACGGGCGGGCCGTATGCGAGGTGGGTCAGCCGTCTGACCGATGCGGCGCGTCAGTTGCCGTTCGAGATTGAGGCGTCGAATTCGGGTTGAGACACATTTCAGACCTCGGGACCAGGCACGTCAGGACTCAGGACGACGCGGCACTCAACTCCGTTCGTGTCCCCCGGCCTTCGGCCTCCTCCTTGACCTCACTTCGCTGAGCGCCACGCCGTCCTGAGTCCGCCAGCGCTGTGGGGGACCAATGGTATTGACCCATTGCAT
>CAIWNX010000089.1 GCA_903914175.1 uncultured beta proteobacterium | reverse complement strand
TAGTTCCTTTTCGTTGTTCGAGGTGATGAAGACCAGCGGGCGGCGCCGGGCCTTGATCAACTGGCGCGTTTCGTAAACATAGAATTCCATTCGGTCGAGTTCGCGCAACAGGTCGTTGGGAAATTCGATGTCGGCCTTGTCGATCTCGTCGATCAACAGCGCCACCGGCTCTTCGGCCGTGAAGGCCTGCCACAGCACACCCTTCATGATGTAGTTGTGGATGTTCTTCACCCGCTCGCCGCCGTCGATGTCGGACAACTGGGAGTCGCGCAGGCGGCTGACGGCGTCGTACTCATACAGCCCCTGCTGCGCCTTGGTGGTCGACTTGATGTGCCATTGCAGCAGCGGCATGCTCAGGGCGCTTGCCACCTCCTCAGCCAGCATGGTTTTGCCGGTACCAGGCTCGCCCTTGACCAGCAGCGGGCGTTGCAGCGTGATGGCGGCGTTCACTGACAGCATCAGATCCTGGGTGGCGACGTAGTTTTTGGTTCCTTGGAATTTCATGGTTCTCGCTTGATTGGAAAAGCAACGTTGAGGGTAGGGGAAGCGGGTCGCGCCGATATAATGAATCTTTGATCTATCTCAAACTCCGGTTGATTGTCCCCTGAAAATGAATAAGTTCCTGCTATCGCTGCCTGCCCTGCTTGTCACTTGTGTGACCGCCCTGTCTGCCCATGCGCAGGAAATCCGGGGGGACAGCAAGGCCGGCGAGAAGAAAATCGCCATGTGCATCGGCTGCCACGGCATCGTGGGCTACCAAGCCAGTTTCCCCGAAATTTACCGGGTGCCCAAGATCTCGGGCCAGGGCGCCAAATACATTGTCTCGGCACTCTCGGCTTACCGGAAGGGTGACCGCAAGCACCCCAGCATGCGCGGTGTTGTCGATAACCTGAGTGAGCAGGACATTGCCGATGTGGCTGCCTATTACGAAGGTCACGGCAAAGTTGCGGGAGCGCCTGTGCTGGGCAAGGCTGCCGAGGGCAGCGCCAATGTGGCCGCACTGCTCAAGAAAGGCGCTTGTGTCACTTGCCATGGCGAGAGCTTCAGCCAGCCCAAGGACCCGACCTATCCGCGGATTGCCGGCCAGCACGCTGACTACCTGTTTGTGGCGCTCAAGTCCTACAAGACCGAGGGCACCCCGACCTGGGGCCGGGGCAACCCGATCATGGGTGGCGTTGCCAAGCAATTTTCCAATGCCGAACTCAAGGAACTGGCCCACTACGTCAGCGCCTTGCCGGGCGAGCTCAAGACCCTGCCGCAGGCCACCTTGCGCTAGAGCGCCTTAGGGCTGATTACGCTGGCTGTTCCCACAGGCGCGTGCCTGATGCGTCGAGATGGGTCAGGTAGACCCGCACTTCAAACTCCAGTTGGCGGTAGTTGGGCTCCATGTGGCTGCACAGTTGGTAGAAAGCCTTGTCATGGGCGCGCTCTTTCAGGTGCGCCAACTCGTGCACCGCAATCATCTTCAGAAACTCGGCCGGCACATCCTTGAACAGGGCGGCAATGCGGATCTCGCGCTTGGCCTTCAGGCGTGAGCCTTGCACCCGCGCGATGGTGCTGTGCGTGCCCAGTGCGTGCTGGACGACCTGCAGTTTGCTGTCGAACAGCACTTTGGTGACGGGCTCGGCGCCACGCAGATAGTCCTGGCGCAATTGCTGCACGTAGTCGTACAGCGCCTTGTCGGTGCGCACGCCGTGGCCTTGGGCGTACCGGTCCTGCAGCCACTGGCCCAGGCGCTGCTCCTTGAGCAGTTGCTCGACCCGGGTCAGGGTGTCGGCGTCGTAGCCCTGCAGGTACTTCAGGTGGGGCTTCAAACCTCGCGGCGCAGCGCCGGGAACAGGATCACGTCGCGAATGCTGCTGCTGTCGGTGAGCAGCATCATGAGCCGGTCCAGACCGACGCCACAGCCACCGGTTGGCGGCATGCCGTACTCCAGGGCGCGGATGAAGTCGGAGTCGTAGTACATCGCCTCGTCATCACCCTCGTCCTTGGCCGCGACCTGGGACTGGAAGCGCGCCGCCTGTTCCTGCGCGTCATTGAGCTCCGAAAAGCCGTTGCCGAATTCACGCCCGGTGATGTAGAGCTCGAAGCGCTCGGTGACACCGGGTCGGTGGTCGCTGGCGCGGGCCAGCGGCGAAATTTCAACCGGGTGCTCGCAGATGAAGGTCGGCTGCCAGAGCTTTTCTTCCACGGTTTCCTCGAAGTACATCACCTGCAGACTCGGCAGCGAGCGGCTGGAGAGCTTGTCCTTGGCCTCGTTCAGGCCGAACTTGCGCAAGGACTGGATCAGCCAGTCGCGGTCTTCGACTTTCAGATGCGTGCTGCCTTCCAGCGGTTCGCCCGCTTCGGTGTGCTTGCAGATGGCTTCGACGATGGTCAGGCGCTCAAACGGCTGGCTCAGGTCAACGTCCTTGCCACCGTAACTCATTTGCAGTGTGCCGCGTGACTTCTGCGCTGCGTCGCGGATCAGCGACTCGGTGAAGGTCATCAGGTCCTGGTAGTCCCAGTAGGCCGCGTAGAACTCCATCATGGTGAACTCGGGGTTATGCCGCACCGAGATGCCCTCGTTGCGAAAACTGCGGTTGATTTCAAACACGCGCTCAAAGCCACCGACGATCAGGCGCTTGAGGTAGAGCTCGGGCGCAATGCGCAGGAACATCTGCTGGTCGAGCGCATTGTGGTGCGTGGTGAAAGGTTTGGCGTTGGCGCCGCCCGGGATCGGGTGCAGCATGGGCGTTTCCACTTCGAGGAAATCGTGCGCCACCATGAACTCGCGAATGCCGCTGATTGCCTTGCTGCGCGCGACGAAGCGTGCGCGGGTGCTCTCGTCGGTCATCAGATCGACATAGCGCTGGCGGTACTTGGTTTCCTGGTCGTTCATGCCGTGGAACTTGTCGGGCATCGGGCGCAGGCTCTTGGTCAAGAGACGCAGGCTGCTGGCGTGGATTGAGAGTTCGCCGGTCTTGGTCTTGAAGACCTTGCCTTCGGCGCCCACGATGTCGCCCAGGTCCCAGTGCTTGAAGCTGGCGTACAGATCGGCGCCGATGTCATCGCCCTTGATGTAGAGCTGGATGCGCCCGCTGCTGTCTTGCAGCGTGGCGAAACTGGCCTTGCCCATGACGCGCTTGAGCATCATGCGTCCCGCCACCTTGGCCGTTGCGCCCTGTTCCAGCAGTGCTTCCGGGGTCTGACCGGCGTGCGCGGCAAACAGGTCGGCGGCGTGGTCGGTCGGCTTGAAGTCGTTCGGGAAGGCGACGCCCTTGCCCTCGACCTGTTGCTGGCGAATAGCCTTGAGTTTTTCCTGCCGCTCCAGGATCAACTGGTTTTCGTCCTGGGGCGCTGGGGCAGTAGTTTGGTCAGACATGAGAGGTGCGGTAGTGATGGCCGCCATGAACAGGGGGTCGATGGCTGGTGGGTCGAAAGATGTGATTTTAAGTTGAGCGCCGCGCTCGCTATGATGCGGTGAGTTTTCCACCCTTTCAATCAGTTGAGGACAGAGCTTGTTCGCTGCGCGTAACGGCGGTCTGTCCCGCAAAGTTTCATGTTGTACCAAATCATTTCCCTGTTGCTCGATGTTGCCGCCGGCGTGCTCGGGGGCGCCTGCTTGTTGCGGCTTTACCTGCAATACCAGCGCATCCCGTTGTCGGCGCGTTCTGGTAATCCGCTGGGGCCCTTCATATTTGCCATGACCGATTGGCTGGTACTGCCGCTGCGGCGGGTCGTGCCAGCCTGGGGGCGCTGGGACCTGTCCAGCCTGATTGGCGCCTATTTGCTGGTGCTGGTGCAGTACATCGTGCTTTGGCTGCTCTCCGGCGCCTCCGGTGCCTTGCCGGTGGTGCCTTTGCTGGCTTTATTTGGACTGCTGCGCCTGCTGGTTTCCGGCTTGACCGGGCTGGTCATTGTGTACGCAGTCCTGTCCTGGTTTCAGACGCACTCGGCACTGACCGATGTGATCGAGCGGCTCTGCGCACCGCTCTTGCGGCCGATTCGCCGTCTTGTGCCCCTGATCGGTGGCATTGATCTGTCGCCGCTGCTGCTGCTGGTGCTGTTGCAGATCGCCTCGATCCTGCTCGGGCACCTTCAGGGCGCCGTCTTCCAAGGGCTCTGAAACCCGACAACTGCTTCAGATTACCGCGTCGGCCGGCTGGCGTTGCAGGATGGCCAGTGTGCTGGCAATCGTCTTGCGCAGTTCGCGGCGGTCACAGATGAAGTCGATGGCGCCCTTGGTTTGCAGAAACTCGGCGCGCTGAAATCCTTCTGGCAGTGCCACGCGCATGGTGGACTCAATGACCCGGGGACCGGCAAAGCCGATCAGGGCCTTGGGTTCGGCGATGACGACATCACCCAGGAAGGCAAAACCTGCGCTGACGCCGCCCATGGTCGGGTCGGTCAGCACGCTGATGAAGGGCAGGCCTTTTTTGGCCAGCCGTGTCAACGAGGCATTGGTCTTGGCCATCTGCATCAGGCTCAGCAGCCCCTCCTGCATGCGTGCGCCGCCAGTCGAGGTAAAGCAGATAAAAGGAACTTTCTGTTCAATGGCGGTGTGCACCCCGCGCACAAAGCGCTCGCCGACGACTGAGCCCATGCTGCCACCCATGAACTCGAATTCAAAGCAGGCGGCGACCACGCCGATGCCGTGGACGGCGCCGCCCATGACCACCAGTGCGTCGGTTTCGCCCGTGCTTTCCAGCGCTTCTTTCAAGCGCTCGGGGTATTTGCGGCTGTCCTTGAACTTGAGGGCATCGACCGGCAGCACTTCCTGGCCAATTTCGAAGCGGCCTTCGTTGTCCAGAAACACATTGAGCCGTTCGCGCGCACCGATGCGGTGGTGGTGGCTGCAGCTTGGGCAGACGTTCTGGTTTTGTTCGAGGTCGGTCTTGTAGAGCACGGTCTCGCAACTCGGGCACTTGATCCACAGGCCTTCAGGCACGCTGCGCCGGTCGGCTGGATCCGTGTGCAGGATTTTCGGGGGTAGCAGTTTTTCAAGCCAGCTCATGGTGTCTCCAGTATCAGTTGCGAACAGAACGGGCTCGCTTCACGCAGCGGCGCTCTGTTCCACAAGGTTTTGGGATTATGAAACGATTGTGTAAAATAATTCCGTTATAAATCAACAGCTTACATGGCACAAAACGCGGTGTGCAAGTAAATGTGCAAGCAATTAAAACTTATCCCTTTGATCCGTC
>CAIWNX010000088.1 GCA_903914175.1 uncultured beta proteobacterium | reverse complement strand
TTGGGCGTGATGGCCGAAGGCGTCGAGACCGAGGCGCAGCGCGACTTTCTGGCCAGTCTGGGTTGCCATACCTACCAGGGCTATCTGTTCAGCCGGCCAGTGCCGGTTGCCGATTTTGAACTGCTGGTGCAGCGGCATGATCACGCTTGACGCTGAGTGATGAACCGATCCGTAATCTGTGTGACCGCTTTAGCTTCCCCGGCCGCCGCCACGAACGGCCGGTTCTGACATTGTTCACTGACTTCTATGGGCACCAAGTCGTCAGCGGGCGGTGCTTGGCGAATGACTGCTGGGTCTTTGCCGAATTCAAGCGGTAGCTTTCTGAGAGTTCTGCTAGCGCAATGCAAATTGCGCATTGCCGGCAGCGTTGGCTATATTGACAACGCTATTGCATGTTGTCATAATTGCCAACATGCCTGCCGAACTTATCACCCGCTTCAAAGACATCACGTCGGACGGTGCAATTCTTGAGGTGATGATCTGGAAAGTTCCCGAACCGGTACCACCTACCGAACACGGCTACAAGTACAGCGCGGTATATGTGGTGAACGGTGTGCGGGTAGTAGGCTTTGACAACGAGCGCGGCAAAGGCGACCACTGTCACATCGAAGGCAAGGAAAAGCCCTATGCCTTCAAGAGCGTGGAACAATTGATTGAAGACTTCATTGCAGCAGTTGCTGCCAGGAGAGCACCATGACGGAGCGTTATCTCACCATCACATTACAGCCTGACTGGAAGGGTGCTTTGCGTGCCATGGCACAAGCTGCCAAGAAAGCGGGCTACCAGGGCGAGGTGCTTAACTTCGAAAGCCCTGCCCACTTCTTTGGGCAACTATCCGAGAAGCGATGGGAAGTAGTTCGCGCGGCACAAGGCAAAGGTGAACTCTCGGTGCGAGAACTGGCGCGCGCAGTAGGGCGCGATGTCAAGCGCGTGCATGAAGACGTGGTTATCCTGGCTGAGTTGGGCCTGCTGGAGCGCACAGAGAGTGGTGGCTTGATTTGTCCCTATTCATCCATGCACATTGACATGTACTTGAAAGCGGCTTGATGACAGCTTCTTATTTTTTGCTTGGCCGCGAACGGCTGGTTCCGGCGAACGCCAGCTATGTGTCTGCTGCTGCCGGTCGTCGCGCAAATACCAAACGAAATCAGTGCAATAAATGATTGAGTCCGTAGAATTTTGACTTTATGTCTGTAATCTACGGCCATGGCCAAGCTCAAGCAGATTGAAACCTTTGTCGCCGTCGCTACGCGCGGCAGTTTGACGGCGGCGGCGCGTGCCGAAGACGTGGCGCCGGCGATCATCGGGCGGCGTCTGGACGCGCTGGAGCAGCGCCTGGGTGTCAAGCTGCTGTTGCGCACCACGCGGCGCATCACGCTCACGCACGAGGGCAGCGCTTTTCTGGAAGATTGCCAGCGTCTGCTGGCCGACTTTGCCAGTGCCGAGGCCAGCGTTTCGGCCGGTGGTGTCAAGGCCAGCGGCCACTTGCGCATGACGGCGCCAGCTGGTTTTGGTCGTCGCCATGTGGCACCGCTGGTGCCGCGTTTTCGGGAATTGCATAGCGAGGTGAGCATTTCGCTCAACCTGAGCGACCGTGTCGTCGATCTGGCGGCTGAGAGTTTCGATTGCGCGGTGCGGGTTGGCGACATGCCCGACTCCAGCCTGGTCAGCGTGCGTCTGGCCGATAACCGGCGTCTGTGCGTGGCGACCCCCGCTTACCTGAAGCGCCACGGCACACCGGCTCATCCGTCGGATCTGGCGCGCTTTGATTGTCTGGCGCTCTCAAGTGATGCCTCGCAGACGCGTGGCTGGGCGTTCCGGGTGCCCAAGGGTGACAGCACGGAACTGGTTTACCTCAAGCCCGGTGGCCCGCTTGATTGTTCGGATGGTCAGGTGCTGCACGACTGGTGTCTGGCCGGCTATGGCATTGCCTGGCGTAGCACCTGGGAGGTGGAGGCCGAGATCGCCGCCGGCAGCCTGGTGGCACTGCTGGAGGATTTTGCGGCGCCGGCCAATGGCATTTACGCGTTGTTTCCGCACGCCAAGCACTTGCCGCTGCGCGTGCGGCTGTGGATCGATTTTCTCAAGCACCACTACGGCCAGCCTGGTTTCTGGCGCGCGCAATGAAGGGCCTGATTCTTTGCGCCGATGACTTTGCGG
>CAIWNX010000087.1 GCA_903914175.1 uncultured beta proteobacterium | reverse complement strand
CGCATCTGTGCCTTAGGTTGATTGTTGATCTTCATACCTACCTCGTTGCTCTCTAAACTAACTGGGGTAGGTGTAGCAGGTCATTCTGGCACGGGGGGATTGAGCGTCGTGACGTAGCCATTCGCGATAGCTTGGGTAACGGTACTGTCGGCCGGGTCGATGAGCCATAGTCCTCCTTTACCCCGAGTGGCGCCTGCATTGACGGTTATTTCCGACGTATCGACGACATGCCCCGAGGTCTCAATTCTGCCGCCATCGCCGCCGTTGGGGCCACCCTTGGCTTCTACGCTGCCATAGGCGCGGGTCACCGAAAGTGGGCTGCCGACATCCGACCACAACACCGCCGTCCCGCCAGAGCCGACTTTTGTGGCGGAAACATCGATGCTCGCGCCTTGCTCCATCGTCACTGTGGTTGCCTGATACAACCCGCCACTGCCTTGCCAGTCGCCGCCGACCAGCACTTCACCACCACCGGTGGCGCCTGAAGCGGTCAGATGAGAGCCGCTCTTTATCAAAACCTGCTCACCAGTAACAACGATGCGGCCACCTTGGCCCTCGGCAGAAGATGCATCCAGCGTTCCGCTATTTTCGACTACGCCGCTCGATCCACCTTCCAGCACGATCTTGCCGCCGCGCATCTGCATGCCGGTGGCTTCAAGCCGGCCCGAGTTTTTGACCACGCCGCCTTGCAAGCGATCAACGGCACGCGCCGACAAAATGATGAGACCACCGGGTGCCAGCACGGCGCCTTTGTTCTCGACCAGCGCCTTGATCTGCGAAGGCTCGACTGTGACGTTGTGCAAACGGCCTTCGCCGTCAAATTGCAGCGAAACCGCTTCACCCGAGGCCAGCGCCACGGTGCCGAGTTGCGCGACGATGACGCCTTCGTTGCGCACCTCGGGTGCCAGCAAAGCAACAAAGCCGTTCAGCGCGGCGCGGATGTCGCCTTCGTTGACCACACTGCCCGTGCTGCCGTCGCGGCTGAACTTGAGCTTGCCGGCCATGAAGTCGGCGTCCTTGATGCTGTGCGTGGAGGCCACCAGCGCACCGACATCGACGCTGGCGCTCTTGCCAAAGTAGACGCCGTTTGGATTGACAAAATAGACCTGGCCGTTGGCCGTGATCTTGCCCAGGATCTGGCTGGGGTTGCTGTCGAGTACGCGATTCAGCGTGGCGCTGCTGCTGGAAGGTTGGTTGTAATTGACCTGCGCTTGCGAGCCGACATTGAACGTATTCCAGTTGATGACGGCGCGGTTGCTGCTTTGGTTCACGTCCAGGTGCGTGCCGCTCTGGTTGATGCTGGCGCTGCCAGCCGTGACTTGCGCCCCGGTGGGCAATTGGGTTGGTGCCGGTGGATTGGGCGGCCCCGCCCGTGCGTAGGGGGCGCATAGGCCCATCGCTGCCATGAACACCGCCGCCAGCGCGCCGGCACGCACGCTGCGCTTGCCACGACCCTTGGTGGTTTCGGCCACAGCGACATAAGCCGCCAACCGGTCATTCCAGACCAGCCGGTAAAAACGATTCAGCGTGGCGTGTCGGTTCATGGTATCGGCTCGGCTACGAATTAGCGGCTTCGCTCTGGCGCTTTAAAACGGCAGGCTGGCGCTCAGCCAGAAGCGGCTTTCGCGCAGGCTGCCGTCCTGGTCGTTGCCGCTGGCAGTCGGGTTCGGGTTGGCAGCGATGCGCCGCGCCAGCGTGGCTTTGAACTGCCCGCCAAAGGAACTGAGCCACGACAGGCTCAGGCCAAAGCCGCGCAGGCAGTAGGCGTTGAGTTCGCTCAGGGTGCTGCCGCTGGGGGCGACGTTGTTGCGGTTGACGGCCGTGATCTGGGCCCAGTCATAAAACGCACTCAGGTTCAAGCCTTCAGGCAGGCGCAGTCGGGTCTCCAGGGTGAAGGTTTGCCCCTCTGAACCGCTGCCTTCGCCGCTGGGGTAGGCGCGCACACCTGATACGCCACCCAGCGTGAGTTTTTCAGAAGAATCAAGGTTGCGGTCAGCGCCTTGCAGTGCGTACTGAGCGTAGAGCGAAAGTTCGTCACTGATGGTCTGGTTGCGGCTCAGGCTGAATTTCCACTTGCGGTACCGGCCTTCGGTCTGGCTGCTGGCAGCGTCAGCGGCCTGGTTGGCAGAGTCGGTCAAATCGACCTTGCCCGCCAGCAGTGTCAGGCTGGCGTTGTTGGCGCCGCCACCCCACAGACCATCGAACATATTGGCGCTGAGCCCCAGGCTGGCCACATCGATGCGGTAGCGATTGGTGGAGCCCGTGTTTGTCCAGTTATCAAAATCCTTGTGGTCCAGGTTGACCAGCAGGTTGAGGTTGGCGCTGCGTCCTCGCAGCACCGGATAACTGGCCTCGAGCCCGGTGGTTTGGGCCGTACCGCGTGCGTCAAGTGCCTCGCTCTCGGGCGTGATGACGTTGTAGGCCAGATGCGAGGCGCTCAAGCCAAGGCGCAGGCCGTTATAGCCCAGCGGCGCGGTGAAGCCCACCCGGGTGTACTGACTGCCTTGGGTCTTGGTCAGGTTCATGCTGAACTGCTCGCCCCACTGCGCCAGGCTTTCCAGGTAAAGGTTTCCCGACAGGCGCTCGGAGCCGGTGCTGCGCGAGCCGCTGCTGTCGGCCTCGATGTTGCCAACAAAGGCCGGGGTGTCCAGCAGTTTCAGAACCAGGTCGGTTTCACCCGCTTCTTTTCCCTCGCGAAAAGTGGAGACCGCAGAGATGCCGGGCAGGTCGTCGAGCAATATCACGGCGCGCTCGATGGCGTCCGCGTTGAGCGGCTCACCGGGCTGTTGGCGCGTCTCGATATAGCGCAGCGCCTTGGCAACGGGCAAGTGGCTTGGCGCGGCCCCATCGATCAGGGTGGCGCCAAAGCGGCCTTCGATGATCTGGATGGTAACGCTGGCCCCCTCGATTTCCTGCTTGGGCAGGTAGGCGCGCACCACCCAGCCGGCCACGCGGTAGCGCTCGGCCACGGACGCGGCGGCGCGTTGCAGTTCGGTAAAACCCAGCGGTCTGTTCAGGTAACCGGTCAGAACAGATTGCAGTTGGTCTTCGCTGAGCAGGGTGTTGCCGATCAGGCGAAACTCTTTGATGATCACGCTCAGGCCTGGCGTGGTCGTCATCTCAGGTGGCGCCATCGGGGCATCGGGCCGGATCTGGCGCCTGGGCGCAGTTTGGCGTTCACGCTCTATCTGTTGCCCCGATGGCCACCCCAAACTGCTCCACTTATGGCCACCCAAACTGCCCCAGGCAGGACGGCTAAATTATCAACTCTTTGGCCCGGCTGATTCGGACTTCCTTTCTTGGTAATTCCTCCCTGACTTTTTGGAATTTTT
>CAIWNX010000086.1 GCA_903914175.1 uncultured beta proteobacterium | reverse complement strand
GGTCATACCGTACGATTGGACGCTCTTGGTTGGCTGGCGTGGGCAATTGGATCGGCGGCGTGGTCCCCAAAAATCAGTTTTTTGGTCATGCTGCGCAGGGTGGTTTTTGAAAAACGAATTTTGCATGCCCGACTAATAAGGTGCGCTAGAGATACCCTTTCGGCCTTGCGAGTATCCAATGACCGGTGAAAGGGGGCTGTGCGCTTTCTCGATTTCCGTACTACGCATTTGCAGGGGCTGGAAGATCTGCTGCTGCATGAAGTCCGGATAGCTCATACCGGACACTTTTTCAATGATGGCACCGAGTAGAAAATAATTGGAGTTGCTGTACGAAAAGCGTTGACCCGACTGAAACTGGGGGGGAACGTCCTTGAAAAAAGCGATGCCTTCATCGGCGCTTACGTCTTTTGTCATCACCGTACCAAATTGCGGCAACTCCGTGTAATTCCTGATGCCGGACGTATGCGTAAGCAGGTGTTCGATGGTCACGTGACGGCCGTGTTCAGGATACTCAGTGAAATACTTTCCGATTTCCTCCGAGACAGAAAGCTTGCCTTGCTCGACAAGCAACATGATCGCAGCGGCGGTAAATTGCTTCGTGACAGAGCCCACCCTTAGAGGCAGTTCTGGTCGCAGTGGCATGTTTGTCCCTGTATTCGCCAACCCATAGGCTTTGCGGAACAGGATGACGCCGCGCTGCGAGACGATGACGGTAGCGCCTGGCTCACCGGGCTTGAAGTATGTAGACAGCATCTCGTCAATTTCATGCGCGTGCACGTATCTTGCAGCGGGTTCATAGACGTCGGGTGCGATGTCCCCCGTCTGATCCCGTGCGGATACAGCTAAGGGGAAAAACGGCAACGACAGCCAAATGAAAAAAGCCGCGCTGAGAAGCCTAACTTTTTTCACGCAGGAGTTTTGCTAGTTCGACCGCAGCAGCATTCAACGCCAATTCAGCCGGTGCCAATGCCGAGAACCTCGCTTTGAATTCAGTGATTGGGACGAAGTAGGCATGCGCCATGCTTGCGAGTGGTTGCAATGTGTCTGCATCCAGCACTTGGATTTCCACGGCCGCACCACCACGATCGAGGGGCACTGTCAAAAGCACGGATGTTAAGACGTTGAGTGCAGGGTTCACAGACTCGACGCGGGTGATGACTGCTCGGATAACGACCGGATGTCCGCCTACACTTTGCGGCAGTGCTTCGGCTTCCCTGGAAATGGCAGCTTTCAGCGTGGAAATCAATCGCGCTCTTTCAGTCCCAAGAACCCCTGCATCGATTGGCATGGCCCATTCAACGGAAATAGAGCGCACCTGATGTGGGTCTACGGGAGTTGGAGAGCGATAGTAGGCCGTGCTGCCATCTTTCGAGGTCGTCATCTCGCTTCGATTTTTCAAGAAACCGGTGTCGGTGGCTTGCATGGTCGAGCAGGCCGCCAGGCCAGCCACAGACACTAGTAAAAACATCCGGAAGGCGAGGGCAATGAGAGATTCAGGTTTCGGGAAAAGTTTCATGATGGAAAGTGGTGAAAGTGGTTGGACAAAAAAGGAGTGGGCGATATGGTCTAGTTGGTATCGCTAGTGTGGACATCGACGAAGGCTTGACCGTCTCGAACTTCGCACTTGAACAAGTAGGTTTTCCCCACCGACAACGGCAGGGTCGTACTGGGTCGGTAACTCGTAAAGCCGCTAAAGCAATAGACCTGAACGTTGTACTCTCCGGCAAGTACCTGAATCTCGCTCGGGTAGTCTGTAAAACCAGGGATGCCGAACTTCTTCTCTTCGCCTGGACCCGTGGAGTCAAGTTTTGAGTAGCCCCGAATAGTTGCATGGAAGTCATCGGAAAACGGCTTCCCGACAAAGCCTTTGATGACTGCGATGCCAGCCGCCCCCTGAACGTCCCCTGCATATTGTTTGGCAGGTGTCATGAATCCACACGCACCAAGCATGGTTGCCGCTGCTGCAGCGATAAGAATATTTTTCACACAGTTCCTTTGTAAATTGTTTGATTTCGCGGTGACCACCTTTGGATAGCCATCTCGGCGACGAGCAGATTGATCAGCCATGCCAAGCTCATCAGTACGTCCCGTTGCAAAATATTGGGTTTGCCGATGAGAAGCATCCAGGGTAAAAACACTACAACTTGCATGCCGGCGCCTTGTCCCAGTGCATAGGCTCGAATCATCCAGGCACGGTGCGCGGCAATGTCACGCCGCGTGATGGCGGCCACAGCACAATAAATTGAAAGTAGCATCGCAGCGCTCACGAAGGCGCGGACAGCGTAAAGCAGGCCACCCTGCAATTCGGGCGGAATGGGATATGTCACCGTCATCCACAAGCCCGACACCGCTGCGAATATTCCGCTTGCAACCACTAGGCGTCCAGAGACCCTGTGCCACGTGGGGCTTCGTTGGCGTATCCCAGAAGAAAACTGAAAAGCGCCTAATATGGAAAACAGGCTTGCGCTAAGGATGTGCAGAACGATGGGAAATGGTGCAGCAACGAATCGGGCGTTCGCGGAGCTGATCACCTGATTGCCGGCAAGACCCGCTAAGCGAGCGATTCCTGCTGCAAAGGGTATTGCGCTGATAGCCAGCAGTGCCAGCGGTATCTTCCAATCGGTCTTGTTGGCATTTGTCATCGAAGAAGTTTATGAATTGCGCTCACTTTTGTAACCGTACCAAGGTATGGTTCTGTGTGAGTTTTCATGCACCTAACGCCTTTTCAGGGTCAAAACTGCTTCGTATTGCACATATAGGTTCCCAATGTCAAAAGCCCTACTGGCCACGAAGTTCTTTGCTCCCCCCCGGCCAGCCCATGACATTTCTCGCCCGATCCTGACGAAACGCCTAGATGAAGGCCTTTCGCGTAAGCTGACGCTGGTGTGCGCAGCCGCAGGATTCGGGAAATCCACGTTGATTAGCCAATGGGCTCAGGATTGCCCTTACCCAAGCGCCTGGCTGTCGCTAGATGTTGATGACCGCGATCCCAACCGTTTTCTCGAATACCTTGTTACCTCGTTGGAGGTGACTTCTCAAACTGTTGGCTCAGGCTTGGCGGCGCTGCTGAGGGGCTCGCCGCCAGCGTCGGCACAGACCGTCTTGACGTTATTAGTGAATCAGCTTTCACACATTCCCCGCAAGCTGGTGCTGGTTCTGGATGACTACCATCTGGCGGCTAGTAAAGCCGTCAACGAGACTCTAACTTTTTTGATCGACCACATGCCGTCCCAGCTGCACTTGGTCGTCGCCAGCCGGGAGGAGCCAGAAATATCGCTGGGAAGATTGCGCGTTAATGGGCAACTGGCAGAGATTCGCCAGCAGGACCTTCGTTTTGGATTGGAAGAATCCGCCGAGTTCTTCAGTCAAGGCGTCAATGCAAGTCTTTCCAAGACTCAGGTCCACGCCCTGGAAACGCGTACAGAGGGCTGGATTTCAGGTTTGAAATTGGCGGCCATTTCTCTTCGGATGCAAAAGGACCCTGAAACGTTCATTGCGTCCTTTACAGGAAGCCACCAGTTCGTACAAGACTACCTGATTGAGGAAGTCTTGAATCAGCAGTCGGCTGATGTTCAGTCCTTTTTGCTTCGTACATCCGTACTGGATCGGCTGTGTGGTTCTTTGTGCGATGCGGTGTTGCAAAGCCACGGTGGGCAGCAGATCCTCCAACAGTTGGACAATGCAAATCTCTTCATCGTGCCTTTGGACACGGAGCGACGGTGGTATCGGTACCACCATTTGTTTTCGGACCTCTTGCGTCAACGCCTGGGTCTGAAGGAATCCGCTGCACCACTACACAACCGTGCCAGCCAATGGTACGAGGCACAAGGCCTGGAGCTTGAGGCTTTTCATCAAGCAACTCTCGCAAATGATATTGCTGGCGCCATGCGGTTGATTGCAGGTAACGGCATGCCCTTGTACTTTCGTGGTGTGACCGCGCCTGTTGTGCAGTGGCTTTCATCTCTGACGCACGCGGTATTGAACACCTATCCAGTCCTTTGGTTGGCATTTTCCTGGTCATTGCTGTTTGCGGGCCAACCCGGCCAGATTGAAGAGAAATTGTCGGGCGCTGAAGCGGCCCTGCGGAGCGCCCTGCAGGACGCGACAACAATGGACAACAATGGCCAGATAGCGGTACTTCGGGCCTGGCTGGCGGTATACCGGAACGAGGCCGAAGCGATCTATGCCCATGCGAGCCGGGCCTTGGAGCTATTGAACCCTGAGAGTCGTCCAGCCCGCACTGCCGCGCAATGCGCGTTGGGCGTAGCACAAATGTTCCGTGGGGACCATGTCCAGGCTAGCACCGCCTTTTCTGAAGTGATAGGCGCGGGTATGTCTTCCGGAAATCTGATGTTTGCTGCGGTCGCATCAACCGCATTGGCTGGCATTCAAGCGGCTGATTACCAGCTCCATTCAGCGGCTGCCACCTACCGTGAGGCTATAAAGATGATTGGCGACCCAACCAATGCGTTGGGTTTCGAGGCTAATCTCGGGCTAGCCAAAATTCTTTACGACTGGAACGCGCTGGACGAAGCCGAGTCTCTTGCGCTACTGTGTAGCGAGCTCGTCGTTCTTGCAAAAAGCAGATCCGAAATCGGGGCTGATCTGCTGCGCGCTCGCCTGTTGAGCGCCAGGAATGAAGACAAGGAGGCTGAAGTCCTGGTTGGCCGGGCCACTGAGCTGACAAAAGCAGGGCAATTGACCGAGCGCATGCGAGAAGCGGCCGACTTGCGGGTGCTGCAGTTACTACGTCGAGGAGAAGTAGAAGTAGCAGCCGACTTGGCACGGTCGCATCAGCTTCCCACCGGCCTTGCCAGAACAATATTGGCACAGGGCAGGGGCTTGGATGCATTGGGGGCTATCGAGGGTCATAGGCGTACTACGGAAGTAAAGGTCCGTACGCAAGATGCGATCAAGGCTATGGTGGTCCAGGTCATCATTCACCAAGCCATCGGACAAATTGACAAAGCCCTGCAACTGTTGCGCGAGTGCGTGACGAAAGCGCAATCTCAAGGGTCTGTCCGACTCTTTGTGGATGAGGGCTCACCTATGCAAGAGTTGCTGAGCCAGCTGCCACATGAAACTGGCATAGCACGGTATGTTTCACAGCTGCTGGACGCATTTGGCACGCAGGCTACTCAAGGAAAACCTGTGGCGCTGCCTGCTGCAGCCACGTCATCCCACTTGCGTGCGGACGCCTTCAGCCATCGGGAATTGGGAATTCTTCGCCTGATTCAGGAAGGCCATTCCAATCAGAACATTGGTGAGCGCTTGTTTCTGTCACTGAGCACTGTCAAGTGGCACAACCAGAACATCTTTTCCAAGCTGGACGTCCAACGGCGGACCGAAGCGGTTGCACGCGCAGTGCAATTGAAACTGCTTTAGTGCGGATCGAGCAAAAAACCATACTTAGGTAGGGTTACAAGAAGAGATGCCTTGCCTAGACTTCGTGCCTGACAACTCCACCACGATCTGGAATACCACATGACCTACCTTCTTCGGCGCATCCTGGCCTCGCTGGCCACCCTTCTCCTCGCAGCACACGCATACGCCTTCGAGGCCGGCTGGATGCAGATCCAGGCGGCTGGCGCGACACCGGACGCGCCGGCAACGACGGTCGCTCTGTACTACCCGACGCTGGCCACGCCGCGAGTCGTCGCCATGGGACCGTTCGCGGTCGACGCCGCCATCGGTGGTAAACCCGTCGACAAAGTAAAAGCTCTGATTCTGCTGAGTCACGGCAACGCCGGCACCGAGCTCGGGCACAGCGTGCTGGCGCAAGCCCTCGCCCGCAACGGCTATCTGGTCGCTGCACTGCGTCATCCCGGCGACAACTACCAGGATCGGTCTCTGCTGGAGAAGAGTCCCGAGCGCTACTTCGACGAGCGGCCACGGCAGGCTTCCCGGGTCATCGACGCGATCCTGGCCGATCCAGCGTGGAAGGCTCGGATTGCGACCGACAACCAGGGTCCTCGCGTGGGTGCGCTGGGACACTCGGCCGGCGGCTACACGGTGCTGGCGTTGGCGGGAGCCGTGCCAGATTTGTCCCGGATGAGGAAGCACTGCTTGGCCGAAGCATCCGAAGACCCGATCTTCTGCGGCATGGGCCGCTCGGGGGAATCAACACCCCAGTTGCCTGCGGCCACGCCCTCGCTCAAGGACGAGCGCGTTCGGGCGATCGTCGCGCTGGCGCCGGCGGGTGTGTTGCTCACCGCCGAGTCGCTCGCCGCGGTTCGTCCGGCGACCATGATCTACGAGGCAGAACTCGATCGTTTCGTGGTGCCGCGATTCCACGCCGAGTGGGTCGCCAGCAATCTGCCCGCACCGAACCTGCGTCGGGTACCCAACGCCTGGCACTTCGCCTTCATGGATTCGCCCAGCATGTCCCTCCCCAGCCCGGACGGCGACGTCACCGCGAACCCGCCGGGTTTCGATCGCGCTGCATTCCTGAAGCAACTTGCCGTCGAAATTACGGCCTTCTTCGACAAGACCCTCCTCTAACGGATTCATCCCCTTGGACGACGCTGAGCAATCTTACAACTGCACAACAAAGTTCGATACTGGCATAGAGCCTGGCGAGAACTTGTCGGAGATGCATCTTATGGAAGGACCACTCGCATGATCACTCAAATACTGATTCATACTCCTGTTTGGGTTTATGGCTTGTTCATTGCATTAGCAGTGTTTGGGCTTCAACAAACGCGTAGCCGCAACGTCAGTGCGGTACTGGCCTATTTTCTTCCGTTCGGAATGATTGCGTTGTCGCTCGCGGGCATCAACTCAAGTTTCGGCATTAAGCCTGCTCCGATAGCAATGTGGGCGATAGGGCTGCTAATAGTTACCGTTATTGGATTCAAGCACTTCCGAGATGACCAAGTCACGTTCACCCGGTCGAGTCGGTCCTTTTTCATACCTGGCAGCTGGACTCCATTCTTTGTGATCATGGCAATCTTCTTCACCAAATATGTGTTCGGCGTAATGCATGCATTAGATGCCGAGATAGTTACTACCAACGCCTTTGTTGCTGCCCTGAGCTTGGCATACGGATGCTTTAGCGGATATTTTTCTTCAAGAGCAGTCAACTTGGTGTCCAAAGCCAAAGGTGCCTAAAGGCTGTGAAGTGGTAGTAGAGATGTGCTATCTGCCTTCTCCGAACCTGTCATTTGGAACGCGATCACCCAAACAAGATAAGACGCAAATCAGCAAAATTTGCCAGGAAATTCGTGTTGTGCCCAACCCCCCGGTCGGAATGTGTCAATGACTTTGCTACACCTTGCGTCATAAATTTACTGCGCATGGTTGTGTTGTTTC
>CAIWNX010000085.1 GCA_903914175.1 uncultured beta proteobacterium | reverse complement strand
GCAAGTGGCAGAGACGCGCAACTACGGCGCCACTGCCAATGACAAGGCGCAAAAGCTGATCCAGAAGCTGCTGTTTGCCACTGCTTCCGTGGTCGCGCTGGTGTTTTTGACGCTGGGCCGGCGCGAAGCCGCCATCGTCGGCACGGCAGTGATTCTCACCTTGATGGTCACGCTCTTTGCGTCATGGGCCTGGGGCTTTACGCTGAATCGTGTCTCGCTCTTTGCGCTGATCTTCTCGATCGGAATATTGGTGGACGATGCGATCGTGGTGGTGGAAAACATCCACCGCCATCAGCAACACCACCCGGGCAAGACGCTGGCCGAGATCATTCCGGGCGCGGTTGATGAAGTCGGCGGCCCGACCATTCTGGCTACCTTCACCGTGATCGCCGCGCTGCTGCCGATGGCCTTTGTCTCGGGCCTGATGGGCCCGTACATGAGCCCGATTCCGATCAACGCCAGCATGGGCATGTTGCTGTCGCTGGCGATTGCCTTCATGGTCACGCCCTGGCTGGCGCGCCTGTGGATGAAGGAACACACCAGCACCAATGCCCACGCGCATGTGCCGACCGGTCTGGCGGCCAAACTGGGCCCGCTGTTCCAGCGTGTCTTCAAGCCGCTGCTCGACGACCAGAGCGGCCAGCGCAACCGGCGTTTTCTGGGCCTGGGTGTCGCGGTGCTGATTTTTATTTCGGTGGCCCTGCCGGCTACCGGTCTGGTGCTGCTCAAGATGCTGCCGCTGGACAACAAGTCGGAATTTCAGGTCATTGTTGACATGCCCGCCGGCACGCCGGTTGAAAAGACGGCGGCTGTGCTGCATGAGCTGGGCGCCTACCTCTCGACCGTGCCCGAAGTCACCGACTACCAGGCCTACGCCGGCACCGCCGCGCCGATCAACTTCAACGGTCTGGTGCGCCAGTACTATCTGCGCGCCGGTGGCGAAGTCGGCGACATCCAGGTTAACCTGGTGGACAAGCACCACCGCGCCGACCAGAGCCACGTCATCGCGACACGCGTGCGTCCGGCACTGCAGAAGATCGGCCTGAAGATGGGCGCCAACGTCAAGGTGGTCGAAGTGCCACCGGGCCCGCCCGTGCTCTCCCCTTTGGTGGCAGAAATCTATGGTCCCGAAGCAGCCGGGCGCCTGAGTGTGGCCAAGGCCGTGCGCGCGGTCTTCGAAAAGTCACCCGGCATTGTGGATGTGGACGACAGCAGCATCGCCAGCGCACCACGCAAGCTCCTGCTGGTCGATCGGCGCAAGGCGGCCCTGCTCGGCGTGCCGCAGCAGGCCATCGTGAGCACGCTGCGCGCCGGCCTGGCCGGCGAGGCCGCTACTTATATGCACGACGCCAGCCGCTATGCGGCGCCGGTCATGCTGCAGTTGCCTGAAGAAAGCCATGGCAATCTGGAGGCGCTGCTGCAACTGAGCGTGCGCGGTGCTTCGGGCAAACTGGTTCGCATCAGTGATTTGGTGACCGAGAGCGACACTGTGCGCGAGCAGCCGATTTACCACAAGGACATGCTGCCAGTGAACTACGTTGTGGGCGACATGGCGGGCAAGCTCGACAGCCCGCTCTACGGCATGTTCCAGATGCGCAGCGAGATCGCCAAGATCCAGACGCCTGGTGGCGGGCCGATGGTGGAATACTTCATCCGCCAACCCGACGACGCCATGCGCGACTACGCGCTGAAGTGGGATGGCGAATGGCAGATCACCTACGAGACCTTCCGCGACATGGGCGCAGCCTATGCGGTCGGCCTGATCCTGATCTACCTGCTGGTGGTGGCGCAGTTTGGCTCGTATCTGATCCCGTTGATCATCATGGCGCCGATTCCGCTGACCATCATCGGCGTCATGCCGGGCCATGCGCTGCTCGGTGCGCAGTACACGGCGACCAGCATGATCGGAATGATCGCGCTGGCCGGCATCATCGTGCGCAACTCGATTCTGCTGGTGGACTTCATCAACCTGCAGGTCAAAGAGGGCGTGCCCTTCAAACGCGCCATCGTGCACTCGGCCATCACGCGCGCCCAGCCCATCAAGCTGACCGGACTGGCCGCCATGCTTGGTGCTTTCTTCATCCTGGACGACCCGATCTTCAATGGTCTGGCGATCTCGCTGATCTTCGGCATCTTCGTCTCGACCATCCTGACCCTGGTCGTGATCCCGACGCTGTATTACGTCGCTTACCGCGGGGAGTTTGAACCCGCAGCATCGCTATGAACCCGATATGCGTCATTGCCTCCGGGTGTGCCATTGCGAGCACAGCGAAGCGATCCATGTTCCGGCTTGTCATGCCGGACCTGATCCGGCATCCATGCCTTCTGCAGCATGGATTGCGGGTCGGTGCCCGCAATGACAACCAAAAGCATGGATTGCGGGTCAGGCCCGCAATGACGATGCCGGGTTCGTCGCCCGCATGCAGCTTTGACACCCGATTTCTTCTCTAAGCTTTCTTCTCACCTGTTCATTTTTTTAAGGAAAATTACCATGACATCCTGGCAAGCCGTTCGTCTCGTCGCAGGCACCTTCATTCTTCTGTCGCTCGGCCTGGGTATTCCCGGCAGCCCGATTTTTGTCAGCCAATGGTGGCTGGCCTTCACCGCCTTCGTTGGCGCCAATCTGCTGCAAAGCGCACTCACCAAGTGGTGCCTGATGGAAAGCATCATGCGCAAGCTGGGTCTGCGCCCCGGCGCCTGATCGGGTAACTCACAATGAGAATGCCGCGCAATTCATTGGTCACCAGCCTCCTGCTTCTGGGCGCTTTTTCGGCGCATTCCATGGACTTGATGCAGGCCTGGCAGGCCACGCAGCAACACGACCCGCAGGCTGCTGTGGCACAAGCCGCGCGTCAGGCCGGCGCCAGCAACCGAAGCCAGGCCGCTTCGCTCTGGCGTCCGGGTGTCATGCTCAGCGCCAGCGCCGGTCGCATGAACGGCGAGACAGAAATGAGCGGTGCACATTTTTCCGCGCCGGGTCTGGGCGCATCCGATGGTGTTGGCTTTGCCACCTCGGTTGACAACGGCAACATGACGCGCTGGGCCTTGAGTGCGCGCCAGCCGCTGTTCAACCCCGAGCGCAAGGCGCAGGGTCGGCAACTTGAAATCGCCGCTGATGTGGCCGAACTGGCGTGGCAGGCGGCGCAGCAGGACCTGATGCTGCAAACGGCGCAGCGCTACTTTGATGTGGTGCTCGCCGCGAACAAGCTGACGCTGTTGCGCGCGCAGCAAAAGGCCGTCGATCTGGCGCTCACAGAAGCAAAAGACCGCTTTGCGCTGGGTGACAAGCCGGTCACCGACACACACGAAGCCTCGGCGCGTGCCCATGGTCTGCAAGCCCAGGTGCTGGCCGCGCAGGACGAACTCGCACTGGCGCAAGGCGCTTTGAGCGATGCCACCGGTGTCGCCAATCCGGTCGTGCAGGCACTGCCTTTGTTGGGCGATGTGCTGCCGGCCCATCTGCCGGCGCTGGCGCACTGGCAGGCGCAGGCCACGGACAGGAATCCGCTGTTGCGCATGCAGGGGGCACAAGTGCAGGTGGCGCAGCAGGACGTTGCCAAGTACGGCGCGGCGGCAGCGCCAACGCTCGATCTGGTGGCGCAGGCCACGCGTGAGCAACTCAGCGGCAGCGGCAGTTTTGGCGCGGCCAGCAACAGCGCGAACCAGCAGATGATTGGCCTGCAATTGAATGTGCCGCTTTACACCGGTGGCTACCGCAGCGCCAAGCAGGAAGAAGCGCTGCGCCTGCAGGACAAGGCCTCGGCTGAACTCGATCGCGCACGCCAGCAAATCAACCAGCAGACGCGCGCCGCCTGGCTCGCGCTGCAAGCCGGTGCCAGCCGTCTGATGGCGCTGAGCGAAGCGCGCAAAGCCAGCCTGGCGCGGCTCGATGCCACGCGCCTGGGGCGTCAGGTGGGCGACCGCACGACGCTGGACCTGCTGCAGGCCGAGAACGACGCCAGCGCTGCCGAGTTGGCCTTGCTGCAGGCGCGAACCGACCTG
>CAIWNX010000084.1 GCA_903914175.1 uncultured beta proteobacterium | reverse complement strand
GCTCAACTTCCTGAAGAAGCTGTGATTATGAGAAGTGCCGCAAGATGCTAGACCATTTTGTACGAGGCGCCTTGCGTGCCTTCCCATGTCCAACTTCTCATAACTGGGATCTTTGCATAACGCTGCTTATGAAAATATTTCCATAAGCAGCGTTTAGAGTCAGTCGCCACGGTCAGTTTACAGGCCGTCCATCGTAGCGTGGTGCCAGAATGGTCATGGTGATGCGCGAGACGCAGGTCAGCTCACCAGCATCGTTGTGCATGTCTATTTGCCACACTTGGGTTGTGCGACCCAGATGAACCGGCCGGGCGACACCGGTGATCGCAGAAGCTCAAAAAAACCGGCACGAGGGCCGGGTTGTTACTGCCAATGGGCAAGCTGCCAGGAGCGAACTATTTCTTCTTGTTGGCGTGAGCAGTAGCCTTGTCCGCCTGCAGCTTTGCCTTATCCGCTTTCACCGCAGCCTTGTCAGAGGCGATGCTTGCCTTGGGAGCACTAGCCGCCTTGTCTGCGTGCAGCTTTGCCTTATCGGCTTTTAGAGCAGCTTTGTCAGCCTGTACGGCCGGGTTGGGAGTATGCGCTGGCGGGGTCGGCGACGTTTGAGCCAATGATGCCACAGAAGCTGTAGCCAGAATGGTTGCAAGCAAGATGTTGATCGGTTTCATGGTTCAGTAGCTCCTTTGGGTTGAACGGGAGCTTCATTGCTCCACCCCACCAAAACGTACGCGCCGCAGGGGCGTTGACGGCTTTGGTTTTCTTTACATACTTCAAACCTGCTCGCGGTCCCCTACATTGCGCTCGCTATTGGCATTGACGACCCAACGTTTACACAAACTTCATCAGATTTTGCAAGTCGGGGCATACACTGAAATTGCGCAGGGTAAACCTGCTACGGTTGATGGACCTATCGAAGGAGAAACTTATGAATAGAGCTTTGAAGAAGACCCTGATGGCAGCGGCCTTGGTGTGCACGGGTTCAGTGGCAGTGATGGCGCTTGCCCAGTCACCCAATCCCGGCGGTCCTCCCGACGCATTCGGCATGCCTGGGCGACATTTCGGACCGATGCACAGGCCAGACCCGGCAAAAGTGCAGGCAATGTTCGACAAGCACATGTCCAGGCTTAAGACCTTATTGCAATTGACACCAAACCAAGAAGGCGACTGGGTGGCCTTTAATTCTGCGATGACACCCCCTGCAGTCAGACCGACACCGCCAAATCCGCAGGAGTTCGAGAAACTCACCACACCAGAACGTATTGATCGACTGAACGCGATGCGAGCACATCACGCGGGATTGCTGGACAAGCGTGCCGAAGCCGCGAAAAAGTTTTATGCAGTCCTGACTCCTTCGCAACAGAAGGTATTTGATCTTGAAACGCTCAAATACTTACAGCCTAGAGACAAGATGCGCTGGCTTCATCAACCGATGCACCGCGAAGATCCCCGTAAGTGAACCGGATTCAGTGGCGACTTGAATCAGGACTCGGCCTGCGTATTGGCCTTTACAAATCTTAATATTTGCCTCGCTTACGCGGTGCTACATTACACGCGAGCGCGAAGGCGTTCCCTGCTTTTCCTCCCTGAGCAGGGCCTTGATGTGTGACAGCAAACAGGCTTATCACCCCGGACTTTGTGCCGGGGTTTTTTTGCGACTTCAGCGTGCGATACGGGTATACCTTTCTTCAGTGTGTGGAGTGCTCGCGACCGGCAGCTTTCCTGTTGCTCAAATCACCCGCAGCATGAGCCCTGTCGCCCGGGTCGTCACAAATTGAGGTTTCTTCTAGCCTGCTCACCTCGAAAACTAGCTGCTTCTTTGCCGATGTTGTAAGCTGATCCCCAGTATGTCTGTGCGACTCCCCATTTTCCGGATTGCGTGCGCCGCATTGATCTGCTGCGTATTGCTGTTGCTTGATCGACTGCCGCGTTCACCTTCGCCAGCAGCACCCCGTGCTACCTGGCCGCTAGCTGAGAAGCTGCCAGCTAATGGCACACTGACACTCAAGGCCGAGGGAAGAATTCCGGTGCCCATCAATACGCCGGTCGCGCACGCCAGCTCATTGCTGCCGATGCCTGCCACGCATCCATCGGTCCTGCTGGCGTTCTGGTTTGCCGGATCTCGCGAAAGTGCTTCTGATGTCCAGATTGCGGCATCTCATTTTGATCGAGCCACCCAGCAATGGAGTGCTCCACGTTTCGTAGTGAATCGCCATGCCATGGCCAAGCAACTGGGGTTTGGCCTGCGACGCCTAGGAAATCCTGTGGCCTGGCGCGACAACCAAGGCAGGATTCACCTGTTTGTGGTGGCAACAGGTCTGGGTGGCTGGGCCGCATCCCGCATTTTGCACTTGCGTCAAAGCAATCAAGGCGAAGACTTTGCTGCGCTGTCCTTTGTAGTGGACCGCGTATTACCTCTGTCTTGGTTGTGGAACACGAGTTTTCTGGTGCGCACGGCACCGCTGCCTTTGAAGGATGGTGGCATGATGCTGCCGGTTTATTTTGAATTGGGCATCAAGTATCCGGTCGCGTTGCGTTTTAATGCCGGTGGTGAGTTCCTCGGTATGGTGAGAATTTCCAGTCGGAGTCATTTGTTGCAACCGACGTTGGTGGAGGCTACTGAATCCCGCTGGTTGGCGTTGATGCGTGATCAACGCCCTGAAGGGAAAGTGGCGGTGGCACAAACGCTAGACGGCGGGCTCAACTGGGCCGATTTGCCCGATTTGGCCCTGAACAACCCGAATTCCTCGGTGGCCGGTCTGGGTCTGACACCAGGACTAATGTTTTTGGCGCACAACTCCTTACCACTAGGTCGCACGGCGCTGGACTTGAGCACTTCGTCCGATGGTCAGAACTGGGCTTTGATGCAGGCATTAGCACTCGGAACAGGGAATGACGAATACTCCTATCCGGCGATGGCTTGGGCCGACAATAGTCTGTGGGTGAGCTATACCGATCGGCGTCAGGCTATCGCCTGGCAGCGGTTTTCAATTTCTCCTTCAAACCGCTAGGTCTTCACGGCACTACGCAAGCGCACTTCCGCTAGAGCACCGTGTTTTGTGAGACTGCTGCATGCCAACTGGGCCTGTCGGCTGTAAGCTGGGGCTCCTCGTTTCAAGTGAAGTGGCACGCGTCGCCAACACTTGGTCAGTGAAGCCACCGGGATTGGGTTCTTGCCTGGGCCCGTTCAGGCGCCCAGATTCGTGGTGTGTAGTGACACCGGTCGTTCAGTGTTTACCGCCTGAGGGACTCGTCTGGCCTTGTAAGAGAAGTTTCTGCTTTCATACCATCTTTGGTAAAGCTGTTCGTGTTCTTGGGCCACTTCATTCCATGCCCGCACAAAGCCGGGAACTGGCTTGTTGCGGCGCAGTTGTTGTTCAATTGCATCAACCCACGCCTCAAGCGTCGCTGTAAGCGGCAACACGGCGCCGGCATCATGTGTAACATCCGCAGCTGCACCGCACACATCGGACACTACTACGGGCACTTTTGCCGCCATTGCTTCGCTGATCACCATGCCATACGGCTCAGCCTTGGCCGGATGGAGCAGCACATCAAAATCCCAGTGGCGTACTTGGTCAGTCCAACCGACTAGTTCATAGCCATCCTGCCAGTGCGCAAATAGCTTCTTTACTTTCGTGACTTCGGGGCCAACCACAATAATTTTCAGGTTGGGTCGGCTGTTGCGCAATTGCCGAATTGCCGCAATTGCCAATAACAGACCCTTGCGCTTCCATTCGCTTCCAACAAAGCCAATTACTCCTGCATCGCGTGGCACGTTCCTGTCTTCGCGCAAAACTGCAGTCGTTACTCCAGGTGTGATGGGCTGCGTGAGTTTGTGCGCAAATTCCGGGTAGTAATGAATCAACTGCTGCTTCATGAATTCAGAATTCGGAACAATGCGCTTGGCAACAGAAAGCTCACGTCGTTCCAGAAACAGTTGCATCGCCACGCGCAGCGAAATCAGCCGCCACCAGGGCTTTTCAAATATGGTGGCAAATGGCGAACCGTGGAACGTGGTTATGTCGTGGCAATTCACTCGCTCATGACTGTGGATCAACCATCCGGGACGCGGGTTTGCTTTCAACCAAGTGGAAACCGTGTTGGCGAACTGCATGTGCGCTCGCCACCGGGGTCGCATCGCAGCCTTGCCCAGTTCATGCACAACAATCCCCTGCCGTTTCTCGCCCAGACATACTTCGCACAGAACTTCGACTGGATACCCGAGGTCACGCAATTCTTGGGTGAGATTCCAGACATACCGCTCCATGCCGCCCACAGGACCATAGCGTCGCACTACATGAATTATTTTCATATTCTTGAACGAGGAGAGGACATCGAAGCGTGACAGATCGACAAACCCGCTGTTTCAATTGGTTTCTTCACTTCCGGTCCTCCTCAAGTATTTTGGGTGCGCCAGCAGATGATGGCTCACGCTGTGTACAAATCTTGTTTGCAAGGGGTAAAGTGCAGGTAAAGAAGGCTCCCGCAGAGAAGTTGAATTTCGACTCTGTTCGTTTGCGTCGATGGCACCCGCAAGGAGGTGCGGCGCCTACCCACTGGAGGGGTACGATTCGCGAGGCGCTCCATCTTGAAGGCCGCCACAGACACTTGTTATCCATTTTTTCAAACATTACAGCAATGCCAAGGCCCCGGTCAGTCACTCAGGCAGTCATCGCGATCTGGTTCACCATCGGACTTGACTTCCTCGTGACCAACATTGAATGTTTTGATGGCACTATGTCGTCGGGCCAGTTCGCGCTGAACTTGATTTCCTGCTTACTCTACGGACTGCTGACAAACAGAATATCTGCGGGCAACAATCTGGCACGCCATGTTTACGCAATTTTGATCGCCGTTGAAGTGGCGGCACTGTCTGCATTTGGTCTGGATGATGCCACCGGACTGGAGGCCGCGGTGTCGTACGTTTCGATTCCTCTTGAGTTCTGGATAATGTTGGCGCTGTTTCGCGCCGATGGCAATCCCTGGTTTCAGAAGGGGTCCCAGGCTGGTAGAAAATGAATCGCTTAAAGGCAGATCGGCTGGCACTCCTTTGTGCTGGAAATCCCAATTTTCACAATTGGAAACAAATTCTGCTCCCTGCTTCACACCCGCGAAACATGGCAAGGTCACAGTGGTGTTCCCTTACCAATCACTTTGGAGAAACCGCGTGCAAACAAAACTGATTTTCGGCGTGTTGACGGCTCTGTCCTGTGCCAGCACGATGGCGCAGGTCACTACTCCGCTACCGAGTACTGTCTTGGCAGATCAGACAGCGTTGAAGGCCGCCAGCAGTTTGACACAAGCTGATCGCATGAGCGTCCAGTTGGATATGGCCAGGCTGCAAGCGGACCAGGTGACAAGCAACACCGCCGCAGTCGCCACCGACCAAGCCAGCTTGACGGCAGATCGCGCGAAATTCATTGCCGACAGCAAGGCCCGCAGCGCTGCAGCGCAACAACTTTTGACCGACGCCAAGCCGCTGCTTGCCGCAGATATTGCGTCGGTGCAGGCAGCGGCCTCAAAACTGAATGCAGACATAAAGGCCGGCAGTACTTCGGCCTTAGCGAATGACCAGAATGCACTGCAGAGCGCCAACCAACAACTCAGCACCGACCGCCAGAAAGTGTTTGGGGCGGCACCGAGCACACCTGCGGCGGCGACACCGCTGCCCGCCGGCGTGACGACCGACCAGGCAATCGCCAAGACTGCTGCCACAGCCGTCCAGTCGGCCCAGAATCAGGTACAACTTGACATGCTGAAGATTCAGGCCGACAAAGCAAGCAGCAACACCGCGGCGCTTGCCACCGATAAGGCCGCTCTGACGGCAGATCGGACCAGTCTGGTAACAGCAGCCAACAACCTGAATGCCGCGCTCACACAGCTAAAGACCGACGCAAAACCAGTGTTGGCAGCCGACCAAGCCGCTTTGCAATCCGCGCAAGCCCAGTGGAAGGCAGATATAAAGGCTGGAAATGCAGCGGCCCTTGCCGCCGATCAACTTGCAATGAAGAACGCTGCAACCCAGCTCAGCGTTGATCGAAAGGCCGTCTTTGTGTCGGTGCTTCCCAATCCCGCAGTCGGCGGTCTCAAAGGAATGCGTGGTCGCTAGTCGGCGATCATGATTTGAAGTGCCA
The DNA here is from genome assembly GCA_903914175.1 of uncultured beta proteobacterium. Classification (GTDB taxonomy): domain Bacteria; phylum Pseudomonadota; class Gammaproteobacteria; order Burkholderiales; family Burkholderiaceae_C; genus Rhodoferax. The sequence goes on along the minus strand of CAIWNX010000084.1, from coordinate 12,522 downwards.
GACGCCACTTCCCTGTCCACCCTTTGTCGGCGTCTCGGATAGGGCATCTGGCTTGGGGTATGCCTGTCTCTCGAATGGCCGGTCTGGAGCAGGCAGATCGCAAATCTCTACTTCGGCTCGGTGTCTTCTGATGTCAACCATTCTTCTCCGACGCCCGCCAGATAAGTCGTCGGAAGGATCTACCCGCTTAAGAGCCCGGAAAGTATGTGCCGCAAACAATCAATATCACAGTCAGAATGAAGACAACGATGATTGCAAGGCGCACAAATTTCAAGACAGTAACCTCTCCGGAGTCGGTTTTGCCGGGATTCTAGGCGACATGTAGCACCGCCTTAGACATTCAGTGGAAATCACCACAGTCGATGGCGGCTTTGTATCGAGTAGTTCAAACCTTTGTGCAGCCGCTTCTTTCCGAAGCTGACCGTCAAAATCGAACGTCAGGAATGGAGACAAATGTAATTCAGTAGCGCAGCGTCGAATTGGGCAATGACTACTTTGGTCTTCGGTCAAACGCCAGCGAGCATCGAGATGGTTTCGTTCTTTGCCAGTACTTCACAAAGGCGGTACCTGCCAGCAACGTCACTTGACCACACTGACCACTTCGACATAGGCATTGCCTTTGACAGTCAGACGCCCATCTTCTTGGGCGGTCCTCTCAACCAGGAGATCGCGATTATCAATTCCAATTCCAATTCCAATGCCACGCCCTTTGTTCTTACGCAGACTTCGCGAGATCTTTCGGCGAAAGAAGTCCCCGTTGATCAGTTGGTGTGCCAGGCGTATGAGTCCGCGCCGCCAGAGGTGCAAGATCGAATGCTTGCGCAAATGGTCGGCAAGGTCTATGAAACAGCTCCTGTGACCTTGCAGAGCAGCTTGCTGGAACACCTTATGAGGCCATTGGGCGTGCTCGCCCTTGTCTCCATCGCCAACGGCACTTTTGCAAAGATTCGATTTCGCAGCAGTTGGCCAGACCTGCGTGTGCAGATGGCAGACGCTCAGAATGTGCAGGTGAGCGATGTGATCGCGCTCGTTGACCGTGTTCAGCAGGTCAGCGTCGAAGCTCTCGATGGCGTTGCCCAGATCCTCGCGGCGTCTCCATTGATGGCGAGTTCGGCTGCGGCTGCGGTACTTGTTGCCGTCCTCGTCAACCGTGCGAGAACGCGCATAGTCAGTGATACATACCCTACCTAACAGATCATGAATTACAAGAAATACCGACCCCTGTCACGCCTGGCATTCCCGACGATTCTGCTAATCACGGGTATCGCCAGCGCAGGACTTCCCCAAGTCAGTAGTGCTCAGCCTGTGCGGATGGCAACCGCGATCGTGCCTAATCCGGCTGCACTTCCAGACATGACCAGCATTGCAGCTCAATTCGCCCCGACGGTGGTGAATATCAGTGTTCGCGGGACGCGAAAAGTATCGACATCCGGTGACGCTGCCGGGGACAGCAGCAGCGATGCGCAGAAGTCTCAAGAAGAAGATGCCATGAGCGACTTTCTGCGCGGCTTCCAGCAGCGGTTTGGCGGCTTGCCGCCACAAATCCAAATGCCGACGCGCGGCGAAGGATCTGGTTTCATCGTCAGTTCTGACGGCTTGATCCTCACCAACGCCCATGTGGTCAGCGATGCAGAGGAAGTGGTGGTCAAATTGACAGATCGTCGCGAGTTCGTCGCCAAACTATTGGGCAGCGACAAATTGACCGATATTGCTGTACTCAAGATTGATGCCAGCAAGCTCCAGGCCGTATCGCTCACGCCACCCACGCCGCTGCGCGTGGGCGAATGGGTGATGGCCATAGGATCACCCTTTGGTTTTGAGAGTACGGTAACAGCCGGGGTCATCAGTGCCACCCGACGCTCACTGCCTGGTGACAGCTCCGTCCCCTTCATTCAGACCGACGCTGCGATTAACCCAGGCAATTCCGGCGGCCCACTGATCAACATGCGGGGTGAGGTTGTCGGGATCAACTCACAGATTTATTCGCGCTCGGGGGGCTATCAGGGCCTGTCGTTTGCCATTCCGATTGGCGTAGCACAACGTATAGAACAGCAAATTCTGAGCACTGGCAAGGTCAGCCATGCCAGGCTTGGTGTCTCAGTGCAGGATGTCAATCAAACGCTGGCGGAGGCCTTCAAACTGGACAAGCCGTCGGGTGCATTGGTCAACGACGTGCAGAAAGACAGTGCTGCCGAGCGAGCTGGTCTGGAGAGTGGTGACGTGGTTTTGGCAGTGAACGGCAAACCGATCGACCTTGCCGGCGACCTGTCGGCCAACGTGAGTCTGGCTCAACCGGGCGAGCAGATCGAACTTGACATCTGGCGCCATGGGGCGCCGCGTAGCCTGCACGCCACGCTGAGCGACGCGAAAATTGATCCAGTAAAACCACCAAAGCCCGTCGCGACTCAACCCAATCCAGTGGCACGTTTGGGTCTGCTGTTGAGTCTGCCAAAGTCAAAGGACGAACAGTCTGAGGGCAAGCCGGCCGGTTTAATTATTGAAGGCGTCAATGGCCCCGCCGAGCATGCAGGTGTGCAGCCTGGCGACCTGCTCCTGGCAATTGACGGTAAGCAGGTAAGCACGATTACTCAGGCTGGCGCGGCAGCAGTCCGGTCGGGGAAGTCCGCTGCGCTGCTGCTGCAGCGTGACGGCATGAAGATATACATTCCTCTGCGCTTGGGGTAGTTCATGCGTTCTGAAAGCACACAGATGAAACAGATAGCTTGGTCAATACTCCTGTTGGCGCCCTTGGTAGGCTTGGCGCAATCGGATGGCAAAGGTGCCCCGGCGACTGAACTGAGACCACCTGAGGCGACCAAGGCTACTGCGATGATGCATCCGCCTGGGCTACGTGAACTCAGCTTGACTGAGGTCTTCGATCGCCTCGGGCTGAACCCTCAGCAACGGGATTTGTGGGATGTGTTCAACAACAAGGTGGACGCCTATACCGGCGTCTACTACCGACAAAAGCCCACAACGCCTTCCCCAGAGGACCCGGCTCCCCATCAGATTGGCCGGATGGTTGACAACCTGCAGAACCGGCTCGCTGCGCTGGAAGATGTGGAGGCCGCAGCAAAAGGTCTGTACGCGAGTTTGACGCTGCAACAGCAGAAGACCGCCAACGAAATGTTGATTCTGGCGATTCCGGCGTTTACGGCCGCCGGCAGTGAATCTGGTCGCTCATCAGCAGAGACGCGCCGCAAGGAGGGCAAACCTGATGAGGCGAAGCGAGCACGCCGCGGGGGTCTCGGTGGAGGAGCGACGGGTCCTATGTCTGGAAACTGATACCGGGAGCGAAATCAATCAATTTCCAAGCCGCTCTGCTTGACCGCTTCAGCTCGCCGCTTAGTGGCTGGGAATGGCATCTTCCCCTTTCGAAAGTGACAGCAATCGACGTTGAAGAGCAGTTGGCGCTCCTCCGGTGACTGACACGTGGCACTCGTCGCATTGGCTGCATTGATGGCGGCGGCGCACGAGTGATCTTCTTCATCAGCACTTTTTTACCTTGGGAATTTATCCCTATTTTGTGATCTAATGACGCCCTTGACCCTGATCGAGGCTTTGTCATGTCATCTTGTTGGACCATTTCGCGCAGAGTGATGCTGTGGCTGACTCTGCTGGCAAGTTTGCTCGCTTCGTCGGCCATGGCTGATGATTTCTTGCCTCCCGAGAAGGCGTTCGCCTTTTCGAGCAAAGTTGTTGGCTCGACAACTGTACGACTGCACTGGGATATTGCTCCGGGCTACCACCTGTATAGGGAACGCATCAGTGTTCAGGCCGATGCGCCTGACGTGCAATGGCAGCCGTTGAACCTGCCCCCGGGGAAAGACGAGTTTGATACTACGTTCAAAAAGACCGTAGCGGTATATCGGCAGAGTCTGGATGTGGACGTGCGACTCACGCACGGCAATGCGGCGATACCGGTGACGATAGGTTGGCAAGGTTGCGCGGATGATGGGCTTTGCTACACACCAGACAGCGTCCAGCTAGCGTTGGCTCTGACCGGCTTCGGTGCCACACAAAGCGGCATCACGCAAGCGCCCTCAGAAGGAGCAGCACAGACTGTTTCTTCGCCCAGTTCGCCCACAGAGACAACTGACTCGACCCCGGAATCAACCGACTCCATCGCCTCTGCGCTGGCTTCGGGCAACCTGCTGCAGACCATAGGTGTGTTCTGGCTGGCTGGCTTACTGCTGGCATTTACTCCTTGTGTACTGCCCATGGTGCCGATTCTTTCGTCCTTGATCGCCGGACAAACTGGACCTGTCAGCCGCCGGAGGGGCTTTGGTCTGGCGCTGGCCTATTCACTGGGCATGGCGCTAATCTATGCCGGCTTTGGCGTCGCCGCCGGCCTGGCTGGCGAAGGCTTGGCGGCAGCCCTGCAAAACCAGTGGGTGCTAGGCGCTTTTGCGTTACTGTTGTCCACGCTGGCCTTGTCCATGTTTGGTTTTTACGATTTGCAGATGCCCAGCGCCATTCAGAGCCGCGCAACAGAGTGGTCAAACAGTTTCAAGGGCGGCTCATTCGTGGGAGTGTTCATCATGGGGGGCGTTTCGGCACTGGTGGTGGGCCCGTGCGTTGCGGCGCCGCTGGCAGGTGCGCTGGTGTACATCAGCCAGACACGCGACGTCATGCTGGGTGGTCTTGCTCTGTTCACGATGGCGTTGGGCATGAGCGTACCGCTGCTGCTAGTGGGTCTGTCAGCGGGAAGTTTGCTACCTCGCGCTGGTGCCTGGATGGAGCGTGTCAAACAGTTGTTCGGCATGATGTTGCTGGGTGTGGCGATCTGGATGGTGGCTCCGGTGTTGCCTGCATCGATTCACATGCTGCTATGGGCTTGTTGGCTGCTGGCTGGCGCGGCCTTGCTGGGTGTCTTTGGGACGGGCGCCGCGCATCAGGCACACCCGCATGTAGCCGCACGAGCCAGCGGCGCTGGCCTGGCCTCGCTGGCAGTTGTGCTACTGGTCGGTGCGGCTTCAGGCGGACAGTCTGTCCTGCAACCTTTGGCACACCTTCGGCCAGCGGCGGCAGGTGTCTTGAGCGCGGGCGCAACGCACAGTGGCCTGCAGTTTGAACGTGTCACCAGTGTGCAGGCACTGGACGCAGTATTGACACAGGCACACCAAAAAGGTCAGCCAGTGATGCTGGACTTTTATGCTGACTGGTGTGTTGCCTGCAAGGAGTTTGAAAGTTTCACTTTCAGCGACCCGGAAGTGCAAAAGCGCTTGGGCAAAGTACGCCTCTTGCAGGCCGACGTTACTGCCAACAACCCTGATGACAAGGCCCTGCTAAAGCGCTTCAGTCTTTTTGGTCCGCCCGGTATCGTCTTCTTCGATGGCCCCACAGCGCCTCGTGTCACGCACAAGATAGTCGGATATCAAAATGCAACTGAATTTATTGCTTCGCTAAGCCGGGCAGCCATCCGCTGAAGTCACTAGAGAATTGCCAGCGCAGTCACCTTCAGCACATCTCCAGCTTTGGTACCAGTAAGCTTGACCGAAGTACCCACCTTCAGGTCAGCCAGGGTGCCATTGCCGACAATGGTTACGCCAGATGCATCACAGCGTTGCCCGCGCACGACAAAATTTGCCACGCTGGTGAATTGATCAATACGGGCACTGATTTCGACGGCGAGCAGCGCCTGCTGTTCTCCGACTTCAACCAGGGTGGCCACCAATGTACCGGCCCGCCAGGTTCCTTCTACCTCCAGTCGCGTACCCAGCACGACTTGGGCGGCGGCCGGAATATAACTGGCGCCGCTGGCATCAACCTCGACATTGCCCAGCATGAACCGCCCATTTGGCAGCATGGCAGTGACAAGCCCCTCAATCTCGACTCCTCCTTCGGTGTGACTGGCAAGCCCTGCCCCCAACACGTAGATATTGCTTACATCCAATACGCCCCCAGAACTGGAAGCGACACCTTGGACCCTGACCAATTCTCCGCCAACCAGACTGGCAACAGCCGAACCCTTGAGAACGTAACCGTTAAGCGAGATCTGCTTTTCTGCAAGGCCGACCACCCCAGTACACGCGATGGTGGCATCGGTTGAAACTGCCACGCGTGTTGCAGTCCAACTCGCACCGTCTGCGCCTGCCTGCAGCCCCCAGACGACAACCCGCATACCAGGCGCTATTGCCGCTGCGCTGGCAATCCCATCCAGGACCGTCGTGTTGTCGACCTGCACTGTCATGCCGCAAACAATGAATTGGCCCGCCACGCTGGGCCGAGCCTGCGTCACCATGCCTTGGGCAATCGACCACACATCGATATTGCTGGCCGTGCCTGATGTGATGTCCGCAGCAAGTTGGCCCTGTACACTGGCCACCATTCCCAGGCGCAAATCTGCTGAGCTGGCGCTGTGGCCATCGAGCTGTATGACTGCTTTGGTGTCATCAAACCTGACCGCGTTGATGATGACACTGCCAAAGCCGGAAATGGCACCCTGCGCAAAAATGCCGGTACCGCCGGTTCCGGGCAACCCGGCGGTGCTCACACCGCCGCCACAGCCTGAAGTCACCGCAGATGCTGCGAGCACGATCCACTGGCGCCGTGTCAGACACGTATTGAGCTTGTCATGCTGACTCATTGCACTTTCTTCCTTTTGCTTTTTGTCTTTGTCGTCCCGACCGATGATTCCAACAGTGGCGCAGTCTGCAGCGCATCCTGAAAATAAACACCAAAGCGCACCCGGTGCCTTGGTCCTTTCGTATCCTGACTGCGCTGTTCAGCGACGGTCGCTGTCTGCAAAAACTGCTGCAGCGCGCTGGCCCAAAGGCGCCTTGCCTGCTGCTGTAACTGTTGCGCTTGTGCAGCCGACAAATCCTGTGAAAAGGCACTCTGGTCAAGCATGGCAGGACTTTGTCGGCCAGGCTTGAGGTTGTGGACTGCAGCACCGAGGTGATCGCTGACGTTGGCAGCCAGAAAATGAAAGGACTCACGCAGTCCTTCGTGCGGCACGAAGGCAGTTGACTTGAGGGCCACATAGCCATCATCGCGCAGTTCGACCACGCCCAGACGCTCCAACTCGTCGAGAACGGCCCGCGCGCCAACGTCACGGCTAACCTCGGCCACCAGCGTAGTGAAGTCAAATTCGCCTTCGCTGCCACGACCCGGCGTACGCGCCAAGGCTCTGGCAGTCTGGTCTGCATTCAGATAACGCGGTTCGCTGATCCAGCGCGCCACCACCGATGCAGCCACTGGAATCATCGGGCTGTCGCCTTCAGCTGTGTCAGGTTCCGCACGCAGCCTTCTCACGTCCTTGCGATGAACCCCCGTGAGCAAGGCGATGCGCGTGTCCGAACTTCCCTTGTCGGCCAGACCATAGGCGGCCACAGCTTCCTGAACCAGCGCCTGCTTCAACAATTCAACGAGCGAGGGCAACTGCAGACCGTGATCAATCATCAGGCGTGCCAGTGGTTGCAACACCAGTGAAATGGCCTGCGCCGCCAGTGCAGGCTCGGGCAAACCCGCCACCTTGTGCAAACGTGAACTGGCTGCAGGTCGAGTGAGTTTGGTCATTGCTTAACCGAACTACCCCGCCTGTGCGGCAAAGCAGCTGAAACATTGAGGATGGGTGTCTTGAGCATCTTTACAAGTTTTTACAAGTTGGGCGCGCACGCACTTTTAAAGTCAGTGATATTATCGGGAAAAAATCCCACAATGTCAACGCAGCCCACTTTCTTTAATCACATTTTGGCCTGACTTATGAAAAACATTTATTCTCAAACCGCAGTGCTGCTTATGAGCCTGCTAGCGGGCTTACCAGCCCTTGCCGTCGAGAGCGGCCAGACCGCACCCGAGTTTGATCTTACGGGACGAATGGGGAACGTCAAACTCAGCGATTACAAGGGAAAGACAATCTATCTGGACTTCTGGGCCTCCTGGTGCGGCCCTTGCAAGCAGTCGTTCCCGTGGATGAACGAAATGCATGCTCGTTACGGCGGCAAAGGTCTGCGCGTGGTAGCAGTCAACGTCGACCAGAAACCCGACGACGCGAGAGCCTTCTTGAAAGAAACCCCTGCAGCCTTTGATGTCGCCTTTGACCAGACCGGAAAGACGCCGCGCAGCTACGCTGTCAAAGGCATGCCCACCTCCATCTTGATCGGACCAGACGGAAAGGTGCTGTTGGTGCACAGCGGCTTTCGCGACGAAAACCGCGTCGAACTGGAACGCCAGATCAAACTGGCACTGAACATCAAGGATCACTGATGAAGCCACTTGCATTGAGCCTTCTGACTGCAACCGCGTTGCTGTTAAGCGGTTGCGCTGGTGTTGTTCAGGTCAGCCCCTGGGAAAAGGGAAATCTGGCGAAGCCGGAAATGACATTTGACGGCGACCGTTTGGACGCAGCATTCACCGAGCATGTGTACGGCAGCAAGGAAGGTTCCTCTGGCGGATCGGGCGTCGGCGGCGGTGGCTGCGGCTGCAATTGAAATTACCTGTTAACACAAGACCAAGACAATGGACAAACTTCAAAACGCTTCTCGTCAGCCGATCGAGTCTGCACCTCGTCGAACCGTCGGAACAGCCCTGATGACCGCCGCACTGGCATTGCCTCTGACGGGGGTTGTCCATGCCGAGAGTGCGCCTGAGCGCGGTCTTATCGCCTTCAAGTATCTGGACTACCAAGACAGTCAGCCGGACACGTCGCGCATCAAGGTACAGGCTTCCGCGCTCAGCATTCTTGCACCTATTTCAGGCGAATGGTCGTTTGGCGGCACCGTCACGTCCGACAGCATTTCAGGAGCGTCGCCGCTGTACCAAAGCTCATCCATTACGCCGATGCACGACCACCGACGTGCGCTTGAGGCCAATGTGACTCGCTATTTTCCCAACGGCACGCTGACCCTGGGTGCCAACGTTTCCAGCGAATCCGACTACCTGTCCAGGGGGCTGTCACTGCAGGCAACGCGATCGAGCGAAGACAAGAATACGACTTGGACTGCGGGGCTGGGATACAACAGCGACGTCATTAATCCGACGAACTTTGCCGTCGTGGATGCGACCAAGCAAGTGACTGGCCTGCTATTAGGTGTGACCCAGGTTCTTACCACGGACGACATCGTCCAACTGAACCTGAGTCTGTCTCTGGGTCGCGGTGACTTCTCGGATCCCTACAAATTTGCCGACAGCCGTCCCAGCACAAGGGACAGCCACACTGCCATGCTGCGCTGGAATCACCACCTTGAATCCACGCAGGGGACGACACGTCTGAGTTACCGGTACTACACCGACTCGTGGGGCATAGACTCACATACCTTGGGATTTGAGTATGTGCAGCCCTTGCCACAGGGTTGGACCGTGACGCCGCTGGCGCGTCTTTACTCGCAAAGTGCTGCCAGCTTCTACGTGAACCCTGACGCCAGTTCTTTCCCGTTTGCTCCCGGCAGCAGTGACAATTATTCAGAAGATCAACGTGTATCGGCCTTTGGTGCGCATACGCTGGGCTTGAAGGTGGCCAAGCAACTGGATGCCGGCTGGCTCATGGACATGAAGTATGAGAATTACGAGCAGCGTGCCTCCTGGCGCCTCTTTGGCAGCGGCAGCCCATCGCAATTGCCGTTCTACGCCCGAAGCATTCAACTGGGTCTGTCGCATCCGTTCTGAAGCATGCGCGTTTTCCGTATTCCTTTCGATGCGATGGCCAGCGCCTGCGAGCTCGTGGTGGCGACGGACGATGAGCAGCAAGCCCAAGAGCTGGCGCAATCGGCAGTGGCCGAGGTAAAGCGCATTGAGGAAAAATATTCACGCTATTCCAGCGACAGCATCGTTTCACGCATCAACGCGGCAGCGGGGCAGCAGCCGATCGAGTGTGATGACGAGACCTGGGCCTTACTGGGCTACGCTGACACCTTGTACCGGACCAGCGGCGAATTGTTTGACATCACCTGCGGTGTGTTGCGTCGGGCCTGGAATTTTCGTGTGCCAAGGGTCCCATCCGAGCCAGAGCTCGCGCAATTGCGAGCCCTGATTGGCTGGTCGCGGGTGGAGCGTGAACAAGGCAAAGTGCGCTTGCCACAGCAGGGCATGGAGATTGACTTCGGTGGCTTTGGCAAAGAATATGCCGCCGATCGCGCCGGCGCCCTGCTCACGGAACTTGGCGCGCGGCATGGGTATGTGAATCTGGCTGGCGACATGCGCGTGTTCGGTCCCAAGCCGGACGGTCAACCCTGGATGATTGGCATCCAGGATCCGCGCCAAAAGGGCAAGATCCTGGCCACGATGCCCATGACCCATGGAGGCTTGGCCACCAGCGGCGACTATGAGCGATTCTTTGAACTCGATGGCCATCGTTACTGCCACGTGCTGGACCCGAAGTCCGGTCAGCCGGTAACGCACTGGCGCACGGTCAGCGTCGTGGCGCCGCTGGCCGTGGTGGCTGGCAACTGCAGCACTATCGCCATGCTCAAGCAGTCCGACGGACTGGAATTTCTGGAATCCAGCGGCATGGACTACCTAGCCGTCGATCAGATCGGCAACATTCACCTGAAGAATCCGGCCAAGGCCTGAGGTCTTCGTTCCCTCAACACTACGTCCACCACCCTATTGCACTCGGAGACACCTGACCATGCCCACCTATACCGGAACTACAGGCGACAATTCCTGGAACCTCATTACGCCAGGCACCTTCACGCTCGATGGTCTGGCAGGAGTCGATACGCTGAACCTGGGCACGTCCTTGCGTTCCTCCTACAACATCACCCAGGCTAGCGATGGCGCCGTGCACATTGATTCGATATCAGGCGCCAGCGCCGCGCTGCACGCCACCTTGTACAACATGGAGGTGCTGACCTTCAACAGCGGGCGTGATGTGCTCGATCTCCGTATCCTTTTTGGCTCCAAAGTACCGCCAACCGTCAGCATCACAGACAACACTCCCGGCACGGCGATCGGCGATGTCAGCTATCTGCTGACCTTCAGCGAGACCATTACCGGTCTGGCGGCGAATGACTTCACGGTTTCCAACGGTAGTGTCGTTTCTGTGTCCGGCAGTGGCGGTTCCTATAGCGTGATCGCTGCGCCAGCAGCCAATACCGAGGGAACCATGAGTCTGACGCTGAATGCAGCGTCGGTGACTGATGCCTCGGGCAACACCAACGCGGCAACCGCTGCCCCCGCGCAGCCAATAGACACCAAGCCACCCATCGTCAACTCCATCACCCCAGCCAACCAAAGTGCAGGCGTGGCGGTGGGTAGTGACATCGTGTTCACATTCAGTGAAGCCATTCAGAAAGGTGCGGGAAGCATCACACTCCTGACGGACAGCGGCACCGTTTCAGGCGTCTATGACGCAGCCACCAGCCCCAACCTGAGCATCTCTGGCAGCACCCTGACCATCAACCCGACGGCCGATCTGAGCTACAGCACAGGCTACAAAGTGGAGTTTGCAACTGGCACGATCAAAGACTTGGCCGGCAATAGTTACGCAGGCACTAGCAGTTACGGCTTCACTACACTGGTAAACCCAGCAAATCAGTACATCGTCGGGACCGCTTCCAACGATACATTGACCGGGGGTGCAGGCAACGACACCATCGACGGCGGCGCAGGCATCGATACCGCAGTATTCTCGGGTAGCTCGACAGGATATTGGGTGACGTACGATGCACTATCTTCGACCTATAGCGTCAAAGACACTGTCAGCAGCAGAGATGGCACTGACAAATTGATATCAATTGAGTTGCTACAGTTTTCAGATGGCGTAAAGCAGTTGGCTACATCAGATGCACTATCCGTCGAGAGGGTGTATCAAGCCCTTTTCGGCAAGGCACCAAGCAGTACAACTTTTAACCAATCCCTAGCAACAATTGCTCCATCAGGCAGCGCATTCGACTGGGCCAAAGTAGAGGCATCGGGCCTTTCTGCATTGTCAGATTCCGCATTTTCGACTCTTGTGCTAAATAATATGAGTATCAACAATACGTCTTTGACGGCAACCGCGACCTTTGGTACATCGCAACAAACCTACGATTCATTGCAACAAGCGTTGGCTGACTATTTGCGCGCGGCCGGGAGTGCCAATCGGGGCGTCGTGGTTGCCCAATTTGGACAAATTCTTGCTGGCTATGAAGGTGAGACCGTGTTCGGCGTGTATGGAACAGCAGCGACTGCCTTCGACAGACAGGTAGCGTCTGACCTAGCTAACAGCATCAATACCCAAAATAGCACCGAAGTTGTTGCCGTCCCTGTCTTCAACACCGGGACAACCAGCGCTATTGGTGGCGACTTTGATTACATGCTGGCGATGGGAAGTTACTCTTATCAGATAAGCGGATTTGGTTCGGGCGACAAGATCATTAGCCCAGCAGGTGTTTCAGGAACTTTGGTCAATGCCAGCCCCACCGACGGTGTCGCTTCAATTCAATATGTCTCAGGCGGCCAAACTGTCAGCATAACTTTGACAGGGTTAACCACCGCTCAGGATAGCGCCCTGCATGGAACCACTGACTTGAACACCGTGTTTGGGCTGGGGGTGTTCATTTGAAAGGGCATATGCACCCGACAACTATTGTGACGCGG
>CAIWNX010000083.1 GCA_903914175.1 uncultured beta proteobacterium | reverse complement strand
GCCACTTCGGGAAAGCTCTTGATGATCTTGTCCTGCGTCTGCAGCAACTCGGCGGCTTTCGTGATCGACATGCCCGGCAGCGATGCGGGCATGTAGAGCAGCGAGCCTTCGTTGAGCGTGGGCATGAACTCCGAGCCCAGGCGCGAGGCCGGGTACCAGGAGGCGGCGAGCAGCAGCAGCGCGATCAGCACCGTGAGCTTCTTCCAGTGCATCACGCCCTCGATGATCGGGCGGTAGACCCAGATCAGGAACCGGTTGACCGGGTTCTTCGCTTCCGGCATCACCTTGCCGCGAATGAAGAGCAGCATCAGCACCGGCACCAACGTCACCGACAGCAGCGCAGCGCCCGCCATGGCAAAGGTCTTGGTGTAGGCCAGCGGCGAGAACAAGCGACCTTCCTGGCCTTCGAGGCTGAATACCGGCAGGAAGGAAACCGTGATGATGAGCAGGGAGAAGAAGAGTGCGGGGCCGACTTCCTTGCAGGCGGTGAGGATGGCGTGGGCGCGCTGGCCCGATTCGGCTGTTTCCAATTTTTCCAGATGCTTGTGCGCGTTCTCGATCATGACGATGGCGGCGTCGATCATGGCGCCGATGGCAATCGCGATGCCGCCCAGGCTCATCAGGTTGGAGCTCATGCCGAGCAAGCGCATGGCGATGAACGAGATCAGGATGCCGACCGGCAGCATCAGAATCGCCACCAGCGCGCTGCGCATGGGCAGCAGAAAGACGACACAGACCGCTGCCACGATCAATGATTCTTCGAGCAGCGTGCGCTTCAAGGTGTCGATAGCGCGGTGAATCAGTTCGGAGCGGTCGTACACCGTTTGCACTGTCACACCAGGCGGCAGACCGGGGCCGATCTCGGCGATCTTCTCTTTGAGGTTAGCGATCACTTCCAGCGCGTTCTGCCCGTAGCGCGCCATGGCAATGCCCGATACCACCTCGCCCTCGCCATTGAGTTCGGTGAGTCCCCGGCGCTCGTCGGGTGTGAGTTCAACGCGCGCGATGTCGCGCACCAGCACCGGTGTGCCCTTGTCGGCTTTCACCACCAGCATCTCGATGTCAGCTTTGCCGCGCAGATAGCCCCTGCCGCGCACCATGTACTCGGTCTCGGCCATCTCGACGGCGCGGCCGCCAACGTCGCGGTTCGAGTCGCGGATCACCTGTGCCACCTTCATCAAGGGAATGCCGAAGGCGCGCAGCTTGACCGGGTCCACCGTCACCTGATAGGTCTGCACGAAGCCGCCGACGGAGGCCACCTCGGCCACGCCGTGCGCCTTGCTCAACTGGTAGCGCACATACCAGTCCTGGATCGAGCGCAATTCGGCCAGTGTCTTGTCTTTTGCCAGTAGCGCGTACTGGAAGACCCAGCCGACGCCGGTGGCGTCGGGCCCGATCTGCGGCGTGATGCCCTTGGGCATACGGCCGGAAGCGAAGTTGAGGTACTCCAGCACGCGTGAGCGCGCCCAGTAGATGTCGGTGCCGTCCTCGAAGATGACGTAGACGAAGGACGCACCGAAGAAGGAAAAGCCGCGCACCACTTTTGACTTCGGCACTGACAGCATGGCCGTGGTCAGCGGATACGTGACCTGGTCCTCCACCACCTGCGGCGCCTGGCCCGGGTACTCGGTGTAGACGATGACCTGCACGTCCGACAGGTCCGGCAACGCGTCGATCGGCGTGCGCAGCACGGCAAAGATGCCCCACAGCGTGATGAACAGCGTGGCGAGCAGAACCAGAAAGCGGTTCCGTCCCGACCAGTCGATGATGTTGGAAAGCATGCTGAGTGGCTCGCTGGTTCAATCAAGTTTAAAAATGCAAGCTAACATTTGTCATGCCGGACCTGATCCGGCATCCAGTGCCTTCTGCACCCTGGATTGCGGGTCGGGGCCCGCAATGACAAGAACTCGATTGGGATTCGTCATTTCCTGAGCACACTGACTGACGGTTGAATGGCCGTGATGACCCATTCACCTGCCTGGCGCTCGACAAACTCGACGCTGACCTGGTCGCCCGCTTTCAGGTCTTTCAGCAGCGCCGCGTTGGCGAGCTTGAACTCCATGGTCATGGCCGGCCACTTCAGGCTTGCCACCGGGCCGTGGCGCAGGTTGACGCTGTTGTCCTTGGCGTCGATGCTGTCGATGACACCTTGCGCCTGATGACCCGCGCCTTTCACCGCCGATGCACTGGCTGTTGCGGCAGGTGCGGGCGGCGCCGCGCCGAAGCCCGCTATCGCGGCCTTGAGGTTGCTCTCGGCGTCGATCAGGAAGTTGGCGGCAACCACCACCAGTTCGCCTTCCTTCACGCCGTCCAGCACTTCGACGTAGTTGTCACTGCGCGCGCCAAGCTTCACCTCACGCGGTGTAAAGCGCCCATCGCCCTGCGCCAGCAAAATGATCTGGCGCGTGCCACTGTCGATGACGGCCGATAGCGGCACGGTAATCACCTTGGCCTTCGCTGAGACGCCCAGCTCCACCTGGGCAAACATGCCGGGTTTGAGTAGCAGACCCGGGTTGGCCAACTCCACGCGCACCGGTACGGTCCGCGTTTCGGGCTTGAGTGTCGGATAGACGTAGCTCACCGTGCCCATGAACACTTTGTCCGGATAGGCGTTGATCGTGACCCGGGCCCTGGCGCCGGTCTTGACGAGTGCGAGGTCCTGCTCGAAGACATCGGCCACCACCCACACCGCCGACAGGTCGGCAATCTGGTAGAGCATCTCGCCGGGCATGAAGCGCATGCCCTGCAGCGCCTTCTTTTCCATCACGATGCCACTTGCCGGTGAGCGAAACGTCATGCTGCGTTTGGTTTCGCCGGAGGCAACCAGGGTCTTGATTTGCTCCTCGGAGATTTCCCAGTTCTTGAGCCGCTGCAGACTCGATTCGACGAGCCGCGCCATGCCCAGTTGCGCCGGACTGTCGGCCCCTTGCAGCGACACCACGCCCTGCGCTGCAATCGCGTATTCGCGCTGCGCCGAGACCAGTTCCGGGCTGTAGACCTCAAACAGCGGCTGCCCCTTGGCAACGGCCTGGCCAGTGGCGTTCACATGCAGGCGCTCCACGTAGCCTTCATAACGGGATGCCACGGTGACCAGGCGGCGCTCATCGGGCTCGATGCGGCCAGCCGCGCGCACCGTTTTGTCGAGCAGGCGCAATTGCGCCGGCTCGGTGCGAACGCCCATCTTCTGGACCTTGTCGGTGCTGAACTTGAGTTGGTTCGCGGCTGCGGGTTCCTCGTCAGCAGCACCGGCAAAGACGGCGATGTAGTCCATGCCCATCGGGTCTTTCTTTGGCACCGGCGAGGTGTCGGGCAGGCCCATCGGGTTGCGGTAGTAGAGCGGCTTCTTCGCCGCAGGGCTGGCCGGCGTTGCGTCGGGCGTTGCAGGGATCGGACTGCGGTGGCCAGCCCAATAGCCGCCGCCCGCAGCCAGCGCCACGGCGATGAGGCCGATGGCCAGTGCAGCGCCTTGTTTCATAAGTCTTCCCCAAGTAATCGTTCGATTTCCACCATGCGCAGTTGCGCTTCAACCTGCGCCTTGATCTGGCTTTGCCGTGCGCCACGAATCTGCCGTTGCGCATCAAGCAGGGTGGCGAAATCCGCCTTGCCGTTTTCGTAGCCGGCCAATGCAGCGCGCCAGGTCAGGTCGGCCTGTGGCATCAGGCTGTAAGTCATCAGGTGCTCGGTCTGGCGCGCCGACTCCAGCGCGATGAGGTTCTCCGACAGGTCAGCCAGTGCCTGATTGGCCGCAGCCTCCTGGCGCGAACGGGCTGCCGCGAGCATGGCTTCGGACTCACGCTCCTGCGACTGCAGCACGCCGTTGCGCAGCGGCAGATTGAGCTCGACCATGAAGCCCCATTCCTTGATCGAGCTTTGCCGCTGCATGGCCGTCAGCCCGAGCGTGAAATCCGGATAACGGTTCTTGTAGGCGAGGTCGCGCGATTTTTCCGCTGAGCGCAGGCGTGCGGACTCAACAAACAGCTGCGGGTTGGCCTGGCGCAGACGCTCTGCCAGCGCAGCAAAATCGAGCTTGGCCGGCTCGGGCAAGGCGCGCAGCGCAGTCGGTGCCGCCAGCGGCGCATCAGCGGCGCGCGAGAGCAGCGTGTTCAATCGCGTTGCGCTTTGCCGCCATTCGAGCGCCAGCGCCAGCAGTTCGCCGCGCATGCCGGTGTGCTCAACGTGGATGCGCGTGATGTCCTGTTGCGCCGCCAGCCCGCCGGCGTAGCGCACCTGCAGAACCTTCTCCAGTTGCAGCATCAGTTCCAGGTTCTCGCTTGCCAGACGCTGGTTGACCTGCACCAGGTAGCGCTGCACGAACAGCGCCTTGATGCGCGCCGCCAGCTCGGCCCAGGTCTGCTTTGCCCGCCCCTGCGAAGCCTGCGCCTCCAGCGTGGCAATGGCGCTTCGGAGTTCGCGCTTGCCTGCCCAGGGCAACTCCTGCGTCAGGGTGTAGGCGGTGCTGGCCACGTCAGAAGGCAACAAGGCCGGAGCTTGTTCGCCGGCCTTGGTGACGTCCTGCAACTCCATCTTGAGGCGCGGGTCCATCAAGGCGCCGGCGGGCAGCACACGCTCGCTGGCAGCGCGTGCCTCGTGTTGCATCGCGCTGAACTCAGGATTGCGTTCCTGCGCCAATTGCAGCAGGCTCTGCACGGTGGCGCCAGGTGGCTCATCCGCCAGCGCGCTGGCGGCGCTGCCCAGCATCAGGATGGCAGCTGCCAGACCGGCGCGCAGATTCAGTTGCATGGGTTGCCCTTATTTGGCGCGGGCCAGCGCGTCATCGACCAGGGTCTTGAGCTGCTCGTAACCAAAGCTCGGCATTGGTTTGCCGTTGACGAAAAACTCGGGCGTCATCGCCACACCCAGGCTGTTGGCATCTGCCAGGTCGCGCTGCACGTGCTGTGCGATCTCGGGCGAATTCATGTCGGTTTTGAGACGCGCCATGTCCAGCCCCAAACCACCCAGCGGACCCCAGATCAGATCGACGTTGGCGTGGTGGTTTTGCACCCAGACTGCTTGCGAGGCGAACAAGGCTTCGAGCGTCTGGCTGAACTGGCCCTGCATGCGCGCGGCTTCAAGCACCTTGACCACCTGCTCCGAGCCCGGATGAAAAGGCGCGTAGCGCACCGAGACCCGGATCTTGCCGGGGTTGGCGGCCATCATTTTTTTCACAAAGGGATAGAACTCGCCGCAGGTGCCGCAGGCCGGGTCCAGGAATTCGACGATGTGCACTGGCGCTGTGGGCTCGCCGAAGGTCGGCGTGTCGGTGCGCGTTAACGCCGCCTGGTTTTGTGCAGCACTGGGGGCGTCGCTCTGCTGGCGGTATAGAAAAAGGCTCAGCGCAACAGCGGCTATCAGCAGACCGGCGGCCAGGATAAAAAGATTTTTTTGCTTCACTTGGCCACCTCGAAACGCAGCACCGTCATGCCGCCGTCAGCCGGGTCGGTGACAAAGCGGATTTTCTGCCCGACCTGCAACTTGTCGAGCAGGGCCGCGTCCTTGACGCTGTAGACCATGGTCATGGCCGGCATGCTGGGCTGCGCCGCATGCGCGATGGCGAGCTTGCGACCCGCTTTGTCGATCTTCTTCACGATGCCTTCTTCCATTGCCGCGCTGCTGGCAGCCGGCTTGGCGGCGGGCATGGTGTGGGCGCTGTGGTCCGTCTGCGCGCTGACCTGGGTCGAAAATCCGGCGACGGCCAGAGCGAGAATCAATAGGGAATAGCTGTGGCGTGACATGTGATGAGCCTTTCATGACGGTATGCGGAGATTGTGCGCAGCGTGTCCCAACAAACACCTGTCGGCCACATTACAAATTTGTTATCTTGGCGCGCTTCCCGTGGCGCCGGGGCACAATCAGCCTTGTGAAAATCCTGATCGTTGAAGATGAACCGAAGACCGGCGACTACCTGTTGCAAGGTCTGGTCGAGGCCGGCTTTGTGGTCGATCTGGTGCGCGACGGCAGCACGGGTTTGCATCAGGCGCTGAGCGAGAACTACGATCTGGCAATTCTGGACGTCATGCTGCCCGGGCTCGATGGCTGGTCGGTGCTGCGTGGCATCCGCAAGGCCGGCAAGGACTTGCCGGTGCTGTTCCTCACTGCGCGTGACCATGTCGATGACCGCGTCAAGGGTCTGGAACTCGGCGCCGACGACTACCTGGTCAAGCCTTTTGCTTTTTCCGAATTGCTGGCGCGTGTGCGCACGCTCTTGCGCCGTGGCGCCAAGACGAGCGCGGCGGAGTTCCTGCGCGCCGCCGATCTGGAACTTGATTTACTGCGCCGGCGCGTCACGCGCGCTGGCAAGCGCATCGATCTCACGGCCAAGGAATTTGCGTTGCTCGAGTTGCTGCTGCGCCGCCAGGGCGAGGTGCTGCCACGCTCGCTGATTGCGTCGCAGGTCTGGGACATGAACTTCGACAGCGACACCAATGTCATCGAGGTCGCCATGCGCCGTCTGCGCGTCAAACTCGACGACAACTTCGAGCCCAAGCTGATCCGCACCGTGCGTGGCATGGGCTACGTGCTGGAGAACCCGGATTGCGCCTGACCGGACGACCCTCGATTCAGCGGCGTCTGACGCTGCTGTTCGTCATCGCCTCCTCGGCTGTGCTGCTGGCGCTCGGACTGGTTATCGCGTCCTCGGTGGAGCAGCACTTCGAGGACCTCGACATGGAGGTGCTTTCGGGCAAGATGGAGCTGACCCGCCATACCCTGGGCATGCTGAAATCGAGCGCTGATCTGGAACAACTGGCGCAGCAGATGGACCATTCACTGGTCGGGCACCACGGCCTCGAAGTGCTGCTGATCGGCACGAATCAGGCGGTGCTGTTTGCCACGCCGAACGCCGGTTTTGCACCGGCCTTGATCACGGCCAGCGCGCAGCACAGTCCGCTGCGACCCCAGATCTGGACGCTGGGCGCGCAGACCTATCGCGGCATTGCCGCCGAGGTCGCCACCGGTATCAACGAGCAAAGCCGGGTCACGATCGCGGTGGCCACCGACATTGCGCACCACCAGAGTTACATGCGATCGTTTTTGCGCACGCTCTGGCTGTTTGTCGCCGGCGCAGCCGCGCTGACCGGCGTGCTGGGCTGGATTGCGGCGCGCCGTGGTCTGGCCCCTTTGCGCGCCATGCGTGAGCAGGCGCAGGTGGTGACGGCGCAGCAATTGAGCCAGCGTCTGCCGGTTGCGTCGGTGCCGCTGGAGTTGGCTGAGTTGGCGCAATCACTCAACGACATGCTGGCGCGGCTCGAAGAAGCGTTTTTGCGACTCTCGGATTTTTCATCCGACATCGCGCACGAGCTGCGCACGCCGGTCAGCAACCTGATGACACAGACCCAGGTCGCCCTGTCACGCGCGCGCAACGCCGACGACTACCGCAGCATTCTCGAATCGAACGCTGAGGAGTTCGAGCACATGGCGCGCATGATCTCCGACATGCTGCTGCTGGCCAAAGCCGAGAACGGTCTGGTCGTGCCCCATCGCGAGACCTTGCAACTGGGCTCCGAGGTGCGCGCGCTGTTTGATTACTACGACGCGGTGGCAGAAGAGAAAGGCATTTCGCTGGCGCTTGAAGGTGACGCAGAGATCAGCGCCGAGCGCCTGATGCTGCGCCGCGCGCTGGGCAACCTGCTGTCCAATGCGGTGCGCCATGCAACGCCCGGCAGCAGCGTGCGCGTGCTGATCAGCGCCAACGCCGATCAGGTCCTGATCGCCATGGAGAATCAGGGCGACACCATTGCCCAGGAATTTCTGGAACGTGTCTTTGACCGCTTCTTCCGCGTTGACCCCTCGCGTCAGCGCGCCAGCGAAGGAACCGGCCTGGGCCTGGCCATCACGCGCTCCATTGTGCTGGCGCATGGCGGCAGCATTGCCGTGACGTCCGATGCAGGCCTGACCCGCTTCACGATGACGCTGCCGCGCAAACCCGCATTGTCATCCCGTCCCCGGTTGTCATCCCGGGCTTGATCCGGGATCCATCCCTTCTGCCAGTGCAATGCGCAGCATGGATTGCGGATCAGGTCCGCAATGACAAATTCGGCAGACCGTGATGACGAAGTGAAATCAACCGTCAGACGCTGGCCACGACGCGCAGCACTTCGGCTCCGTAGGCTTCGAGCTTCTTGACGCCGATGCCGCTGATGCCCTGCAGGTCGTCGAGTGACTGCGGCGCGCGCTCGGCAATTGCCGCCAGGGTTGCATCGTGAAAAATCACATAGGCCGGCAGGTTGTGCTCGCCCGCCACTTCTGCGCGCCAGGCCTTGAGCGCCAGGTAGCGGCGCTCGCCCGCTGTGTCGAGTGAGGCCGGCACCTTGGGCGCTGCCTTGGCCGGCGCCCGCTTGGCCTTGCGCTGGGTTGGCGTCGAAACGGATTGGCGCAGTTGCACCGCCACATCGCCTTTGAGCACGGCGCGCGAGGCATCGGTGAGTTGCAGGGTGTTGAAGGCGCTGCCGTCGACGGCCACAGCGCCGATCGCGATCAGCTGGCGCAGCACGCCACGCAACTGCGCTTCGCTGAGCGCAGCGCCAATACCGAAGGTGCTCAAATGCTCGTGGCCGCGTTGCAGCACCTTCTCGGTCGCTTTGCCACGCAGGATGTCCATGATGTGACCGGTGCCGTAGCTGATGCCGCCCATCTGCTGCACGCGGTAGATGGTGCTGAGCAGTTTGCGGGCAGCATCCGTACCATCCCAAACATCTGGCGGACTCAGGCAGTTATCGCAGTTCTGGCATGTTGCCCCCACGCTTGCCACTTCGTGTGCTGCGCTGCCCCCCGAGGGGGCCGTGCCTTGCTTGGGGCGGCCCGGCGCGGCGGCGTCCTCTCCGTATGTTTCTCCGAAGTAAGCCAAGAGCCGCACGCGACGGCAGTCGGTGGCCTCGGCCAGACCGAGCAGGGCGTCGAGCTTGCCGCGCAGACCCTGTTTGAACTCTTCGCCGGCCGGGCTCTCGTCGATCATGCGGCGCTGGTTTACCACGTCCTGCAGGCCGTAGCACATCCAGGCATCGGCCGGCTCGCCATCGCGCCCGGCGCGCCCGGTCTCCTGGTAGTAGCCCTCGATGTTTTTGGGCATGTCCAGGTGCGCGACAAAACGTACATCGGGCTTGTCGATGCCCATGCCAAAGGCTATTGTTGCCACCATCACAATGCCTTCGCTGCGCAGAAACTGATCCTGGTTCGCTTGCCGCACTTTGTTGTCAAGCCCGGCGTGATACGGCAGCGCGGCAATGCCTTCATCACACAGCAAATTGGCGATCTCTTCCACGCGCTTGCGCGACTGGCAGTACACGATGCCGGCGTCGCCCATGTGCTCGCGCGAGATGAAACGCAGCAGTTGCTGCGTGGCTTCGCGCTTCTCGACAATGGTGTAGCGGATGTTGGGTCGGTCAAAACTGCTGACGAACTGGCGCGCGTCCTCCAGTTGCAGCCGTTCCAGAATGTCGGCGCGCGTCAGTGTGTCTGCTGTGGCGGTGAGCGCAATGCGCGGCACGCTGGCGTAGCGCTCGTGCAGCACGGTCAGGGCCCGGTACTCGGGCCGGAAGTCGTGGCCCCACTGGCTCACGCAGTGCGCCTCGTCAATCGCGAACAGGCTGAGCAAGCCGCGTTCCTGCAGCGAATCCATCTGCGCCAGAAAGCGCGGCGTCGTGACGCGCTCCGGCGCAGCGTAAAGCAGCGTGATGTCGCCACGCAACAGCCGGCGCTCGACCTGCTGTGCCTCCTCGCCGCTCAGCGTGGAATTCAGAAAGGCGGCACTGACGCCGGCCTCGTGCAGGGCGCCAACCTGGTCGTGCATTAGCGCGATCAGCGGCGAAATCACGACCGTGACGCCGTGGCCGGCCTGCTGGCGCGCAATCGCCGGAATCTGGTAGCACAGCGACTTGCCGCCGCCGGTGGGCATCAGCACCAGCGCATCGCCACCGTCGACCACATGCTCAATGATGGCCTGTTGCGGGCCGCGAAACGCGCCATAGCCGAAGACTTGCTGAAGAATATGTTGGATGGTCAAAGTGGCTTGGTTCGCGGCGGTTGAATGGGCGCTGTTGGCTGCGCGCCGAAGAGGGGATTGTCCCACCCCGCGCGTCACCCGCAGCCGGTTTTCTACAATAGCGCCCTATGAAGGCACTTCAATACACCCGTGGTCAGGCCCTGCCAGCGATTTTGCAGAATCGCATCATGCTGCTCGACGGTGCCATGGGCACGATGATCCAGCGCTTCAAGCTCAGCGAAGCGCAGTACCGCGGCGAGCGCTTCAAGGACTTTGGCAAAACCCTAGGTCAGCACAAGGACGTCAAGGGCAACAACGAGTTGCTGTCGCTGACGCGTCCGGACGTGATCAGCAGCATCCATGAGCGCTACCTGGCAGCCGGCGCGGACCTGATTGAGACCAATACCTTTGGCGCGACCTCGATTGCGCAGGCCGACTACGACATGGCCGATCTGGCATCCGAGATGAACCTGGCCTCAGCTCAATTGGCGCGCGCCGCCTGCGACAAATATTCGACGCCGGACAAGCCGCGCTTTGTGCTCGGCGCGCTCGGTCCGACACCGAAGACCGCCAGCATCAGCCCGGATGTGAACGACCCCGGCGCGCGCAACGTGGATTTCGAGCAGTTGCGCGCCGCTTACTACGCGCAGGTCGAGGCGCTGGTGCAGGGTGGCGCCGACGCGCTGCTGGTCGAGACGATTTTCGACACACTCAACGCCAAGGCGGCGCTGTTTGCCATCGACGAGTATTTCGATGCCTCCGGTGAGAGACTGCCGCTGATCATCAGCGGCACCGTGACCGATGCCTCCTGGCGCATCCTCTCGGGCCAGACTGTCACGGCTTTCTGGTACAGCGTGCGCCATGCGCGCCCGCTCGCGGTCGGCTTGAATTGCGCGCTCGGCGCCGCGCTGATGCGGCCCTACTTGCAAGAGCTCGCACGCGTGGCGGACGACACCTTCATCAGTTGCTACCCCAATGCCGGCCTGCCCAATCCGATGAGCGAGACCGGTTTTGATGAGACGCCGGCCGACACCAGCCGCTTGCTGCGCGAGTTTGCTGCCGATGGTCTGGTCAACATCGTGGGCGGTTGCTGCGGCACCACGCCCGAGCACATCGCCGCCATCGGCGCCGTGGTGCAGGGCTTGCCGGCACGCCAGACGCAACGCACTTTCTTCTACCCCGAAGCCGCCTGACACGCAAAATCACGAGGGCCGCAGTCCAGCCCGTTCCATAAAATATAAAACTGCAAAACCAAAGATATTTGGTGAGTAATTCATCAATAAAGCGGTAACCATGGCGACTGTCTCAATTGACCGGAGTCTGCCGTGCGCCTGCCTTTTCCCTACCGCCCTGAAGTCGAAATCGTTTCCCAGCACCTGGGCTCGCTGAGTCGTGCGCTTGATTGGGCTGCCGTCGCCAAGGTCGCCACGCCCTGGGTGCAGGCGGTGCGCGCCAACCCGCCGCCGTTCTGGGCGATGGAGAGCCTGCTCAAGGAATACCCGATTTCCAGCGCCGAGGGTCTGGCCCTGATGCGCCTGGCCGAGGCCTTGTTGCGCGTGCCCGATGCCGCCACCGCGATTGCGCTGACGGCTGATCAGTTGGGCCGCGCCGACTTTCACAGCGCTGGCGACAAGACGCTGGCGCGCCTGTCCAGCACGGCGATCGCGATGAGCAAGAAGTTCCTGCCCGACAGCGAAGCGCCGACCGGCCTTTTCGCCAAGCTCGGTGCGCGCTCGGTGGTGGCCGCCACGCTGCGCGCCGTGCAGTTGCTGGGTCGCCAGTTTGTGCTGGGCCAGACCATTGCCGAAGCGATGGACGAGGCCAACGCGGCGCGGCGCAAGATGAAAAACCTCAGCGTTGCGCCGCCGGGCCGCCCCAAGGCGCAACAGCCCCCAGGGGGGGCAGCGCAGGACGCGCAGCGCCAAGCGTGGGGGCTCAGATTCAGCTATGACATGCTGGGCGAAGGCGCGCGTACCGATGCTGATGCGCTTCAATATTTGGTGAGTTACCAGAATGCGATTGCGTTCATTGCAACCCATGCCGCTGCCAGTGGCACTTGCGAAGTCAACGACGGCATCTCGATCAAGCTCAGCGCCTTGCATCCGCGCTACGAGGACGCGCACACCGAGCGCGTGCTCGCCGAGCTGGTGCCGCGCGTCTGGGGTCTGTGCGAGCAGGCGGCCCGGGCCAACATCAACCTCACCATCGACTCGGAAGAAGTGGACCGGCTCGAACTCTCGCTCGAAGTGTTCGAGGCGCTGGTGAGCCGCGTGGCGCAGCACTTCCCGCACTGGGGCGGTTTTGGTCTGGCGATGCAGACCTACCAGACCCGCTCACTGCAGCAGATCGAGCACGTCATCGCTCTGGCGCGCCAGTACAAGATCCGATTGATGTGCCGCTTGGTCAAGGGCGCCTACTGGGACGCCGAGATCAAGCGCGCGCAGGAGAACGGCTTGCCGGCCTATCCGGTGTTCACGCACAAGCACCACACCGACATCTCGTATCTGGCCTGCGCCCGCGTGCTGCTCGACGCGCCCGATGCCATTTATCCGCAGTTTGCCAGCCATAACGCGTCGACCATCGCCGCCGTTTTGCAAATGGCCGCGCGCAGCGGTGCACCGTTTGAATTGCAGCGCCTGCACGGCATGGCCGAAGGCATTTACCGCGAAGTGCTGAAGAATCCGCTGATCGCCTGCCGTGTTTATGCGCCGGTGGGCGCGCACAAGGACTTGCTGGCCTATCTGGTTCGGCGGCTGCTGGAGAACGGCGCCAATTCGTCCTTTGTGCACCAGCTTGCCGATGAATCGGTTGCGATCAACGAGTTGCTGATCTCGCCGCTGCGCCTGGAAGGCGAATCTTCATTGCCGTTGCCGCTGGACCTGTTCGGCGCAGCGCGCAAAAACAGCGCGGGTCTGGACCTCACGGTGCAGTCCATGCGTGAGCCGCTGCTGGGCGCTTACCAATTGGTGCAAGTGCCACCGGTGCCGGTGTTTGACACGCAGGCGGTGGCGGGTGCACTCCAGCGCAGCGCTGACTGCTTCAAGCAATGGAGCCGCACCGACGTTGCCGCGCGCGCCGCCATGCTGCGGCGCACAGCCGACGCACTCGAAGACAAACTGCCGAAATTTTGCGCGCTGCTGGTGCGCGAGGCCTTCAAGACCTGGGGTGACGCGGTGTCCGAAGTGCGCGAGGCGGTGGACTTTCTGCGCTACTACGCCAATGAGGCTGAGCGTGTCATGGCGCCGATCTCGATGCCGGGGCCGACCGGCGAGAGCAACGAGCTGCGCCTGATCGCGCGCGGAGCCTGGGTCTGCATCAGCCCGTGGAATTTTCCGCTCGCCATCTTCGCCGGTCAGGTCGCCGCCGCGCTGGCCACCGGCAACACGGTGTTGGCCAAACCGGCTGAGCAGACACCCGGCGTGGCATGGGAAGCGGTGCGTCTGCTGCATGCCGCGGGCGTACCACAAGATGCGCTGCAACTGCTGCACGGCCCCGGGGAAACGGTAGGTGCGGCGCTGGTGGCAGCGCCCGGTGTCGCCGGTGTCGTGTTCACGGGCTCGACCGTGGTGGCCAAGATCATCGCGCGCGCGCTGGCCGCGAAAGACGGCCCCATCGTGCCGCTGATTGCCGAAACCGGTGGCATTAACGCCATGCTGGTCGACAGCACCGCCCTGCCGGAGCAGGTCAGTGACGCCGTCATGCAATCGGCTTTTCGCAGCGCCGGCCAGCGCTGCTCGGCGCTGCGCCTGCTGTGCCTGCACGCCGAGATTGCCGACCCCGTGATCGAGATGATCCAGGGCGCGGCCAAAGAACTGGTGGCGGGTGATCCGGCGCTGCTCTCAACCGACCTCGGGCCGGTCATCGACCGCGAGGCCTTTGATGGCATCCAGCGCCAGTTGCAGCGCCTGCACGCTGAAGCCAGGCCCCTGCTCGCACCGGCGTCAAGCCCCGCCATGCCGAATCTGGTCGCGCCGCAAGCCTTTGAGATCAAGTCCATTGCCGAGATGAAGACCGAGATCTTCGGCCCGGTGCTGCACATCGTGCGCTGGAGTGGCGATCCGGTGGAAGTGATTGAGCAGATCAACGCGCTCGGCTACGGCCTGACCATCGGCATCCAGACCCGCATCGACTCGCGTGCGCAAATCCTGGCGCACGCCGCCCATGTCGGCAACGTCTACATCAACCGCAACCAGATTGGTGCTGTGGTGGGTGTGCAGCCGTTCGGTGGCGAAGGCCTGTCGGGCACCGGCCCGAAAGCCGGCGGCCCGCACTACCTGTACCGTTTCTGCGCCGAGCAGACCATCACCATCAACACCACGGCCGCTGGCGGCAACGCGGCGTTATTGGCAGGTTAAGCGCTACAGCTTGAGTTCCAACCGCACCTGCAGGCTCGGCCAGGACGGCGCCGTGCTGGTGATGCTCTCGCGCACGGCCTGGCTGGCGCTGTTGACCGAATCGAGCGTGTTGTTGGTCACATAGTCGCGCGCGGCCAGGTTGCTGAAGGAGACGCGCAACTGGCTGCTTGGGTTGATAGCCCACAGCACAAAGGCGTCGAGCACCAGCTTGGCGCCCTGGTTGATGCGCTGGTCGTCGCTCAGGCGCGTGGTGTAGCCGGGCGTCCAGTTCAGGTTGCCGCCAAAACTCAAAGGCGAATCACGTAGCCGGTAATCGGCACCCAGGTTCGCCGTGCCATCGGGTTGCTGCGAGAGCCGGTTGTCGGGTGCGCTCACACTTTGCACGCGCGAGGCGAACAGGCTGAGGTTGCTGCGCACGTCGATGCGCGGCGCATCGCTCCAGAGATCGCTGGCGCGAAACTTGGCTTCGAGCTCGATGCCCTGCGTGATGGCGTCGCCGATGTTTTGCACCCGTGCCACCCAGCGCGGTACGTCGGCCCAGGACACGGTCTCCAGCGTTGACTGGCTGCGCATCAGATTGTTGATGCGGCGGTAGAACAGGTTGGCGCTGAGCATGCCGCTGCCCGGCAGGTAGCGTTCCATGGCGATGTCCAGACCGCTGGCCAGTTCTGGCATGAGGGCCGGGTTGCCGACGCGGTCCGGATGGATTTCATCGTTGGCGCCGCGCCCCGGGAACATGCTGCTGATGCGTGGGCGTGCAATCAGGTCCTGCAGATTGGGCGAGCGGTAGCTGCGTGTCAGGCTGGCGCGAATCTGGTCGCGGCCCTTGTCGTCAAACTTCCAGACGGCGTGCAGCAAAGGGGTCAGCACGCTGCTGCGGTTTGACACATCAGGCGTGCCGGCAGACGGCGTGCCCTGTGTGGCGATGCCTTCCCAGCGCAGGCCGGCGTGCGCCGCGAACTGCGGCGTGATCGACCACTCGTCCTGCGCAAAGAGCGCGGCGCGCAAGGTCGAGGCCGTCAGATTGCCGTCGAACTCGGTCAGCGGTGATTCGCCGTCCTGCAGCACGCTGGCCACCTCAGTACGCCGATTGGTTTGCAACTCGATACCGCTGACCAGACTGTGCTCCTCGGCCAGGGTCTTGGTCAGTTTGCCATTAAGGCTGAAATTGATGTCGTGCTGACTCGACTGAATATCGGAGATGCCCAGTGATGGCCCGGCACCGCCAAAGTTCTGACGCAGCGCAGCGTTGTCCCAGTCGTTCTGGCTCAGGTTGGCGCGCAGCAGCCAGTTGCCGCCGTCCTGCAAGCGGTGTGTCCACTGGCTGCCCAGGCGCAGGCTGGTGAATTGGCTGCTGCCGGAGCCCGCGCTGCTGTCGTAAGGCGCGATGCCGCCGTTTTGCAGCAGGGTCGAACTGCTGGTGCTGCTGCCTTCGGAGTGCACGATCATGGGTGTCAGCACCAGCGTATCGCCGCCTTCACTGCGCCATTGCAGTCGCGCGTTGGCCTGCATGCCATCGTGCTTGCCGGTGGACAGGGTGCGCTCGGTCTGCTCGATGACGTTGCCCGTCACCAGATTTTCCATGATGGTTTCGCTGAGACTGTCGTTCTTGCGCGCGTGTTGTTGCGCTGAGACCGAGAGGTTGTAGATCCATGGACCGGCGCTGTCGTTGCGGGTCCAGGAAAAGCCCGGCTCTGTGTTGCCGTTCTCAAAACCGGCGCCCACGCGCAGGTCGTTGAGCTTCTTGCTGTAGCCGCCGCGCGTGATGATGTTGATGGTGCCGGCAATGGCGCGCGCGCCGGTTTCGGCCGTCGGTGCGCGCAGGATTTCGATGCGCTCGATCTGTTCTGGTGAGAGTTCGTCGAGCGAAAAGCCGCGCGCCGCCGGTTCGCCATCGATCAGGATCTGGGTGTAGCCGCCACCCAGGCCACGCATGCGTGGCGCGCCACCGCGCCCGGGTCGGCCCGGCATCGTGACGCCGGGTAGGCGCTTGAGCAACTCGCCCATGGTGCTGTCGCCAAAGCGCTCAATTTCGTCACGCCCGACGATGATCTTGCTGGCGGTGGACTGGCGTCGGTCTTCGGTTTCGTTGACCGCCGCGCCGGTGATGGTGACCGGCTTTAATTCCCCGGCGTTGCGCCGTGCTGGCGTCGGCTTGGCCGGTGTCGCTTGCTCCGCCTCGGCGGCCGGTTCCGGCGTTTTGTTTTGGGCCTGTGCGCTACTCAGTGCGGCAAAAAAGAAAAGGCCCGGCAGGATGCCGAGCCATGATCTGAAAGCGATGGGTGTGGGGTGCAGTTTGGCAAACATGGCACCGATTATCGAACGGCCTGGCATGACCGCATCGTTTTTGTCATTGCGGGCTACGACCCGCAATCCATGCCACGCAATGCACTGGATGCCGGATCAAGTCCGGCATGACAGCCGAGGAGCCGGGATGACAAGCGGGGCATGGACTGCGCCAGGCGCTCGCTTGCCGATCGGTTTCTTACAACATCCCCAGCATGCGCGGGAACCAGGTTGAAAGCCCTGGCCAGTAGGTGACCACGAGCAGGAAGCCCAGCATCGACAGCAGCCAGGGCCAGACCGCCACCGTGAGTTCGGTAATGCCCATCTTGGTGATGCCCGAAGCCACGTACAGGTTCAGCCCGACCGGCGGATGGCACATGCCGACTTCCATGTTCACCACCATGATGATGCCAAAGTGCACCGGGTCAATGCCGAGCTTCATCGCCACCGGGAACAGGATGGGCGCGAAGATCAGCACGATGGAGGACGGCTCCATGAAGTTGCCCGCCAGCAGCAGCATGACGTTGACCGCCAGCAGGAAGCTGATCATGCCCAGGCCGTTGCCCAGCATCCAGTTGGCCAGCGCCTGCGGGATGTTCTCGTTGGTCATGATGAAAGAGAACAGCACAGCATTGGTGATGATGTAGAGCAGCATCGCCGACATATTGGCCGAGTTCAGCAGCACGCGCGGCACGTCTTTGAGCTTCATGTCCTTGTAGACAAACACCGCCACGACAAAGGCGTAAACCGCGCTCATGGCCGCCGCTTCGGTCGGCGTGAACAGACCGGTGTAGATACCGCCCATCACGATCACGATCAGCAGCAGGCCCCAGGCCGAGGTCTTGAAAGCCTTGAAGCGTTCGCCCCAGGTTGCTTTGGGCAGGCGCGGGTAGTTGAACTTGCGCGCGCGGTACCAGGTAACACCGCCGAGCACGCAGGCCAGCGCAATGCCGGGTACGACACCGGCCATGAACAGCGCACCGACCGAGGTGTTGGTGGCCACCGAGTACATCACCATCACGATGGACGGCGGGATCAGAATTCCCAGCGCGCCCGAGGTGGTGATGACGCCAGCGCCAAAGCTCTTGGGAAAGCCGGCCTTGACCATGGCGGGCATCAGGATCGAGCCGATCGCCACCACGGTGGCCGGTGACGAACCGGAGACCGCAGCAAACAGCGCGCAGGCCAGCACGCCAGCCAGGCCGAGGCCGCCATACCAGTGACCGACCATGCTGGAGGCAAAGTTGATCATGCGTCGTGCGACCCCGCCGTGCGTCAGGAAGTTGCCCGCCAGGATGAAGAACGGGATCGCCATGATCTCGAACTTCTCGATGCCGGTGAAGAGCTTGAGCGCTACCGATTCGAGCGGCACGTGGGTGAAGCCAAACAGGAAGGTCAGAACCGTCAGACCCAGCGATATGGAGATCGGCATGCCGGTGAGCATGAGCACCAGCAAGAGGACAAAGATGATGGCGGCGTTCATTTGGCGCCTCCTTTCTGGTCCGGCGTCTCATCCGGGTGCAGGTTGTCTTTCATGGCGTAGGGGTCGAAGTCAACTGCGACCAGTTCTTCTTCGAGTCCATCGACATGGCCGTGATCGTGGTGTGGCAACTCGCCGGTCTTGATGAAGCTCACCATGACCTGCAGGAAGCGGAAACACATCAGGCTGGTGCCCAGTGGCACGGCGCTGTAGACCATCCAGGTTGGCCATTCCAGGTCCGGTGAAGTCGGGCCTTCGGGAATGCCTTCGACCGACATGCCCAGCCACTTGAACCAGGCGTGGTGCGCGCCGTTGTCCCAGACGAAGCTGGTCGCCAGGTAAGCGACGATGCCGGTGAACAGCATGCCCGCGCACAGGCCGAAGATGATGAACTTGCCGCGCATCTTCTCATCGAGCCGGTTGATCAGCACGTCAACGCCGACGTGGATGCCGGTGCGCACGCCGTAGGCGGCACCGAACTTGCACATCCAGACAAACATGATGATGGTGAGTTCCTGTGCCCAGCCGAAGTTCAGCGTCAGCAACCAGTCCTGCACACCTGGAATGGCCAGGCCGGCAGCGTAGCGGTGCAGCACCGCGACAAAGATGATCAGCGTCGCAGCGCCCATCAGGAAGGTGACCAGCCACTCTTCCAGGTGATCAAGAAATTTCATGATTTGTACTCCGAATGTGCTCCAGGGTTAGAAAGAATTTGTCATGCCGGACTTCGATCCGGCATCCAGGGCCGCGTGTGCACTGGATTGCGGGTCAGGCCCGCAATGACAAGGAGGTTTCGCAATAACGCCAGGCTCAGAGCTTCGTCGGGTCGAAGCCGGTGGCCTTGTAGAACTCTTGCAGCGTTTCCTTGCCAACGCGATCGGCCATCTTGATGTGCACCGGCGCCATGGCCTTCTTCAGGGCAAAACGCTCGTCCTTGGTCGGCTCGTAAACCGCAGTCTTGCCGCTCTTCTTGACACCGGCCAGCGACAGATCGTTTTCTTCCTGGGCAATTTTGTTGGCATAGACGGTGGCTTCTTTCATCGCCTGTTCGAGTTCGCCGCGCACTTCAGCCGGCAGACCATCCCAGAACTTCTTGTTGACGATGACTGCATAGCCGAGGTAACCGTGGTTGGTCAGCGTCAGGTGCTTTTGCACCTCATGCATCTTCTGCGTCCAGAAGTTGGAGATCGGATTCTCGGTGCCGTCAACGACGCCGGTCTGCAGCGCCTGATAGACCTCGGAGAATGCCATCACCTGGGGAATGCCGGCAATCGAGCGGATTTCTTCTTCCAGCACCTTGGAGGACTGGATGCGGAACTTCTTGCCCTTGTAGTCGGCCACGTTCTTCAGCGGCGTGTTGGCCGAGAACGATTTGAAGCCGTTGTCCCAGTAGGCCAGACCTTTGATGCCTTTGGGCTCGAGCTTGGCCAGCATGGCCGCACCCACCGGGCCCTGCGTGATCTTGTGCAGTTCGGCCGTGTCGTCAAACATGAAGGGGAAGTCGAAGGCTTCAAACTCTTTCACGCCGAGTGGCCCGAACTTGGCCAGCGAAGGTGCGAGCATCTGCACCGAGCCCATTTGCAGGGATGACATTTCTTCGCCGTCCTTGTACAGGGCGCTGTTCGGATAGACCTCGACCTTGACCTTGCCTTTGGTCAGTTCGCCGGCGCGCTTGGCAAAGAACTCGGATGCCTTGCCCTTGGGCGTGTCGGCTGCCACCACGTGGCTGAATTTGATGATGGTCTGGGCGCCAGCGCTCAGGCCCAGGGCCAGCAGTACGCTGGCAAGCAAAATCTTGATTTTCATAACGGTCTCCAAAACGGGGGTTGTCGATCTAACAGGCGAAGGTTAGGGACTATTGCGCAGCGCCACAACTGTGGCGTTCAACAGCTAGGGTTAACCCTGCTTCAAGGCGTCGCGCATGGCGTCCATCCATGACAGGCCGATGCGGCTGGCCAGCGCTTTGTGCACTGGCTCGACCGTCTGGCGCAAGCGTGCGCGCTGCGCTTCGCTCAGGGTATGGATGCGGGTCGTGCCGGCCTGGCGCAGGGCGGCCAGGGCCTTGTCGTTCTGTGCGTCGGCGATGTCGTTGCCGTAGGCCAGCGCCTCGCGCAGGGCTTGCCCGACGAGTGCGCTGTCAGCAGCGGACAGGCTTTGCCAGAAGCGCTGGTTCACGACCACCGCATAGCCCAGATAGCCATGCTCGGTCAGGCTCAGGTCGCTTTGCACCTCGTGCATGCCTTGCGTCCAGAAGTTGGAGATCGGGTTCTCGGTGCCATCGACGACGCCGCTCTCCAGTGCGCGCCGGGTTTCGCTGAACGCCAGCGTTACCGGTTGCGCACCGAGCGCACGCATTTGAGCCGCAATCACGCGCGAGGCCTGTACGCGCATGCGCAAGCCAACAAAATCAGGCGGTGTCAGCAGCGGCCGATTGGCACTCATCTGTTTGAAGCCGTTGTCAAAATAGCCCAGCCCCGTCAGTCCCTGGCGGCTCAGGCGTTGCAGCAAACGCTGCCCAAGCGGCCCCTGCGTAATGCGCCGCACGTCGGCGACATTGCCAAACAAAAAGGGCAGGTCAAACAATTCAAACTCAGGGAAACCGATGCGACCAAACTTGGAGAGCGAGGGCGCCAGCATGTCCACGGCACCGAGTTGCAGTGCCTGCATTTCGTCGTGGTCGCCGTAGAGCTGGCCGTCCGGGTAGACCAGCACCCGGATGCGACCGCCCGAGCGTTGCTCAACCAGCGCCTTGAAGCGCTGCGCTGCCAGACCCTTGGGCGTTTCCTGTGCCACCACATGGGAGAAACGCAGCGTCACAGCCTTGTCCGTTGCCGCCTGTGCCGACCGGTTTGGCAGTGAGGCGGCCATGGCGCAGGCGAGCGCGCCGTGCAGGCATTGACGGCGGCGCAGGGAGGCAGGCAGGGCAGGCGCTGACATGCTGGCTATTATGCGAGGGTATTCAAACCACCATGGCCGAATCCGCAAGCACCCCTGCCGACCAGTCGCTCGACTTTGCCTTGCTGCAACAGACGATGCCCAGTCACGCCAGTCGCAACCGGCGCGCGCTGTTCTGGTTGCTGGGTTTGTTGTTGTTGCTGCTGGCGTCGGTGCTGGCGCTGGTGCTCTATCTCAATACCTTTGAGGCCGACGAGGAGACGCGCAGCCGTGCCGCCGAAGCGCAGTGGCTGGAGCAAAGTGTGCAGTTTCATTTCCGCCGGCTGGAGGATGACTTGACGCTGTTGGCGCGCCAGGCCGTGCGCGGCGCTGGTCAGAGTGATGAGGGCCCGATGCAGGGCGGCTTGTTGTGGCGCGAAGCGGGCGTGGTGCTCGCGCACGGCTGGCTGGCTGCGGGCCCGGGCTCCGATGAAACGCGCGGCCCCGAGCGCTGGCAGCGCGACTGGTTGGCGCAGCCTGCCAACGCGCAGGTGATGGCCACGATGGAGGCGACGACGCGCGGCCTGCGGCGCTCGGCCTACGCTGGTTTGATGTTGCAGGCGGACGGTTCACTGAGCGATGTGGTTTGGGTCGCGGTGCCGTTTTTTGACCGCGGCCAGTTTGTCGGCAACTACCTTGCGGCGGTGTCGCTGCAGCGCGCGACCGTGGCCTTGGTGCCAACCTGGTTTGCGCAAAACCATCGGGTGCATCTGGTGGCCGACGAGTTGCAGGGGCAGCCCGCTGAAGGTGCGGACAACAAGCTTTTTCGAGCCGCCATGAACCTTCCCGGCACCGATCTGTTCCTGGCCGTGACACCGTTTGATGTGCCAGCAGCCACCGTGCCACGCATCTTCTTTCTGGTGGCGCTGCTGTTTCTATCGGGCATGCTGGTCAGCCTGTGGGTTTTGCGCCGCGACTTCGTCAAACGCCAGCAGGTACAGGCGCTGTTTCAGGCCCAGGTGGCGTTGCGCACGGCGATGGAGAACTCGGTCACCATCGGTCTGCGCGCCTGGGACCGCAGCGGCAAGATCCTCTACGTCAACGAGTCTTTCTGCAAGATGGTGGGCTACCGCGCGGTCGAGCTGGTTGGCAAGTCCATGCCGCTGCCTTACTGGCCGGCGGAGCAGGCCGATGAACTCAACCTGGTACACCGCGGCATCATCGCGCAGGGCACGCAGGAAGACGGCGTCGAGGTGCAGTTCCAGCATCACGATGGGCATTTGCTGGATGTGCTGATTCACGAAGCACCGTTGAACACGGCCAGCGGTGAGCAGATCGGCTGGATGAGTTCGGTGCTCGACATCAGCGAGCGCAAGCGCTCGGAACGCATGGCAGCGCGCCAGCAGGAACGGCTGCAGGCTTCGGGGCGGCTGGTGGCCGTCGGCGAGGTGGCCTCGACGCTGGCGCACGAACTCAATCAACCGCTGGGCGCCTTGAGCAGTTTTGCCAATGGTTTGATGAACCGTCTGCGCAGCGGACGCATCACGCTCGACGAGGTGTTGCCGGTGGTCGAGCGCATGGAGCGGCTCTCGGACAAGGCCGGGCGCATCATCCAGCGTGTCAATGCGTTTGCGCGCCGGCGCGAAATGTCGCGCCAGCGGCTCGATCTGGTGGTCTTCCTGCGTCGTGCGCTGGTGCAGCATTTGACGCAGCGCCAGGTCAACCTGGAACTGCTGCTCGGAGCCGCCCCGGTGTGGGTCGAAGCCGATGCCCTGCTGCTTGAACACGCGGTGCAGAACGTGGTGGCCAATGCGCTGCACTGGGCGCAGCAGGGCGGCGCAGCGGGGCGGGTGCAAGTGCAGATCGAGATGGGCGATGGTATGGCCGGCATCGTGGTCGGTGACAACGGTCCCGGCGTGGATGAAGAGCACCGCGAGCAGATCTTTGCTGCGTTCTTCAGCGCCTCGGCCGACGGCATGGGCATGGGGCTGGCGATTTGCCGCTCCGTGCTGGAAGCGCACCATGGCCGCATTGATGTGGCACGCGACCCGGTTCTGGGCGGTGCCCGGTTCACCCTGTGGCTGCCGCTGTCTGACGCCAGCACCGAGGCCACTGCAAAGCAGGACAATGAAGCATGACACCGGCCATCCACATCGTTGACGACGACGCCGACTTTCGAGAGGGCCTGGCCTGGCTGTTCGATTCGCGTGGGCACCAGGCGCAGACCTGGGCCGGCGGCGATGTCTTTCTGGAAGCGCTGCGTGCGCGGTTGCCCTACTGGGGGCCGGCCGTGGTGCTGCTTGACATCCGCATGGAGCCGCTCTCCGGACTGGCCACGTTTGAGGAATTGAAGAACCTGGGTTGCCCCTGGCCGATCCTGTTTCTGACCGGGCACGGTGACGTCAGCATGGCGGTGGCGGCGGTCAAGAACGGCGCCTGGGATTTTCTGGAAAAGCCTTTCCAGAACAATGTGCTGGTGGACAAGGTGGAGCAGGCGCTGGCCGCCGCGTCGAACCTGAGCGACGACCGGCGCCAGGCACACCAGTTGCGCCTGGCGCTGGGCAGCCTGAGCCCGCGCGAACGCGAGGTGCTCGACGAGTTGCTCAAGGGCCACTACAACAAGAACATCGCCGAGCACCTGGGCATTACGCCACGCACGGTCGAGTTTCACCGCGCCAATATCTTCAAGAAAATGGAAGTGTCCTCAGCGATTGAGCTCGCGCACAAACTCGGGCGCTATGAAGGCTGAGACCGGTCGGCATGCCTGTCCCGTGCTTGACGTGCAGGGTGCCGCCGCTGTCGCAAAATCCGGCCATGATTGAAATCCTTTCTCCCTTGCAGGCGCAAATCGTTCAGTGGCACGTACAGGCTGGCGCCAACGTGCGCGCCGGTGATCTGCTGCTGGTGCTCGAAGCCATGAAAATGGAACACGAGCTGCGTGCCGAACACGACGGCGTGCTGCGTGAGTTGTTCTTTGTCGACGGTGCTGTGGTGGCCGAGGGTGAGGTGCTCGCCACCCTGGAGCGGATGGCACACGTTCAGACGGCTGCGTCCGCTACGCTGGACAGCGCCAAGGCGCCAGCCGCCGACGCCGGTGCGCTGCGCGCCGACCTGCAGCGCGTGCTGGCGCGTCACGCACCGACGCTTGACGCCCATCGTGCCGAGGCCGTTGCCAAGCGCCACGCGCTGGGCCAGCGCACGGCGCGCGAGAACATCGCCGATCTGTGTGACGCCGATTCCTTCCTCGAATACGGCGCCCTGGCCGTGGCGGCGCAGCGCAGTCGGCGCAGTGAAGAAGACCTGATCAAGAACACACCGGCCGATGGCATGGTGACCGGCATTGGCAGCATCAACGGCGCGCTGTTCGGCGCTGAGCACCGCCGCGCCGTTGTCATGGCCTATGACGCCACGGTACTGGCCGGCACGCAGGGCCTGCGCAACCACCAGAAGACCGATCGCATGCTGGGCATCGCCTTGCAGCAGAAACTGCCGGTCGTGCTGTTTGCCGAAGGCGGTGGTGGCCGTCCGGGTGATGTGGATATGCCAATCGTCGCCGGTTTGCACGTGGCGACCTTTGCCAGCTTTGCGCGGCTCAACGGCCAGGTGCCGGTGCTGGGCGTTGTGGCCGGGCGCTGCTTTGCCGGCAACGCAGCGCTGCTGGGTTGCTGCGACGTCATCATCGCCACGCAGGGCAGCAACATCGGCATGGGCGGCCCGGCCATGGTCGAGGGCGGCGGCCTGGGTGTTTTCAAGCCCGAGCAGATCGGCCCGAGCGCCGTGCAGCATGGCAACGGCGTCATCGACATTCTGGTGGCGGACGAAGCGGGCGCGGTTGCGGCAGCGCGGCATTACCTGTCGTTCTTTCAAGGCCGTGTGCAGGATTGGCAGGCGCCAGACGCGCTGGCCCTGCGCGACTTGGTGCCGGAAAACCGCTTGCGCGTTTACGACACACGCGCCGTCATGGCCGGCATCGCCGATCAGGGCAGCCTGCTGGAACTGCGTACCGGTTTTGGCAAGGGCATTCACACCGCGCTGGCGCGCATCGAAGGCCGCCCCGTCGGCCTGCTTGCCAACAATCCGCTGCACCTGGGTGGCGCCATCGATGCCGACGCGGCGGACAAGGCGGCGCGCTTCATGCAGTTGTGCAACGCGCACGGCCTGCCACTGGTGAGCCTGGTCGATACCCCCGGCTTCATGGTTGGGCCTGACATCGAGACGCAGGCGCAGGTGCGCCACGTCAGCCGCATGTTTCTGGCAGCGGCCCATCTGCGCGTGCCGTACCTGAGCGTGGTACTGCGCAAGGGTTACGGTCTGGGCGCCATGGCGATGACGGCGGGCGGTTTTCATTCGCCGCTGTTCACGGTGGCCTGGCCGAGCGCCGAGTTCGGCGCCATGGGCCTGGAAGGCGCGGTACGCCTGGGTTACCGCAAGGAGCTTGAAGCTGTGCCCGAAGGCGCGCAGCGCGATGCGCTGTTTGCGCAACTGGTGGCTGCAGCCTACGAGCGTGGCAGCGCCATCAACATGGCTGCCACCTTGGAGATCGACGCCGTGATCGACCCGGCGCAAACGCGCGCATGGCTGGTTGGTGGCTTGCAGACACAGACCAAACTACCCCCGGCGCAGGGGCTGGCGGTGGATGCCTGGTAGAGCGGCAGCTACTTCGTCAACGCGTAGCCGGTGCTGCGCCCACCACCTTCGAGTTTGTGCAATACGCCGCGTGCCAACAGTTCATTGATATCGCGCAGCGCCGTGTCGCTTGAGCACTTGGCGATGGTGGCCCACTTGGCGCTGGTCAGCTTGCCTTCAAAACCGTCGAGTAGTCGGTTGAGTGTTTTGATTTGCCGCTCGTTCATGGACACGCCGGCCCAGCGTTGCCAGAACTGAGCGCGGCCCAGGATCGTTGCCAGTGTTTCTTCAGCGCCGAGCACGGCGCGCAACAAACAAGCCAGAAACCATGCTAACCAGGCGGTCACGTCCATTGAGCCCTTTTGCGCGCTTTCCAGTTGGTCGTAATAGTCTTTGCGTTCGCGCTGTACCTGTGCACTCAAGCTGTAGAAACGCTGCGCACTCTTGTCGGCCCGTGCCAGCGCCATATCGCCGACGGCACGCGAGATGCGGCCATTGCCATCGTCAAACGGATGCAGCGTGACGAGCCATAGATGTGCCAGTCCCGCTTTGATTAGGGCATCGCCAGTGGTGTCGGCATTGAACCAGTCCAAAAACTGCCGGGTTTGTGCGTCCAGCGTGCGGGCTGGTGGTGCCTGGTAGTGCACTTTCTCCCGACCAGCGTAGCCGGAAACCACTTGCATGGGGCCCGAGCTGTCATCGCGCCAGGTGCCGATGCGGATGCGCGTCATGCCACTGAAGCCGGTAGGAAAGAGAGCTGCGTGCCAACCAAACAGGCGCTCGGCACTGAGCGGCTGCTCAAAGTGGCAGGTGGCATCGAGCACCATGTCAACGACGCCGTCCACGTGCCGGTCCGGTGGCGCCAGCGCACCAATGTCCAGACCGAGGCGGCGCGCGATCGAAGAGCGTACTGCTTCCAGATTGAGTTGCTCGCCTTCGATTTCGCTGGTTTTGATGACTTCCTGTGTCAACACTTTCAGCGTCGCTTGCTCTCGCTGTGCCAATCCCAGCTCGGCCATGCGCCCGAATAAGTGGCCTTGCGCGCGGTGCGTTTGCGCCAGCGGTCCGGCAAGGACTGCAGCGTCAAAGCGCCAACGCGGCCAGTCGGCTTGCTGCCAGAGGTAGAGCGAGGTGTTTGTGTTTGGCATGAGCCGATTATCGTCCTATTCACTGCATTAAATGCGGTGAATAGGCGAAATATCCGCCGCAAGGCAAAACTCCAAGTTGTCACAGGCGCAGTTTGCGCAGTTGCTGGGTGTGTCGGCCCGCACCTGAACCTGTGTATCCGATTGCGTAGTAGGCGGCCACGTCTGGCGGCGAATAGATTCGGCCACGCGTCCAATGGGGTCATAATCTCCGGCAAACAATCTCAGGGGCGAGATCACCCATATGGCAACCCTCATTCCAGCGCTTGGCGCTTGCGTGTCGCGCATG
This sequence comes from uncultured beta proteobacterium, assembly GCA_903914175.1. Taxonomy (GTDB): domain Bacteria; phylum Pseudomonadota; class Gammaproteobacteria; order Burkholderiales; family Burkholderiaceae_C; genus Rhodoferax. The sequence continues at coordinate 17,330 of CAIWNX010000083.1, read as the reverse complement.
ACGACGGGCGAGCGCCGACTGGCTGAGCGGCTGGAACAGAAGCTCGACGCCGACTACCTGCTTTGGTACGACGTGCCGATTGGCCCCAAGCAAACGCACCCCAACTTTGTCGTGATGCATCCTCGGCGCGGCTTGTTGATTCTGGAAACCAAAGACTGGAAGCTCGAAACCATCCAGCGTGCCACGCGGCAGATCTGGGAAATTGCTCCCGACGGGCAACTCAAGGTCGTGATCAACCCGTTGGCGCAGGCAAGGCATTGCGCTATTCAGGTGGTCAACGCGCTGGAGCGCGACCCGCAACTGGTGCAGGCAGCTGGTGCGCACCAGGGCAAGCTTGCTTTTCCATGGGGTCATGGCGTGGTCTTTACCCGCATCACGCGCAAACAGTTTGAAGCGGCAGGGCTGGGCGATGCCATCGAGCCGCACTATGTGATTTGCTCGGATGAAATGGAGAAGTCTGGCGACGTAGAAGAATTTCAGCAGCGCTTGTGGAACATGTTTCCCCACGCGTTTGGCGGCGTCATGTCGCTGCCGCAGATGGACCGCGTGCGCTGGATCATGTTCCCCGAAGTGCGCGTGCAAACGCAGGGTGCCTTGTTTGACGACAGTGATGTCGAGGCGCAATTGCCCAGCATCATGCGCGTGATGGACATACAACAAGAGCAGCTGGCCCGGTCCTTGGGCGATGGGCACCGTGTGATTCACGGCGTGGCGGGCTCCGGCAAAACCATGATTCTGGGCTACCGCGCCGAGTACCTGGCCAAGGCCAGTACGGGCACCAGCAAACCCATCCTCATCCTGTGCTTTAACGAGCCGCTTGGCGTCAAGCTGCACAGTGTGATGGACGCCAAGGGCTTGCGCGACAAGGTGCATGTGCGGCACTTTCACAGATGGTGCCGCCAGCAACTGGTCACCTTCGGTCAGACCATTCCGCAGCAAGGACCGCACCTGTTTGACGAGATGGTGGACGGCGTCATCCGCGGCGTGGAGCGCCAGCAAATCCCCAGCGGCCAGTACCGCGCCGTGCTGATTGACGAGGGCCACGACTTCGCACCGGAGTGGCTCAAGCTGGTGGCGCAAATGGTAGACCCCGCCACTAACAGTCTGCTGGTGCTGTACGACGATGCGCAGAGCATTTACAAGCAAAAGAGACTCAAGTTTTCCTGGAAAAGTCTTGGAATCAGGGCCCAAGGAACGACCACCATTCTGAAAATCAACTACCGCAATACACGGCAGATTCTGCAAACCGCCAGCCTGATTGCCGCAGACTTGTTGACGGCCGATGAGCAAGACGACGATGGCATTCCGTTGCTGAAGCCGATCAGTGGCGGGCGTGATGGTGAGCCACCTATCATCATCAAACTGCCCAGCCTGCGCGAAGAGGCGTATGCGATTGCCGACCACCTGAGCAACGCCCACCAGGAGGGCCACGCCTGGGGCGACATGGCCATCCTGTGCGCGGACTGGAAGACCATGGACCTGTGCGCCGACGCCCTGCACCAGCGCAAGCTGCCGTTCAATGTGCGTAAGCGTACCGGCGAATACAACCCCGCAGCCGACGCCATTCAGATCATGACCATGAAGGTCAGCAAAGGGCTGGAGTTCCCCGTGGTAGCCCTGCCCGGTGTGGGGCACATGCCCGCGAGTGGCGAAGACGAGGCGGATGCCGCGCGGGTGTTTTATGTGGCGGCGACGCGGGCGACGCAGAAGCTGGTGATTGGGGTGGGTGGGGATGGGGGGTTTGGCAAGAGGCTGGGAACATGACTAGGAAAACAACATGAACGAGACAACACACAACGTGGCGCCTGCGCCTGCCGATAGCCTGCACGCCGAACTGCGCGCGCTGATTGCCAGCAGCCGCCAGCGGCTGGCCGGTGCGGTCAATGCGGAGCTGACACGCCTGTACTGGAGCGTGGGCGAACGTTTGCGCACCGAGGTGCTGGGCGGCGCGGACCGTGCCAAATACGGCGACCAGCTCATCAACCGTGTGGGTGAACAATTGGCGCAAGAATTTGGTCGCGGGTTTGAAGCCAAAAACCTGCGCCGCATGGTGCAGTTTGCTCAGACCTTTCCGCAGACCGAGATTGTCGCGACACTGTCACGACAATTGAGCTGGAGCCACTTTGTCAACCTGCTGCCGCTCAAAACCGAGCAGGCACGCCAGTTTTACGCCAGCCAAGCCGCCACCAACACCTGGAGTGTGCGCGAGCTGCGCCACCAGATCGAGCGCAAAGCCTTTGAGCGCACTGAGATTGCCAGTGCCCAATCACCCGTGCTGCAGGCCACCGACGCCGCACCCGCGCTGGTCTTCAAAGACCCGTACTTCCTCGACTTCTTGGGCCTGCGCCAGGGCCACGACGAGGCCGATTTGGAGGATGCCATCCTGCGCCAGCTGGAAGCCTTCATCCTGGAACTTGGCCGGGGCTTTGCGTTTGTAGAGCGCCAAAAGCGCATGGTCATTGACGGCGAAGACTTTTACCTGGACTTGCTCTTCTACCACCGCCGCTTGCGCCGCCTGGTGGCCATCGAACTCAAGCTGGGCCGCTTCAAAGCCGCGCACAAAGGCCAGATGGAGCTGTACCTGAAATGGCTGGACAAGCACGAGCGCCAGCCGGGTGAGGAAGCGCCTATCGGCCTCATCCTGTGTGCCGAATCCAGCCGCGAACAAGTGGAGCTACTGCAGATGCACAAAGACGGCATCACCGTGGCCGAATACTGGACTGAGCTGCCGCCCAAAGCGGAGTTGGAGCAAAAGCTGCATGCCGCCTTAATTGAGGCGCGCGAACGCCTGGCACGGCGTGAGGTGTTGTTGGGGGCGTAGATGATGAGTAGCGACATGAGGGTCAGCAAAGGTCTGGAGTTCCCCGTGGTGGCGCTGCCCGGCGTGGGGCACATGCCCGCCAAGGCTGAAGACGAGCAGGAGGCGGCGCGGGTGTTTTATGTGGCGGTGTGGCCACCTTTCCGACGGTGCGCAACCTGATCGAACGCATGAAGCAGGTGATCCGCTTGCTGCGTCAGCACCTGCACCACGTCAATCACGAAAAACCACTAGGTCTCTGTTTCTTCGTCGTACACGCACCGATGGACTGACCATCGAACTCAGTGGGCAAGATCTTTTTGACACGCTCCTTGGACAAATGGGCTGGCATGTGATGGTTGGTGTGAAATGACCTTGAGGTCGCAAGGAAGTTTTACGATGCGCTGCTTGGAACGCTAGGCATTGGCCCTGGCGTGGCCAACAAGAACCGCTATTTCTACCGCAGCCCCACCGGTACGTTCGGCATCACCACGCCCATCAATGGCGAGCCCGCTACGCATGGCAATGGCAGCACCCTTGGGTTTGCCGCGCAGTCACCGGAGCAAGCCGATGCCTTCCATGCGGCGGGCGTTGCCAACGGCGGCGCCACTTGCGAAGACCCACCGGGATGGCCTGAAGGCGCTGCCGGCCAGCTCTATCTGGCGTATCTGCGCGACCCTGACGGCAACAAGCTCTGCGCGTTGCACCGTCCAGCCAAGTAAGGCGTGTGGCTTTCGCTTAGCTGATCGAAAGCTGAGGCAGGTACTTTTCGAGCAACTCTTGTACGGTATCGGCCCGCACACCGACGTCGTCAGCGCAGAAACCCTGCTTCGCCTCGGCGGGGTATTCTCAAGTACAGTCGGCGCTCCTTTGAAAGCTCTGCCATGCCTGCCACCCCCATTGTTCAGATCAAGCCCCTCGGTTTTCCGTGGGAGACGATCGACCCGTTTCTGTTCTGCGCGCATCACGATGACGCCTACCCGGCGGGCAACGCCGATCTGGGGCCGCAGGCTTCGCTGAGCGGGCGTGCACTGGGGCAGGACTTCAGTCGCAAGGACGGCTGGAGCATGTACCACGGCCGCGTGGTGCCGGGTTTTCCGTCGCACCCGCACCGCGGTTTCGAGACCGTCACCATCGTGCGCCAGGGGCTGATCGATCACTCCGATTCGCTCGGCGCGGCGGCGCGCTTTGGCGCGGGCGATGTGCAGTGGCTCACCGCTGGCGAGGGCATCGTTCACGCCGAAATGTTTCCGCTGCTCAATGCCAGCGCGCCGAACCCAGCCGAGCTGTTTCAGATCTGGCTGAATCTGCCGGCGTCGCGCAAGATGGTGGCGCCGCATTTCAAGATGTTCTGGTCGGAAGACAAGGTAGTTCGGACTGTGCGTGATGCGCAGGGCCGCAACACCGAAGTCGCGCTGATTGCCGGGCGCTATGCCGATGCCGTGGCGCCGGCGCCGCCGCCTGATTCATGGGCCGCGCAAGCCGATGCGGATGTGACGATTCTCACGATTCGCATGACGCCGGGTGCCACGTGGACACTGCCGGCCGCCAGCGGCGCAGGTACGCGGCGCTGTCTGTATTTCTTCAAGGGAAGTTCGGTCACTGTCGCCGGCCAGTTGGTGGCGCAGCATGCAGCGATTGAACTCAGCGCTGAGGCACTTGAGCTGATCAATGGCGATGTTGTGAGCGAGTTTCTGCTGTTGCAGGGCAGACCGATTGGCGAGCCGGTGGAGCAGTACGGTCCGTTCGTCATGAACACCCGCGCCGAGATTGCGCAGGCCATGGCCGATTACCGTCGCACCCAGTTTGGTGGCTGGCCCTGGCCTGACGAGGCGCCCGTGCACGGGCGTGAACCGGTGCGCTTTGCGCGCCATCCGGATGGGCGCACCGAGCGCCCACCTGTGTAATTGCCCCCACGCTTGCCACTTTGTGTGCTGCGCTGCCCCCCGAGGGGGCTAGCCGGCCTTGGGGCGGCCCGGCGGCAGGCTGCTATTTGCTGATCAGGCGTGCCATTTCCAGGCACTTGCTGGAATAGCCCCATTCGTTGTCATACCAGGAAACCACCTTGATGAAGGTGCTGTCCAGCGCCATGCCGGCGTCGGCATCAAACACGCTGGTGCAGCTCTCGCCGCGGAAATCGGTCGATACCACTTTGGCTTCGGTGTAGCCGAGCACGCCCTTCATGGCGCCAACGCTGGCTGCTTTCATGGCAGCGCAGATTTCGGCGTAGCTGGCGGGCTTGTTGAGTTCGACCGTCAGGTCAACGACCGACACATCGCTGGTCGGCACGCGAAACGACATGCCGGTGAGTTTCTTGTTGAGTTCGGGAATCACCACGCCCACCGCCTTGGCCGCGCCGGTGCTGGAGGGGATGATGTTTTCCAGAATGCCGCGCCCGCCGCGCCAGTCTTTGTTGGACGGACTGTCCACTGTCTTTTGCGTCGCGGTAGCGGCGTGCACGGTGGTCATCAGGCCGCGCTTGATGCCCCAGTTGTCGTTGAGCACTTTGGCCACCGGGGCCAGGCAGTTGGTGGTGCAGGAGGCGTTCGAGATGATGGCCTGGCCAGCGTAGGTGTGGTCGTTCACGCCAAAGACAAACATCGGCGTGTCGTCTTTGCTCGGCGCTGACATGATGACCTTCTTGGCGCCAGCGGTGATGTGTTTTTGTGCGGCTTCCTTGGTCAGGAAAAGGCCGGTGGCTTCGATCACGATGTCGGCGCCGACTTCGTTCCACTTCAGCTCGGCTGGGTCCTTGACGGCGCTCAGACGGATCTTCTTGCCGTTGACAACCAGGTTATTGCCTTCGACCGAAATATCGCCCTTGAAGCGGCCATGGACCGAATCAAACTGCAGCATGTAGGCCAGGTACTCGGGTTCGAGCAGATCGTTGATGCCGACAATTTCGATGTCCTGAAAACTCTGTGTGGCAGCGCGAAACACGATGCGCCCGATACGGCCAAAGCCGTTGATACCAATCTTGATCGTCATGATTTCTCCAATGTTAAAACTTATTTCCGCAAAACTTTTTCCACCGTGTCGGCCACGTTCTCGGGCGTGAAGCCAAACAGCTTGAACAGCACCGGCGCCGGCGCCGATTCACCGTAGCTGTCGATACCGACCACGGCGGCACAACCGTATTTCCACCAGCCGTCCGAGACACCCATTTCGACCGCGATGCGCGGCACACCAGCCGGCAGCACGGCGCTCTTGTAGGCGGCGCTTTGCTGGTCGAAGGTGGTGGTGCTGGGCATGGAGACCACACGCACGGCGATCTTCCTTTTTGCCAAAAGTTCCTGCGCCTGCAGCGCCAGTTGCACTTCGGAGCCGGTGGCGATGATGACGGCCTGCGTTTTTTTCTTCAGGCCCACTTCGCTCGGTTCCGCCAGCACGTAGGCGCCCTTGCTGATGTCGCCCAGGCTGGCTTTCGGTGCGTAGTGGATGTTCTGGCGTGACAGCAGCAGAGCGGTTGGCTTGCGTTTGTTTTGCAGCGCCACGCTCCAGGCGATGGCGGTCTCGGCCGTGTCACCCGGGCGCCAGACGTCGAGGTTCGGGATCAGGCGCAGCGAGGCGGCGTGTTCGATCGACTGGTGCGTCGGGCCGTCTTCGCCCAGACCGATGGAGTCGTGCGTGAAGACGTGGACCACACGCAGCTTCATCAGCGCGGCCATGCGGATGGCGTTGCGGCTGTAGTCGCTGAAGGTCAGGAAGGTGCCACCGTAGGGCACAAAGCCGCCGTGCAGCGCAACGCCGTTCATGATGGCGGCCATGCCAAATTCGCGCACGCCGTAGTTGATGTGGCGACCACCGTTGGATTGGCCGCTGAAGTCAAAGCGCAGGTTCGGTGTGCACTTGGTGTTGGTCAGGTTCGAGCCGGTCAGGTCGGCCGAGCCGCCCAGCATTTCTGGCAGCGCGGCGGTGAAGGCTTCGAGCGCGAGTTGCGAGGCCTTGCGCGAAGCCACGGTTTCGCCTTTGCTGTGCGCAGCCACGGCGGTGTCGACCGCGATCTGGTTGAAGTTCTTGGGCAACTCGCCCTTCATGCGGCGCAGCAGTTCCTTGGCCAGTTCCGGGTAAGCCGTTTTATAGGCGGCCAGCTTGTCGTTCCAGGCTTGCTCGGCGGCGGCGCCGGCGGCCTTGGCGTCCCAGGCAGCGTAAATTTCCTTCGGAATCACAAACGGGGCGTGCGGCCAGCCCAGCGCTTCGCGGCTGAGCTTGATTTCTTCGGCGCCGAGCGGCTCGCCGTGCGCCTTGGCGGTGTTGGCTCGGTTCGGGCTGCCCTTGCCGATGGCGGTCTTGCAGATGATCAGCGTCGGCATGTCGCTCGACTGTTTGGCCTGCGCAATCGTGCGCGCCACCAGCGCGGCGTCATGGCCGTCGATCGGTCCGAGCACGTTCCAGCCACACGCAACAAAACGCAGGGCGGTGTTGTCGATGAACCAGGGTGCCACCGGCCCGTCAATCGAGATGCCGTTGTCGTCGTACAGGGCGATCAGCTTGTTCAGTTTCCAGGCACCGGCCAGCGCCACGGCTTCGTGGCTGATGCCTTCCATCATGCAGCCGTCGCCCATGAAGGCAAACGTGTGGTGGTCAATCACCGTGTGGGCGTCGCGGTTGAATTCCTTGGCCAGCAGTTTCTCCGACAGCGCCATACCGACCGCATTGGCAATGCCCTGTCCCAGCGGGCCGGTGGTGGTTTCCACGCCCGGTGTCACGCCGAATTCGGGGTGGCCGGCGGTCTTGCTGTGCAACACGCGGAACTTCTTGAGCTCACCGATGGGCAGCTTGTAGCCGCTCAGGTGCAGCACGGCGTAGAGCAGCATGGAGGCGTGGCCGTTGGAGAGCACGAAGCGGTCGCGGTCCAGCCACTGCGGGTTGGCCGGGTTGTGCTTGAGCTGCCCCCACAGGCCGACAGCCATGTCGGCCATGCCCATGGGCGCGCCGGGGTGGCCCGAATTGGCAGCTTGCACGGCGTCCATGGCCAGGGCGCGAATCGCGTTGGCCATGTCGGCGCGGCTTGCGCTGCGGGTTTGTTTTGCTTGTTCTGTATCAGCCATTGGTGCCAACTCCGCGGGTTCTGGGGTAAGGGTAAACACCGCATTTTACCGGCGCCAATCGCTGAGCCAGCCGGGTCTTGGGCTATGCTTGCATTTTCCACCCCTGTTCCAACCGAGACCACTCTCATGAGCCTGCTGTTTTCCCCATTGACCCTGCCCGCGCCGCGCGGTGGCCTGAGCTTGTCCAATCGCATTGTGGTGGCGCCGATGTGCCAGTACCAGGCGCAGGACGGCGCCACCAGCGACTGGCATCTGATGCACTGGGGTAATCTGTTCAACAGCGGTGCCGCGATGTTCACGATCGAGGCCACCGCCGTGTTGCCCGAAGGCCGCATTTCGCCAAATTGCCTGGGTCTGTGGGACGAGCGCACCACGCACGCCATGGGCGAGACTTTGCAGCGCGCGCGCAAACTGGCGCCGCCGCTGGCGGTCTGCGTGCAACTGGCGCACGCCGGGCGCAAAGCATCGAGCGCCCTGCCCTGGCACGGCGCGCAACTGCTGACGCCGGCGCAAGGCGGTTGGGAAACCTTTGCGCCGTCGGCCGAAGCCTATTTGCCCAGCGAAGTACCGCCGACGGCCATGACACTGGAGAAACTGGCGCAGGTTCGCGACGCCTTCGTGGCGGCAGCCAAGCGCGCGCACAGCATCGGTGTGGACGCGATTGAAATCCACAGCGCCCACGGCTATCTGCTGCACGAGTTTCTGTCGCCGCTGGCCAACAAGCGCAGCGACGAATACGGCGGCAGTTTCGAGAACCGCATCCGTTTCCCGCTGGAAGTTTTTGCTGCCATGCGCAAGGCCTATGACGGCGTGCTGGGCTTGCGCATCTCGGCTTCCGATTGGGTTGAGGGCGGCTGGGACGTAACACAAAGCGCCGAATTCGCCAAACGTTTGCAAGCGCTCGGTTGCGACTTCATTCATGTCTCGTCAGGTGGTGTTTCGCCGGCGCAAAAAATTGCGATCGGCCCAGGCTATCAGGTGCCTTTTGCGCGCCAGATCCGCTCGGCCAGCGGCATGCCGACAATTGCGGTGGGCCTGATCACCGAGGCGCAGCAGGCCGAAGCCATTCTGCAAGCCGGCGACGCCGACCTGATTGCGCTGGGGCGGCCCTTTATGTACCAGCCGCGCTGGGGCTGGCAGGCAGCCGCTGCGCTCGCCAGCAGCGTTAGCGCCCACCCGGCTTACTGGCGCTGCCTGCCGCGCGAGGCGAACGCCGTCTTTGGCAAGATCGCGGTGGGCATGCGCTGAAACATGAAAGTCCCCGCCATGCTGCTAGCCGCCGGCCGTGGCGAGCGCATGCGCCCGCTGACGGATGCCACGCCCAAACCGCTGCTGCAGGTGCAGGGCCAGTCGCTAATGGAGCGTTTGTTGCGCGCGCTGGCGCGAGCTGGCGCGAGCCGAGCGGTGATCAACACGTCCTGGCTGGGCGAGCAGATTGAGACCACGTTTGGCCCGGTCTTTGTGCCGGCGTCATTACCGATTGGCTATTCGCATGAAGGGCGCGATTTTGGCGGCGCGCTGGAAACCGCAGGCGGCATCGTCAGGGCGCTGCCGATGCTGTGCCCACCGGAGGCGGCAAACGAGATCGACGGCATTTTCTGGCTGCTGGCGGGTGACGTGTTTGTGCCCGATTTTGTCTTCAGCGAAGAGGCGGTGGCACGTTTTGCCGCCAGCGACAAGTTGGCGCATATCTGGCTGGTAGCCAATCCGGCGCACAACCCGCAGGGGGATTTCGGCCTGTCCTCAGGGTCCGCTGGGGGGATCGGTTTGGCGCTGAACCTGCCGGCGGATGCTGTGCAGCCGCGCTACACCTATTCCACCATCGGGCTGTACCGCAAGGCCTTGTTTGAGACGCCCTGGTGTGACATCCCGGCCGGCAACCCGCAGGGTATAAAAGCCCCGCTGGCGCCGCTGTTGCGCAAGGCGATGGACAATGGCCGGGTCTCGGCTGAACTGTATGCTGGTGCCTGGACCGACGTCGGAACGCCGGCGCGCTTGGCACAACTCAATCACTTGAACCCAATGGAATCCGCATGACATCATCTTCCATGGCTCTTTACGAACAGCGCCGCGCCCGGCTGGCCGCCGTGCTGGGTCCCAAAGGCGTCGCCATCATCCCGACCGCCCCTGAGCAGCAGCGCAACCGCGATTCGGATTTTCTGTATCGGCCCGACAGCTATTTTTACTACCTGACTGGCTTTGGCGAACCGAAAGCCTGGCTGGTGCTCACGGGCGATGGCAAGAGCACGCTGTTTTGCCAACCGAAAGACCTGGAGCGCGAAATCTGGGATGGCTTTCGCGTTGGTCCGGTCGCCGCCCCGGCGCAGTTGGCTGTGGATGCGGCGTATTCGGTAACCGAACTCGACGCGCAACTGCCAGCCCTGCTCGATGGCCGCGATGCCGTCTGGTACCCGTTTGCCACGCACAGGGCGCTGGAGACGCGCATCGATGGCTGGCTTGGCAGTCTGCGTGCCCGTGTTCGCTTTGGCGCGCTGTGCCCCGAGCAGCAGCGCGACCTGTGCGGCTTGCTCGACGAAATGCGCTTGACCAAGGACGCGCACGAGCAGGACACCATGCGCCGCGCGGCACAGATCAGCGCCGGCGGACACATCCGCGCCATGCAACTGAGTGCGCGCATGTTGCGCCAGGGGCAGGCGGTGCGCGAGTACCACCTGGACGCCGAACTGCTGCACGAGTTTCGCCGTCACGGCTCGCAGTACCCGGCCTATGGTTCGATCGTGGCCGGCGGCGCCAATGCCTGCGTGCTGCATTACCGGGCTGATGTGGGCGCGATCCGCAGTGGTGACCTGGTGCTGATCGACGCCGGCTGCGAACTTGACGGCTATGCCAGCGACATCACGCGAACCTTCCCCGCCAACGGCAGGTTCAGCGCGCCGCAGCGCGCCCTGTATGAACTGGTGCTGGCCTCGCAGGAAGCCGCCATTGCCGCCACCCATGCCGGTGCGCGCTTCACCGATCCACACGAGGCCACCGTCAAGGTGCTGGCGCAGGGCATGCTCGATCTCGGTCTGCTTGACGCCAATAAAGTCGGCGGCGTGCAGGATGTGATTGAGAAACGCGCCTACTTCCAGTTCTACATGCACCGCACCGGCCACTGGCTGGGCATGGACGTGCACGACTGCGGCAGCTACCTTGAACCTTCCGAGGTCGGCAGCGTGAGCGAACGCAAAGACCCGCTCAGCGGCGAGCTCATCAAGGACCGCCCGGCGCGCATTCTGCAAAGCGGCATGGTGCTGACGATTGAGCCCGGCATCTACGTGCGTGCTGCCGAAGGCGTGCCGGAACAGTTCCACAACATCGGCATCCGCATCGAAGACGACGCCATCGTGACCGACACCGGTTGCGAATTGATCAGCCGGGGTGTTCCGGTGGCGGTGGCGGAGATTGAGGCGCTGATGCGGGGGTGAATGCCATCTTCAGTGCGCCAATATAGTTCGATTAGCGGAGAAAATTGTTTCAATCAGCCGGACGTTAACCTTACAGTTAGCCGGTGTCTGCATTGCCCCTATTGCCCAATGATCAGGCCTTGCTTCGCATGTGGTTCAGGAGAACCTGCAAGCCAGTCTGGCCGACACGCCAGTCGTGCTGATACAGGGCCCTCGACAGTGTGGCAAAACCACTTTGGCTCGTACGGTTGCCGAGCCGCTTGGCTATGGCTATATCAGTTTTGACGATGACAATCTGGCACGCGCAGCGCGGGCTGACCCTATCGGTTTTGTAACCGACTTGCCACCCAGGATGGTGCTGGATGAAGTGCAGCGGGTACCCGAGATATTCACGTCTCTCAAACTCGTCGTGGATCGGGATCGCCAACCGGGCCACTTCTTGTTGACGGGCTCAGCCGACGTCTTGTTACTCCCCAAACTGGCGGATTCGCCGGCAGGGCGCATCGAAGTTCTTCGTTTGCACCCTTTGGCGCAGGTTGAACTGCACAGACGGCGTGCCGGTTTTATAGCGCAGCTTTTCAATGCGGACTTCAAGCCCACCTCGTTCGAGCGCATCGGTTTGAGTCTGGCCGAGATTGTGGTGGCAGGAGGATTCCCTGCAGCGTTGACTCGGCAGAGCGCGCGTCGGCGCAGTTGGTATCAGGCCTATGTCCAGACACTGGTTCAACGCGATGTGCGTGACCTGGCCCGTATTGCTTCGCTGGATGTCATGCCACGCTTGTTGGATTTGGCTGCGCGGCACACGGCGCACTTGTTTAACGTGAGTGAGTTGGCAAGTCCCTTTGGTGTAAGTCGGCCCACGGTGCGCGACTATCTGACTTTGCTTGAGCGGGTGTTTCTGGTTGATCTATTGCCACCCTGGCATACCCGGCCTATCAACCGACTGGTCAAGACACCAAAACTCCATCTGAATGACACCGGGTTGGCGGCGGCGTTGCTCAGGGTCGATGCGGCGGGCCTGCACGCGGATCGCGCCTTGCTTGGACAACTGCTGGAGACCTTTGTTTTTCAGGAGTTGCGCCGTCAGGCCAGCGGGAGCCCCGAGGCCTTGGCTTTTTATCATTTTCGCAACCGGGATAACCATGAGGTTGATATCGTGATCGAGCGCGGTTCGTTGCTGGCCGGTGTTGATGTCAAGGCGTCTGGCACGGTGCGCAGCGAGGATTTTCGTGGCCTGCGCAAACTGCAGGAGATTGCCGGCGAACGCTTTGTCGGCGGTGTGGTGATGTATGACGGCGAAGCCAGTGTGCGTTTTGGGCCGCGTCTGTTTGCTGTGCCGGTGCAGGCCTTGTGGTCGGAATAAGCCTGTTTTTGCAGATTTTTTAGATGAACAATTGAAAACCGACTCAGAATACAAAAAGCCACCGAAACGGTGGTTTTTGTGGACCGGTAATTGGAATCTGACCCCAATTACCGTGTGGCGGAGATTGAGGCCTTGATGCGGGGGTGAAGGGTTCTACTGGCTCGGCGGCTTGAGCTTGTCGCAGCCTCGTTTGGCGAGTCGGCAGCTTTCCCGGTAGTCCTGTTGCGCCTTCTCCAATTCGCCGAGTTTTTCAAAAGCCTGGGCCCGACCGTGGATATAGCGCGGGCTGGGGGCTTGATGGTCTTCGTGGGCAATTGCGATGGCCTTGCCAAATGCAGCGGCCGCGTTGTTCCAGTCGGCTTTGGCGAAATAGGCGGCACCCAGGTTGCCGTGCGCTTCGGCAAAGCGCGGGCTCAGTGCAATGGCCTGCTTCAGGTCGGAGACGGCTTGATCAAGATTGCCAATGTGAATCGCCTCGGTGCCACGGTTGTAGTAGATGCGAAAGGACCCCAGCAGGTCGGGGCGACCCTTGACCAGTTTTTCAGCGTCGTCCCACACCAAATAGGGGTGAGACAAGGTCATCAAGCGGTCCATCGACAAGGGGATCATGGTCAACGCCAACAACGACAGGACAGCCGCTGCCGCACGGCCATTGAGTTTGGCAAAGATCACCGGCAACAGACAAAAGGCGACGGGTGCCCACAGGTAGCTGCGGTATAGCACGAATACGTCTTGAACCCGGATCAAGGAAAACTCAACCAAGTACATCAGCCAGGGTGACAGCAGCGCAAACCCGGCCAGACCCCGCCGGCCGCGTTTGAACAGCAGCCAAAACGCCAGCGCACCCCAGGCCAGAAAAGCCAGAAAGGACAATAAAAAAGGCGAGAGCAGCGACTCAGGCGCAGGCTGTGGCATGTCTATCGACATCCAGGCCGGGTTCGGAAAAATCCACAAGAATGCGTATTTCAAAAAATGCTGTGACTGCATCCAAATGCTCAGCGGGTAGCTCAGCGGGCGCTCGGCTTCGCCCCAGGTCTCGGTGCCAGGAACGACGTAGACCGAGCCGATCAAACCCTTGGCGCTCACCACCACCAGAACGGCGATGACCAGCATGGCCAGAAAAATCGCCCAGCGGTCCTTGAACTGCTGGCGCCAGTCGGCGTGCAGCAGAATCGTCAGGCTTAAAAACACAGCAGGCAGCATGACAGCCTGCTCTTTTGCGTAGACCGCAAAGAAGTAGCAGGCCACGCTTAGCCACAGCCATGCCGGCTTTTGCCGGACACTGCCCCGGGTGTAGGCCAGCAAACCGAGCAGGCTGAACAGGGTGGCCATCACGATGCTGCGCTGGACCAGGTAGGCCACGGCGTAGGTTGATACCGGGTTGAGCGCAAACAGCAGGGCGGCGAAAAAGGCGGCCATCCGGGGTGACAGGCGTTCTTCCTTGTCGTCGCCGATCACTGCGGTGAACAAACTGGTGAGGAAAAAGAACAGCGCTAGGACAACCCCGGCGTGCAGCAGCAGATTGCCAATACGAAAGTTGATCAAGTCCAGCCCGAACCAGGCTTTTGTCCATGCCAGGGAGGCATAGGGGAGTGAGCGCAGTTGAAGCAGTTCAAAGTGGTAACTGGAAACGGGCTGGTTGCCCTCGTTGTCCAGCATAAAGAAATACAGGTCGTCAAAGACGATGGGATTCCACAGAAATTGCCCGTACAACGCAAAAACAACGACCACCAACAAAAGACTTCGCCATCCGTTCTTCACTCCAACCTTGCCAAGGTTCAAGAGACTCAATAAGCCGAATTTATACACAGGACCCTTTAGGCTATTTGTTAATGGTCAAAAAAATACCCGCTGTTGCGGGTATTTTTACGAGTGAAGAAAAATCATTGGAGGCAGACACACGATACCGCCCCCATTGGCTCGACTACTTAAGGTTTGCAGAGAATAGGAACTGAAATGCCCGCCCCGCCTGCTGGTTGTGCTGTCAAGCAACCGCCAGACCTAACCCAGCTCAGATTTGCAGCGTTCAGCGTAGGAGACAGTACCAAGGTGGAGCCAGTGTTGATGGCTACGGTTGGCGTCACGGTAATGGCACCATTAGTCACCGCAACCGAACCCACATAAGTTGTAGCGGTTGTGGCTGGAATGCCACTGGAGCCCAGATTACAGCCGGTAACGGTCCCGAGTTCTTGTGCGCAGGCAGCAACGGCTGATTGGTATGTAGAGGCTACCGAATTTACTTCGGCGAATTTGGCCTTGGCCGTGTAATCCTGATAAGCCGGCAAAGCCACAGCCGCCAGAATACCAATAATCGCAACGACGATCATCAACTCGATCAGGGTGAAACCCTTTTGAACTTTTTGCATAGAACGCTTCATGAAGAACTCCTTGGATAAATAAAAAAACACGTGACCAAATCGGTACGGTTCAGTACAGCAGCTTCCGTGCCAGCGGTTTTAGCCTTGGAATTTGTGGTTTATCTGTTGAAATCTGGCAAATTCAACAAAAGGCCCCGCAATTTCTATCAATTTCGGGAGCCGGACTGACATTTTTGTCAGCGCTCGGGCCCCTTACTTGATGCAGACCGAGCGCACCATCTTGAGGTCGGTCAGGCCCATCATGATTTTTTCCAGGCCGTCCATCTTCAGCGTTCGCATGCCGCCTTCTACCGCCGCGGCAAAGATCTCAGCAACGCGGGCGCGTTCCTGGATCAGTTTTTTGATGTCGTCGGTGGCGATCAACAGCTCGTGCAGGCCGATGCGTCCCTTGTAGCCGGTCAGGCCGCATTTGTCGCAGCCAACATGGCGGTAGAAGTTGAGTTGGCCATCGTGACCATAAGCCTTGCGCCAGCCGTCAATCAGTTTTTTGGTCTCGCCGGCATAGTCGGCCACCCAGGCGCTGGAGTGGCGCAACTCATCGGCGTATTCGGCCGCAAACAGGCTGAGCTCCTGCGCGTCGGGCACATATTTTTCCTTGCAGTCGCACAGTTTTTTGGCCAGGCGCTGGGCCAGAATGCCCAGCAGTGCGTCGGCAAAGTTGAAGGGGTCCATGCCCATGTCGAGCAGGCGCGTGATCGATTCAGGTGCCGAGTTCGTGTGCAGGGTCGAGAACACCAAATGGCCGGTGAGCGAGGCCTCGATGCCCATGGCCACGGTTTCCTTGTCGCGCGACTCGCCGACCATGATGATGTCGGGGTCGGCGCGCAGAAAGGCGCGCATGACCAGGGCGAAGTCGATGCCGGCCTTGCGGTTGATCTGCACCTGGCGCAGGCCTTTTTGCGTGATCTCGACCGGGTCTTCGGCGGTCCAGATCTTGGTGTCGGGCGTGTTGAGGTGCTTGAGGATCGAGTGCAGCGTGGTGGTCTTGCCGGAGCCCGTGGGGCCGCAGACGTAGAACAGGCCGTAGGGCCGCTCGATGGTGCGCACCACGCGCTCGCGGTTGTGCGGTGTCAGGCCGAGCTTGTCCAGCGGAATCGGCTCGCCCGCTGCCAGGATGCGCATCACCACGTCTTCCACGCCACCGGCTGACGGGATGGTGGCCACACGCAGTTCGATGTCGACGGGCCCGTATTTCTTGAACTTGATCTTGCCGTCCTGCGGCTTGCGTCGCTCGGAGATGTCGAGGTCGCACATGATCTTCAGGCGCGTCACCATGGCCTGACGGAAATGCGCCGGTACCTCGACGTAGGGCATCAGCGTGCCGTCAATGCGAAAGCGGATGCCGGTCTTGAGCTTGCCCGGCATCGGTTCGATGTGGATGTCGGAGGCTTTCTGGTGGTAGGCGTCGATGATCACCTTGTTGACGAACTTGACGAGTTCGTTGTCAGCCGCTGCTGATTCCAGCGAGTCGTCGTTGCCGCCATCGTCCAGTGGCCCGCTGTCCATGTCGGCCAGCAGTTCGTCAATCGAGCCGCCTTCCGCGCCAGCACCAAGCACCTGTTTCAGGGTTTCGGCGAATTCGGTCTGCGTGGTCACGCAGTAGGCAAAGCGGTTGATGCGCGGGAAGACCTGCGGCACCACGCGCGAATTGCGCACGGCTTCCGGGTCGATGCACATGATGACCAGACCGGCGGGCGATTCTTCCAGCGGCAACCAGCCCTGCGCCTCGATGAATTCGCGCTTGAGGGCACCATGCAGCATTTCGGAGCGGATGCGACTCGCATTGAAACCCTCGTAGGGCACGCCGAAAAAGCGCGCCAGCGATGCACCGATGTGCGTGGGCGATACCTTGTAGCGCTCCAGCAGCAGGGGTTCAATCGCTTTGCCTTCCTGGCGCGCAGTCTCCATGCATTGCGTCAGCTGCTCGGGCGTGAGCAGGCCGTCAGACAGCAGGCCGTCGTACTTGGTGGCTTTGCGCCGGGCATGCTCGGTCGCTTTTTGTACGCGCTGGCGGATGGCGATGGCCAGCGTCTTGCAAAGTTGCGAGACGCCGTCAATTTCCAACTGGTTGAAGGAGCGTTTGCTTTGGTTGTTGATGAGTTGCAGCACACCCTGCAGCAGGTCGCCTTCCAGAATCGGCGCGACCAGCATCTCGCGCGTCACGAAACCGGAGCGCTTGTCCACTTCTTTCAGAAAGGTCAGCGACGGGTGTATCGTCTTGAGCGCTTCGCTGTCGTAGACGTCGGATAGATTGATCAACTGCTTGCTGAAGGCAACATAGCCGGCGATGCTTTGCGGCGTGATGGGAAGCTTGAGTTCCCGGTTGCTCTTGAG
>CAIWNX010000082.1 GCA_903914175.1 uncultured beta proteobacterium | reverse complement strand
GTCCAGCCTTGGTTGCTGTATTAAGATTCATGACGGATCCTCTATGGTGTTAGTGAAGACCGTGGTCTATCACGCCCTGGGCACTTTGATGCCGTATCCATCAGAGGATCCACCTCGAACACTCGAAGTCTCTTCCTGAAAGACGGCTGTTCATGCTCCTGGCGTTCAACGCTCTCGTGTTTACCCCGTGGGAGGGAGGCATCCATAGCATCTTGATCCGCAATCCAGGCTAGACGTGGCCCCGTCACATTAAATCGCCACCAACTCCCGCACGCCGTCGATCTCCATGTTCGGGCCCAGACCGCGCGCCAGCACCGAGCCGCGCTCCATCACCACGTAGTCATCGGCCAGATCGCGGGCGAAATCGTAGTACTGCTCAACCAGCACGATCGCCATGTCGCCACGGTCGGCCAGCATGCGGATGACGCGTCCGATGTCCTTGATGATGCTGGGCTGTATGCCTTCGGTTGGCTCATCGAGCAGCAGCAGGCGCGGCCCCGCCGCCAGCGCGCGTGCAATCGCGAGCTGCTGCTGTTGCCCGCCGGAGAGGTCGCCACCGCGGCGCTGCAGCATCTGCTTCAAGACCGGAAACAACTCGAACAACTCTGCCGGAATCGGCGTGCCGGCCTTCTTGTAGGCCAGCCCCATCGCCAGGTTTTCTTCGACCGTGAGGCGGGCAAAGATTTCCCGGCCCTGCGGCACAAAGCCGATGCCGGCGCGCGCGCGCTCGTAAGGCGTTGCGCTCTGGATTGCTTTGCCATCCAACTCAATGCTGCCGCTCTTGATCGGCACCAGGCCCATCAGGCTTTTCAGCAGCGTGGTCTTGCCAACGCCGTTGCGCCCGAGGATCACGCTGACCTTGCCCGGTGTGGCGCTCAAACTCACGTCGCGCAGGATGTGCGAGCCGCCGTAATACTGGTTGATGTTCTTGACGCTCAGCATGCTCATCTTCCCAGGTAGACCTCAATCACCCGCTCATCACTCTGCACCTGCGCCAGCGTGCCCTGCGCGAGCACGGAGCCGTCGCACAGCACGGTGACGATGTCGGAGATGGTGTTGATGAAACTCATGTCGTGCTCCACCACCATCAGCGAATGCTTGCCCTTGAGCGAGAGAAACAACTCAGCGGTGCGCTCGGTTTCCTCGTCGGTCATGCCGGCCACCGGCTCATCGAGCAGCAGCAGCTTGGGGTCCTGCATCAAGAGCATGCCAATCTCCAGCCACTGCTTCTGGCCGTGGCTCAGATTGCCGGCCAGGCGGCCCACGTGCTCGCGCAGGTGGATGGTCTGCAGCACATCAAGCAGGCGGTCACTCTGCGCAGAGTCGAGCGCGAAGAACATCGAAGCGCGCACCGCCTTGTTGGTTTTCAGCGCCAGCTCCAGGTTCTGGAACACCGTGAGTTGCTCGAACACCGTGGGCTTCTGAAACTTGCGCCCGATGCCCATCTGCGCGATCTCGGGCTCGGTGTAGCGCAGCAGGTCGATCGTGCTGCCGAAGAAAACCCGCCCCTGATCGGGCCGCGTCTTGCCGGTGATGATGTCCATCATCGTCGTCTTGCCGGCACCGTTGGGGCCGATGATGCAACGCAACTCACCCGGTGCGATGTCAAGCGACAGATTGTTGATGGCTTTGAAGCCGTCGAAGCTCACGCTCACGTCTTCCAGGTACAGGATGCGGCCGTGCGTGATGTCCACTTCGCCCGGTGTGGCGATGCGCGCGAAGCCCGCCGCGCGGCCACCGGATTCGGTCTGGCCCTGCTGCTTTTTCTGCGCCAGTGCTTCCGCTCTGCGCGCGCCCTCTTCCATCAGATCAGGCGTCATCGCGAACCCCCCGCAACTTCTTCACGAGACCGACAATGCCATCCGGCAAAAACAGCGTCACGCCAATGAACAGCAGGCCCAGAAAGTAAAGCCAGAACTCGGGGTAGGCGACGGTGAGCCAGCTCTTGGCGCCGTTGACGACGAAGGCGCCGATGATCGGGCCGATCAGCGTGGCGCGGCCCCCGACGGCGGCCCAGATCGCGATCTCGATCGAGTTGGCCGGGCTCATCTCGCTCGGGTTGATGATGCCGACCTGCGGCACATAGAGCGCACCGGCCACACCGCACATCATGGCCGACAGCGTCCAGATCGTGAGCTTGTAGCCCAGCGGGTTGTAGCCGCTGAACATGACGCGCGTCTCGGCGTCGCGCACGGCCTGCAACACGCGGCCAAACTTGCTGCGGATCAGCCAGCGCGCCAGCAGAAAAAAGCCCAGCAGCGTCACGCTGGTCAGCACGAACAGGCTCATGCGCATCGAGGGCGTGGCAATCGGAATGTTCAGGATGCGCTTGAAATCGGTAAAGCCGTTGTTGCCGCCAAAGCCGGTCTCGTTGCGGAAGAACAGCAGCATGGCGGCGAAAGTCATGGCCTGCGTGATGATCGAGAAGTAAACGCCCTTGATGCGCGAGCGAAAGGCAAAGAAGCCAAAGACAAAAGCCACCAGCGCCGGCACCGCGACGATCAAAAACAGCGTGGCACCGAAGCTGTCGCTCAAGCGCCAATGCCAGGGCAGGGTCTTCCAGTCCAGAAACACCATGAAGTCCGGCAGCGCGCTCTTGTAGTTGCCATCCAGGCCAATCTGACGCATCAGGTACATGCCCATGGCGTAACCGCCCAGCGCGAAGAACACGCCGTGACCCAGGCTCAGGATGCCGGTGTAGCCCCAGATCAGGTCCATCGCCAGCGCACAGATGGCGTAGCACATGATCTTGCCAATCAACGCCACGGCGTAGTCACTCAGATGGAACAGACTGTCCTTGGGCAGCAGCAGATTCAGGCTCGGCGCCAGCACGCACAGCACCAGCAGCGCGACGATGAAAGCGCTCCAGCCGGCGCGCGTGAGCAACGGCGACCTCGCCGGCAAATGAACGGTGGAAGTAACGGTGCTTGTATTCATAACAAATGCTTCGCCAGCGAGAGGCGCGGGCCCATTCCAGAAACACCGCAGAACCGGCTTCGCCGGGCTGCAGGTGTTGCCCCCTGCAAGGGGGAAAGCGGCCACACGCAGTGGGCAAGCCGGGGGGTGTTCATACTTCCCGGCCTTTCATCGCGAAGATGCCTTGCGGGCGCTTCTGGATGAAGATGATGATGAACACCAGCACGGCGATCTTGGCCAGCACGGCGCCGGCCCAGCCTTCGAGGAACTTGTTGAGCACACCCAGACCGAGCGCGGCGTAGACGGTGCCAGCCAGTTGCCCGACGCCGCCCAGCACCACCACCATGAAAGAGTCAACGATGTAGCCCTGGCCCAGATCGGGGCCAACGTTGCCGACCTGGCTCAACGCGCAGCCGGCCAGACCCGCAATGCCCGAGCCGAGCGCAAAAGCGTAGGTGTCGATGCGTGCCGTGTTGACACCCATGCAGGATGCAATCGGGCGGTTTTGCGTGACGCCGCGTACGAACAGACCGAGACGTGTGCGCGCAATCAGCCAGGCCACTGCGGCCAGCACAAAGACGGCAAAGCCGATGATCACGATGCGGTTAAAAGGCAGC
>CAIWNX010000081.1 GCA_903914175.1 uncultured beta proteobacterium | reverse complement strand
GGCGAGTCCGGGCAACCAGACAGACTACGAAATCAAGGCCGGATATAAGTAAGCAGCCGATTCTTTTACAGAACAACACAAATTCTTCTTGCTATCCGGGAGGCATCCATATAGGTCCGCAATGACAACGACAATGTTCATGGTCCGGGTGCGAGCGTGTAGCCCGTATGAAGCCGAAGGCGTAATACGGGGACGCCGTGCGCGCCGGCTTGCGCATCATGGAGTCCACACAGCTGCCTGCATATTCGCCTCACCCTGGCGCGAAAAACGCTTCTAGGCAACGGTCAGCGCGAGTTCCAGTCCCGAGATGAAGGCTTCTTCCACGCGCTGGCCCAGGCACCAGTCGCCGCAGACGCCGACGCCTGATCGGGCGTCCCACAGGTGCGACTTGCCCAGTGGCACGCTGGTCTGGGCATAGCGCCAGCGCCGGCTGTCGACATGGCTGGGTGCGGCGTGGATGCCGGTCACCTCGGAGAAGGCTTTGAGCAGCTTGGCCTGCACGCGCTGGGCATCGTCTTCCAGGTGTTCCTGTGACCAGGCCGCGCTGGCCTGCACGGTCCAGCGCTCAACCGCGCCACGTCCGGGCTTGCTTGATTCACGCGCCAGCCAGGCGATGCGGTGGTGGGTGCTGCGCGCGGCGTTCCACTGCGGCCCCAGGGTGGACAGGCCCGGCTGCATGGCTTGCGGAAAGGCCAGCATCAAAGTCCAGCACGGCGCCATCTGCACGCGGTCGATTTGCTGCGCCAGACCGTCCGCTTTTTGTGCGCTGTTGAGCAGCAGCCGTGCCGGTTCGGCCGGAATGGCCAGCAGGACGGCATCAAAACCCGAGTACACATGCTGCGTGCCGCCGGGCCCGATGCCGCGCAACTGCCATTGCTGGGGCTTGAGGGCGTCGCGTTCCAGATGGCTGATGCGGGTTTGCAACTCAAGGCGGCCCTGCGCCTGCAGTGGCGCGGCCCAACGCTGCAGCAGGCTGTTCATGCCCGGGGTTGGCACCCAGTGCGCCTCGGGGTTGGGTGTCTTGGCGTCGACAATCTGGCCGTGTTCGTCCAGCACGTGCACGGTGCTCGCACTCCAGCGTTTGCACAGGCCGGGCACGGTTTGCAGGGCGCGCGCAAAGCGCGCATCGCGCACTGTGAAGTACTGAACGCCGTGGTCGAAGCCGCCAAACGGGCTGTTGCGCACGGCCATGCGCCCGCCCAAGGCAGCGCCTTTTTCGAATACGGTGACCTGATGACCGGCCTGCACCAGCGTGCGTGCGCAGGCGATTCCTGCCATGCCGGCCCCGATAACCGCGATATTTTTGCTTTTGAATGGGCTCATGACGGTCTTTCTGTTGGATGTTGTATGTCTTGCACTTTACACGCCTCGGTGACGCTCAAGCAAAGCCGCGCGCGTGGTCGGACTCTCGAGCTGGGTCAGCCACCATTTCAGTGCGTGCCCCGGGCCCGCTTTGGTCTCGCTGCGCCAGGCGTAGTTGACGCGCACGATGCGCTGTGGCCGTGCCATGCGTCGCACCACCAGGCGCCCGGTTTCGATGTAGGGGCGCGCCATGCATTCCGGCACAAAGCCGCAGCCCAGACCGCGCAGTTGGGCGTCGAGCTTGGCCTGCATGGTGGCCACGGTGAACACATCCTGGCCGCCGAGCAGGCCGATGGTCAGACCGCTGCCGCGCGTGATGCTGTCGGCTACTGCCACAGCCCGGTGCTGGCGCACCAACTCGTCTGTCAGCGGCTCGCTCGCACTGGCCAGCGGGTGGTGTGGGGCCACCGCATAGACAAAGCTGACATCACCAAGCGGTTTGCCGTGGATGCCGGCCATGGTGCTGGCCTCGGCGACACCCAGCGCCAGGTCGGCCTGACCCGAACTCAGTGCCTCAAGCGTGCCGGAGAGCGTTTCATCGCGAAGGCGAATGCGCGTCGGGGGTTGCAGTGCAAAGAAACTCACGCACAGTTCCATCACGGTGGCTTTGGCGATGATGCTGTCGACGGCAATCGTGAGTTGCGGCTCCCAGCCGGTGGCCACGCGCTTGACGCGATTGGCCACGGCGTCGATGTCTTCGAGCAGCCGGCCGGCCTCGCGCAGCAGTTCAGTGCCGGCAACGGTTAGTTGCGCCTGGCGCGAACTGCGGTCGAACAGCAGAACATCAAGCGCCTCTTCGATCTGGCGTACACGGTAGGTGAGGGCGCTGGGGACCAAGCCGAGGCTGCGCGCTGCAGCCGCAAAGCTGCCGCTGGCGGCGATGCTTTGCAGCATGGCGAGGGCGTCTGGGGTCAATACGTCGCGGGGGGTGGGCACGGGTCTGCGCTTTTGTTTCGAATAATTTGAATGATGCCATCAAATACGCTGCCGTGCCGCCTGGTTTGGCGGGACTAAAGTTGTATTGATCGAAATCAGAGATTCAGGAGACAGCGCATGTTGACAGTTCGCCAATCGCAGGAACGAGGCTATGCCGATCATGGTTGGCTCAAGTCCTTCCACAGTTTTTCCTTTGCCGGCTACTACGACCCCGCGCATATGGGTTGGGGCAATCTGCGTGTCATCAACGAGGACCGCATTGCGCCAGGCACCGGCTTTGGCACGCATGGGCACCGCGACATGGAGATCATCAGCTACGTGATGGCCGGCACCCTGGCGCACAAGGACAGCATGGGCAATGTGCGCGGCATACCACCGGGTGACGTGCAGCGCATGAGTGCGGGCAGTGGCGTGCAGCACAGCGAGTTCAATCACGCACCGAATGAGACCACGCATTTCCTGCAAATCTGGATCGAGCCCAATGTGAAGGGCATCACCCCGGGCTATGAGCAAAAGACTTTTGCGCAAGCCGAAAAACGCGGTGCGCTCCGGCTGGTGGCGTCACCCGATGGCGCGAAGGGTTCGGTCACGATTCATGCCGATGCCGCGCTCTACGCTGGCTACTTTGACGGCGCCGAGCAAGCCACGCTGGCGCTGGACCCTGCGCGCAAGGCTTATGTTTTTCTGGTGCGCGGCGAACTCGATGTCAACGGTCAAAAACTCAAGGCTGGGGATGCCGCACTGATCGAGCGAGAGAGTCAGATCACGCTGCGTGGCGGTATGGACGCCGAAGTGCTGGTGTTTGACCTGGCAGCTTGATGCTTCGGACAACATTGTTTTTTCACCCTAATCAGGAGCATTGAAATGGCAAAAGTAGCAGTCGTATTTCATTCGGGTTATGGCCATACCCAGCGCATGGCGCAGGCCGTGGCGCAGGGCGCTGACGGCGAATTGCTGGCGATCGACGCCGAGGGTAATCTGCCCGAGGCAGCCTGGGACACGCTGGCCGAAGCCGATGCCATCATCTTTGGCTCGCCGACTTATATGGGCACGGTGAGTTGGCAGTTCAAGAAGTTCGCCGACGCCACCAGCAAACCCTGGTACTCGCAGGTCTGGAAAGACAAACTGTTCGGCGGCTTTACCAATAGCGCCAACGTCAATGGTGACAAGCATTCGACGCTGCACTACTTCATGACCCTGGCGATGCAGCACGGTGGTCTGTGGGCCGGCACCGGCATCAACTACAACAACACCAAGGCCTCGCAGCGCAGCGATGTCAACTATCTGGCGTCCGCAGCCGGCCCGATGGCGCAGACGCCAGGTGATGCCAGCGCCGATGACATGAACGCCGGTGATCTGGAGACGGCACGGCTGTTTGGCGCACGCATCGCTGCGCTGGCAGCGAAGTTGCGCGCCTGATCGACGGCTTCTGACGGCGTCGCCGGATCCGGTCCGGGGTTTCAAAATCTGCAACCCATGGGCGGTGTGCTGCCCGATTCAGGCAGAATCGCAGCATAAAGGCCGATTCAACGGCCAGTGCTTGAGGGAGGGTTGTGAAGATCAACACGATTGAATTTCGTATTCTGCAGGCGGCGCTGTTGCCGGCGGTGCTGGTTGCGCTTGGGCTCAATGGCGTTTTTTTCTTCAATGCACTTTATGACATTGAAAGAGACCATAGCCAGATTGAGAACATGCTGCTGCAACAGGTGGTAGCCGCCAGCGAACACGGCCTGCTGACGGGCGATAGTGACCATCTTCAAGCGGTCGCCCACAGTGCCCTGCATGAACCCATGATGCGCTCGGTGCGGATCGTCGATACGCGCGGCCGGCTGCTTGCCAGCGCCGGCCAGGCCACCACCGCGATACCGAATTTTCCCAAAGACCACATGGTCGAAAATCGTGATCGCGCCACCGGTTTGAAACTGCTGGCTCAAACCGTCCGTTTCGATGGTATTCGGGAGCCTGCTGGCCCAGCAAAGTCGCAGATGCTCGGGCAAGTACTGATTGAGTTGTCGCAGGAATCGGTGTTGCAGCACCGGCGGGATGCTTTGTGGATGAGTTTATGGATGACGCTGGGTGGCCTGCTGTTTGGTGCGGTGCTGGGGCTGCGCTTGACCCGGCGTGTGCGGCCACCGATTACGCGCGTTTCGCGCATGATTGAACGCATCAGCCGGGGTGAATTGTCGGCACGCATTGCGTTGCACGACGACGACCCCTTGCATGGCGTGCAACTGGGTCTGAACCAGATGGCCGAGCGCCTGCAATCCCATCGCGACGAACTTGAATTGCGGATACATCAGGCGACCCTCAACTTGCACGACAAAATCGAGGAAGCCCAGTTGGCAACGCAGGCCAAGACGCGGTTTCTGGCGGCGGCCAGTCACGACCTGAGGCAGCCGACGCACGCCCTGGGCATGTTTGTGGCACGCTTGGCGCAATTGCAGCACAACACAGAAGCCCGGCATTTGATTGGAAGCCTGGAGCGCTCGGTGCAGGCGCTGCAGGATATGCTCGATGGCCTGCTCGACCTGTCGCGTCTGGAGACAGGGGTAGTCCAGGCGCAGATACGGGCTTTTTCCTTGAATATGATTTTTGATCAACTGCGTGTTGATTTCAGCCTGGTTGCGGCGGAGAAAAGCTTGCGGCTTCGCATCAAGGCCAGCGACGCGTTGGTCTTGAGTGATCCGGCCCTGTTGCAGCGTATTTTGTTGAATCTGCTGGACAACGCCCTGCGCTACACGCTGCATGGCTGGGTGCTGCTGGCCTGTCGGCGCACCGCCGATGGCAAGCAGGTGCGCATCGAAATTCGGGATACCGGCATCGGCATCGCGCCCGAGCACCATGCTGCCATCTTCAATGAGTTTTATCAGGTCAACAATGTGGCGCGGGACCGCAGCAAAGGCATGGGGCTGGGGCTCAATATTGTGGCGCGTGCGACGCAATTGCTCGGGCTCCGCTTGCAGATGCGCTCGCGCCCGGGGCAAGGCACCTGCTTCAGTCTCGAACTGCCGCTGGCACCGCCTGATGTCGTGCCGGAGCGGCGCGTTGCTGTACGTGAAAGTACTGTTGACTATCTGACGCATCGACATGTGTTGGTCGTTGAAGACGATGCTCTGGCGCGCGAGGCCTTGGTTACCTTGCTGCAGTCCTGGGGGGCGCTGGTGCTACCGGCCGAAGACATGGCTTCGGCGCTGGCGAGCCTGCAGCACGGCGTCGTGCCCGATGTCATTGTCAGCGACTATCGCCTGCCCGGTGCTGGCGATGGCATGGCGGTCATTGCCAGGGTGCGTGCGCAGGCGGGGGTGACGATACCAGCGTGCCTGATCAGTGGTGAGATTGATTCAGCGTTGATGCAGTGTGCCAAGGACGCCGGCTTGGCCTTGTTGCACAAGCCGGTACGTCCGGCCAAACTGCGCAGCCTGCTGCGCCACCTGCTGGCGGAAATTCAGGTCGGTCGCACGGGGGGCTTGACGTAGCCGTACCGGCCGGCCGCCAGCACGGCTTGCAATCGGGTCTTGGCACCAAAGGCGCGGATGATGGCGCTCACGTGCGTCTTGGTCGTCTCTTCAGACAGGAAAAGCTTCTGACTAATGGCGCGGCTGGAGTAACCTTCGAGCAACAGGTACAGCACCTGCTCCTGGCGCGGCGTGAGTTGGCGCGGTGTTGCCGCGCCGTCGCTCTGATATTCTTCGGGGAGATAGTCGCCCTCCAGCAGTTCGGGCGGGACATGGACCTCGCCATCGAGAACGTGGCGCAGGGCTTGCAGCAAATCCTTGCTTGAATCATTCTTGCTGACGAAGCCGGCAGCGCCCTTGTTCAGTGCCTGGCGCATCACCGATTGATCGGCTGTTCCGGAGAGGATGACGATCGGTAGTTCAGGGTATCTTGCGCCAAAACCATCGAGCGCGTCGACACCGTTGACATCGGGCAACTGGTAATCGAGCAGTACCAGGTCGAGATCCTTATGCTGTGCAGCGACCTCGAAAGCAGCGGCACAGTGCGCGGCTTCCAGCACCTCGATTCCCTGTTCGAGTCCCTTGAGAACCTGGGATAGTCCCTGGCGCACAAGGTCATGGTCATCGACAACGAGAATTTTCACGGTATTTACCTTGTCGTTATGATCATTATATTCTTTTGCTGGCCCGATTTTCTTAAGGCAGGATTAACCAGGGGGGCGCAGTGCCGAGCGGCGCAAACTAGAATGAGGACATGTTTGTTCATCTGCGTTTGCACACCGAGTTTTCCGTCGTTGACGGCACCAACCGCATCGATGAGATCGTGCCCTGCGCAGCGGCCGACGGCCAGCCGGCTTTGGCCATCACCGACCTTAGCAATCTGTTTGGAACGGTCAAGTTTTACAAGGAAGCGCGCAAGCGCGGCGTCAAGCCCCTGATCGGCGCCGAGGTCTGGCTGGAGAGTCTCGGGCAAGACGCGGCCAGCCTGTCGCGCCTGGTGCTGCTGGTGCAAAACCGCCAGGGCTACCTCAACCTTTCAGAGTTGTTGGCGCGGGCCTGGACCCGCAATGTGAGTACGGCGCACGCCTGCGTGCGGCTGGACTGGCTCAAGGAACTGAGCGAAGGCTTGATTGTCTTGTCAGGTGCCCAGAGTGGGCCGGTCGGGCAGGCCCTGGTGCAGGGCGACAACGCGCGCGCCGCCGATTTCGCGCTGCAACTGGGCAGCATCTTCACCCATCGCTTTTATATCGAACTGCAGCGCGCCGGCCGCCCCGACGACGAAGCCCACGTGATTGCCGCCGTGCAACTGGCAGGGCGCTTAGGCCTGCCAGTGGTGGCGACGCACCCGGTGCAGTTCACACTGCCCGATGATTTTGAAGCGCATGAGGCGCGCGTCTGCATTGCCGAGGGTGAGATCCTGGGCAATCCGCGCCGCGTGCGTCGCTTCACGCGCGAGCAGTATTTCAAGTCTTCGGCACAAATGGAGGCGTTGTTTGCTGACTTGCCGTCAGCGCTGGCCAACACGCTGGAGATTGCGCGGCGCTGCAACCTGACGCTGGACCTGGGCAAACCGCAGTTGCCCGATTTTCCGACGCCCGAAGTTGATGGCCAGCGCATGACACCCGAGGCCTATTTCCGCTACGCCTCGCACGCGGGTTTGGTGGAGCGACTGCTGCACCGCTACCCCGATGCGGCGCAGCGTGAGCGTGAGCGGCCGCGCTACGTTGAACGCCTGGAATTCGAGATCGCCACGATTCTCAAGATGGGTTTCCCGGGCTACTTCCTGATCGTGGGTGACTTCATCAACTGGGCCAAGAACAATGGCTGCCCGGTGGGTCCCGGTCGCGGCTCGGGCGCCGGTTCTTTGGTGGCGTATTCGCTCAAGATCACCGATCTGGACCCGCTGCAATACAACCTGCTGTTCGAGCGTTTCCTGAACCCGGAGCGGGTCTC
>CAIWNX010000080.1 GCA_903914175.1 uncultured beta proteobacterium | reverse complement strand
GAAACCACTGCTTACCAGTGCGTGGCCGGCTGAGCCGCTGCGGATCGTGCCGTAGTGCACAATCCGAGCGACCGCTTCGGCACCCCTGACGACTGCGCCGAACGGCCGCTCCACGAGATCACGGCCGTCAGCTTGGGGCACCGAGAAGACGGCCACGCAATGCCCGTCAATGTCAGGTCTGGGTGGTGGAGCAGTCTGTGACACCGCTCCCTGCAATCTGGGCCGGGGGTTTTTAGGGGGTTTGAACAGGGGTCATGCGGATCGCTAGCATTGACGCGGGGGTTGACAGACGTCCACTCCGCCAATTTGAGAGCCCCAAGCAATTGATTTGCTTGGGGCTTTTCTTTTGGTTTTTTGGTACCTGTCCATGCCCTGTGTCTCCCTGAGTCTTCTTCGGGAAGGTCTGCTGATGTACATTGGAACGTGTCCAGGGCACAAAGACGAAACAGGTGGAACAGTGGCAATCATCACGACCACAAGGCTGGACAAGTATCTTGAAGGGGATTCACCATGGGCGCTGAGAAGAAATCGAATCTGGTATTGTTTGATGGTCAGCAAATACGCAAGCTGTTCCACGCAGGCGAGTGGTGGTTTTCAATCATTGATGTGGTTGATGTGTTGGTGGGGGGCGACCGGGCGCGCAAGTACTGGAGCGACCTGAAGAAGAAGCTGTTACAGGAAGGTTATGACCAGTTGTCCGAAAAAATCGGACAACTGAAATTGCAGTCCAGCGACGGCAAGTTTTATACGACCGACTGCGCCAACTCCGAAACCCTGTTTCGCATCATTCAGTCCATTCCCTCGCCCAAGGCCGAGCCATTCAAGCGCTGGCTCGCCAAAGTCGGCAAGGAGCGCCTGGAAGAGATTGAAAACCCCGAACTCGCCATGGGCCGGATGCAGGAGCTCTACGAGAAGAAGGGTTACCCCAAAGAGTGGATCGACAAGCGCCTGCGCGGCATCGCGGTGCGCCAAGACCTGACCGATGAGTGGAAGCAGCGCGGTGCCAGCAACAGCCAGGAATTCGCCATCCTCACCAACGAGATCATGCACGGCACTTTTGCGCTGAAGGTGGACGAATACAAGCAGGTGAAGGCGCTGGCGCACGAGAACCTGCGCGACCACATGACCGACATCGAACTGATCCTGACCATGCTGGCCGAGGCCACCACCACCAAGTTGCACCGCGACCGCGACTCCAAAGGCATGACGCCGCTGAAGAAAGACGCCAAAGATGGCGGCGCCGTGGCCGGGCGCACGCGCAAGGACATCGAGAGGCAAACCGGTAAGCCCGTGATCTCGCCAGACAACTTCAAGCCGTTGGCCGGCAAGAAGATGACGAAAAAACTGAGTGGGGGCTAGTTGTTGCTTTGTTTGTCGGCATAAGTTTCTCTTAACAAATGATCTGCCGAATTGAGGCATTATTCGCTTCATATTCATCGCTTCGAGCGATCTTTCAGACTAGGGAGCACGCCATGCAAGACTTTGACTTTGACTACTGGAGCAAATTGTCTACCTCATCCCCCGGGGAGTTCGAGGTGCAACGGCGCAAGGCCTTGCAGGAGGTTGTGAATACTGCACCGGTGGTGCATCAACCGGCATTGAGCACTTTGCTGGAGACGCTTTGCGCCCCGCAGCACGGCACGCCCATGGAGCGCGCAATCAATGCGCAAACGCTGATGCTGGAGTCTCTGGGTTATCTGAAAACCGCATGGGTTGATCTGGCCGCAGCTACCGGGGAAGGCTCGGTTTTTGATCAAGCACTTCAGCACGCCTGGGTGTCCCGCCCGAGCCAAGGTCCCAATACAGTCCGGCCATGATGCCCAACGCCTCGCGCACCAGGGCGCTGGGCAGGTGTTCGTTGGGCGCGTGCTGCGAGCAACCCGGATAGGAGTGCGGCACCCATACCGCACGCAGGCCCAGCAGGTCGGTGAAGATGTCGTTGGGCAGCGAGCCGCCAAGGTTGGGCAGCAGGGCCGGCTTCTTGCCGCTGCTGTGCTGGATTGAGGCCACCACCCATTGCACCCAGGCGTCGTCCGGGCTGATGCGCGTGGCGCGGAATATCTCGTCGCGTGCCGCTGTGACACAGACCATGGCAAACCCCGCGTGGTCCAGATGCCGGCGCAATGCCGGCAGGATGTCATCTGCGTCGATGCCGACGACGAAACGCAACTGGCAACAGGCCCAGGCGCGCGGCGGGATGGCGTTGACCGGTGCCTCCGGGTTTCCGGTCTTGCAGGCCAGCACTTCAAACGAGTTCCAACCGAAAACCCGTTCGGCCGGTGACAGGCCGGGCTCACCCCAGCCGGGCTCGATGGTCGGGCCATCGGCGCCACCATCGACTACGCAGTCGGCCAGCGCGCGGCGTACCGCGTCGGGCAAGGCTGGCGGCAGCCATTCGGGAATGCGGATCTGCCCGGTTGGCGACACGATGCTGGCAATCGCGTGCGCGAGTTGAATGCCGGGGTTGGAGATCAGACCGCCCCAGTTGCCCGAGTGATGCGCGCCTTCACGTGCCTCAATGCTGAGGTCAAAGTTGATGCAGCCGCGCGAGCCGAGAAACACGGTGGGCCGTTCGGCGCTCAGGCGCGGGCCGTCCGACGCCAGCATCAGGTCGGCGGCGAACAATTCCTTGTTCTGCGCGCACAGTTCGCGCAAACCCGGTGAGGTCACTTCCTCGCCCATTTCGATCAGGTACTTGGCGTTGAAGCCGAGGCGGCCGCGCACCTTGAGCACACTGGCCATGGCCTGCAGGTTGATGCTGTGTTGCCCCTTGTTGTCGGCGATGCCACGACCGTACCAGCGCGCGTCGCGCTCGGTGAGCAGCCAGGGCGACAGGCCATCGCGCCACTGGGCTTCCTGGCCGCGAATGACATCGCCGTGACCGTAGCCGAACACGGTGGGCAGACTTGCTTCCTCGATGCGCTGCGCGAACAGGAACGGCGCTTGTGCCTTGGCATGGACGAGGGTCTGGCAGGTGAATCCCATGGCTTCGAACGCCGGGCGCATTTCGGCTTCGAGGTAGTTTGCAAGCTCGGCTTGGCGTGCCGGGTTCTGGCTCTCGGTCGGGATGGCGACGCGGCGCGCCAGCAGCTCGCGGAAAGCGCCGCAGTCGAATTGCGCCTGCGCGTGTTCAATGGCGTGTGAACGGCTCATGTTGAAGGTCCTGTGCTGGGTTGTCGCATTGAAAGGGCTCGGTGCTGAATGTACCGCAGCAGTTGGCGCATCGCCAACGCAGGCTCCAATTGTCCGAGCGCCTAAACTCGGGATAATTTTCAAGTGAGGTGTTCGCATGGCAGGCCCCAAGGCGCAGTTTTGGCAGGAACGGTTTGAGAAGAATGAGATCGGCTGGGACCGTGGCGCGGCCAGCCCGCAACTCATTGGCTGGATCGAGAGCGGCGCCTTGCAGCCGTGTCGCATTGCCGTGCCGGGCTGCGGAACCGGCTGGGAGGTGGCCGAGTTGGCACGGCGCGGTTTTGAGGTGGTCGGCCTCGACTACACGGCAGCGGCCGTGGAACGCACGCGTGCACTGCTGGATGCCCAGGGTCTCAAAGCTGAAGTGCTGCAGGCCGATGTGCTGCAGTACCAGCCTGCGATGCGGTTCGATGCGGTCTACGAGCAGACCTGTTTGTGCGCGATTCACCCGGAGCACTGGCTGGAGTACGCGCAGCAGTTGCAGCAATGGCTCAAGCCCGGCGGCAGCTTGTGGGTGCTGTACCTGCAAATGATTCGCCCGGCGGCGACCGAGGAGGGCGTGATCCACGGCCCGCCCTATCACTGCGACATCAACGGGATGCGGGCGCTGTTCCCCGAGAAGGCCTGGGTCTGGCCCAAGCCGCCCTATGACAAGGTCAAGCATCCGACGCTGTCACACGAGCTGGCCTTGCGGTTGCTGCGCCGGACATCATGAGCCTTGCCCATCTGCTGCTGCGCCAGGCGCGCCTGACGAGCGAGCGTGACGCCATCTTTCATGGCAGTACGCTGTACGCGACCTATGGCCAATGGGCTGCGCGCAGCGCTGGACTGGCACTGCGCTTGCGTCAGGCCGGGCTGCAACCGGGCGATCGCGTGCTGCTGTTCCTGCACAACCACCCGCGCTATCTGGAGTTGTTGTGGGGCTGTTGGTGGGCCGGTCTGGTGGTGCTGCCGATCAACGCCAAGCTGCACCCGCGCGAGGCCGAGTGGATTGTGGACAACGCACAGGCGCGCTGGGGTTTTGTCAGCGCTGATCTGGCGCCGGATGCGCTGGCCGGTCTGGAGCGGCAGATCGACGTCGAGTCCGCCGCGTGCGATGCCTTGCTGGCGCCGGTTGCCGATGCGTTTGCCGTTGCTGTTACCGAGCGCGCGCCCGACGACCTTGCCTGGTTGTTCTACACCAGCGGCACAACCGGCCGCCCCAAGGGCGTGATGATCACGCAGCGCAATTTGATGACGATGGGGCTGACCTATTTTGTCGATGTCGATCCGGTTTCGGCCGCTGACGCCATCGTCTACGCTGCACCGATGTCGCACGGTGCCGGTCTGTATGCCATTCCGCATCTGATGGCGGGCGCGCGCCACGTCGTGCCGCTGTCCGGTGGCGTCGATCCGGCCGAGTTGTTTGCGCTCGGTTGGCAACTGGGGGAGCTGACAACTTTTGCCGCGCCCACCATCGTCAAGCGCCTGGTTGATCACGTCGAGCAGGCGCAGATCAGTGTTGATGCGGCTGGCGCTGCTTTCAAGACCATCGTCTACGGCGGTGCCCCGATGTACGTGGCCGACATCGAGCGCGCGCTGCGCCTGATGGGTCCGCGGTTTGTACAGATCTACGGTCAGGGCGAGACGCCGATGGTGGCCACGGCCTTGTCGCGCCAGCAACTCCTTGATGCGGCGCATCCGCGTTACCTGGCGCGCATCGCGTCAGTCGGCGTGGCGCAGACGCCGGTGCAGTTGCGCATCGCCGACGAGCAGGGCCTTGAGCTGCCGCTGGGCGAGATTGGCGAAGTGCTGGTCAAGGGCGATAGCGTGATGGCTGGCTACTGGCGCAACCCCGAGGCCACGGCAGCGGCCTTGCGTGACGGCTGGCTCTTCACCGGCGATGTCGGCTGCCTGGACGCCGATGGTTTTCTCACACTGAAAGACCGCAGCAAGGACTTGATCATCAGCGGCGGCTCCAACATTTACCCGCGCGAGGTGGAAGAACTGTTGTTGACCGCGCCCGGCGTCGCCGAAGTGGCGGTGGTTGGCGCACCCGACCCCGAATGGGGCGAATTTGTGGTGGCCTTTGTGGTGGCCCAAGCGGGCGCGGCGCCGAGCGCGGACCTGCTGGACCAGCATTGCCTGGCGCAGATGGCGCGCTTCAAGCGGCCCAAGCGTTACCTGTTTGTCTCCGAGTTGCCGAAGAACAATTACGGCAAGGTGCTCAAGACAGCGCTGCGCGAGCGACTGGCCGCCGAGCAGGCCTGAACAGCTTCAATTGCGCTTGGCCTGGATCGCCTCGATCTGGTCCATGATGTTGTTCATGCGTGCGACGATGGCCTGATACGGTGCAGGTGAGGCCAGATCAACGCCGGCTTCTTTCACCAATTCATACGGATAGCGCGAACCACCTGCGCGCAGAACGTTCAGGTAGCGCTCGCGCGCACCCGGCGTTCCCTTCAGAATGCCATCGGCAAACATGCTCCCGGCCGAAACCGAGGTGGCGTACTGAAAGACGTAGAAGCGGTTGTAGAAATGCGGGATGAATGCCCACTCAACGCTGTAGAGATCATCAATCTTGACCACACCTTCTTTGTCGCCGTGGTAGCGCTTGAGGATGTCGCCGTAGATGGCGCTCAGTGCTTCACCGGTCAGTGATTCGCCCTTGTCCACCCGGGCGTGAACTTCGCGCTCGAAGGCGGCAAACATCGCTTGGCGGAAGAAGGTGCCGCGCAGGTTTTCCAGCGCCGAATCGAGGTAGAGCATGCGTTCCTGGTCGTCCCTGGCAGTCCTCAGCATGTGGTCAAGCAGCAGCAACTCATTGGTGGTGGAGGCAATCTCGGCCGTGAAGGTGGGGTAGTCGGCGTTGATGAAGGGCTGGCTCCTGACCGCCAGGTAGGAGTGCATGGCGTGGCCCCACTCGTGCGCCAGCGTGGTGAGCGATTCATAGTCGTCGTTGTGGTTGAGCAGCAGGTAGGGATGCACGTCGTACACGGAGCCGTTCATGTAGGCGCCAGAGCGCTTTTTGGGGCGCGGGTAGACGTCCATCCAGCCGCTCTTCGTGCCCTGCGCCATGGCACGCGCGTAGTCTTCGCCGAGCGGCTTGACCGATGCCAGCATCAATTCGACGCTTTGGCCGATCGGGTATTTCAAATCACTGGCGACCATCGGCGGGTAGATGTCGTAGTAACGCATCTCGCTCAGGCCCAGCATGCGCGCGCGCAGCCGGAAGTAACGGTGCAGGGTGGGCAGATTGAGTTCGGCCTGCGCCACCAGCGTGTCGTAGACGGCGCGCGGCAGTTTGTTGCCATCGAGCGACTGCGTCAGCGAGTCCGGATAACGGCGGACTTTGGCCAACGCGGCGTCCTTTCTGAGTTGCTCGTAGAAGCTCACGCCGAAGGTGCGCTCAAACGCTTTCCATTGGCCCCAGAAGGCATCGAAGACCAGTTTGCGATCAGCGCGGTTGCCGGCGGCGCGGTATTTTTCGTAGGCAGCCTGGTCGAGTACCACTTCGGTGCCGTCGGACAGTTTGACTTTGGGCCAGGGCATATCGGCATCCGTCAGCGTCGAATAGATCGCGTTGGCCGCGCCGGTGGCAGAGCTGAAAGTGGCGATCAGTTGTTCGCCCTGGCGATCCAGCGTGTGCGCCTTGCTGCGCAGGATGTCGTCGAGCCAGTGGGCGTAGACAGCCGTCGCCTTGTTGCCTTTGATCAGGGCATTCACTTTGCTGCGTCCCATTTTCAGGATTTCGGGGTTCAGGAAGGCGCCCGCTTCTTCAAGCCGGTTGGCCAGCACATCGGCACGCTGCTTGAGGTCCTGCCCAGCGGGCAGGGCGGTGTCTTCGTCGTGAAACTGTGATGCGTAGCCCGCCAGGCGGTAAAAGCGCTTGAGCACCGCGGCATTGAGGTTCAGACAGGTCTTGAAGCGATTGGGCGATTGCGCCAGTTGACCGGCGCAGCCCGACAGGTCCTTGAGTTGGCGTTCCAGCGTGGTCGCGTCCTGCTCCCATGCACTCTGACTGGGGTACAGGTCTTTGAGGTTCCAGCGGTCGGCTTCCAATTCGGCGCCTGTCACACAGATGGGCAGGGCCAGTGTCAGGCCCAGCAGGGCGGTTGAAATAAGTTTGTTCATGGCGTTGAATGGGAGAGCCGTTCTGGTTTGTCTGGCCCCATCTTAGAATGAGTTCGGCTTTTCAGGCCGCAGGTGACAACACGATGAACAAGGCTTTTGTGAGGGAATCGGAAGACGCGGACGATGAGGAGCCCGCCGCACCTGCGCTTGCGCCGGGGGCCAGGAACTACATCACGCCAGCCGGTTACCAGCGTATTCACGCCGAGTTGCTCGACCTGATCGATAACCAGCGGCCCAAGGTAGTGGAGATTGTTCACTGGGCCGCCAGCAATGGCGACCGCTCCGAGAACGGCGACTACATCTACGGCAAGAAGCGTCTGCGCGAGATCGACCGACGGATTCGTTTTCTGAGCAAGCGGCTCGAAATTGCCGAGATCGTCGAGCCCTCGGTGCACCACGGCAGTGACCAGGTTTTTTTCGGCGCGACCGTGCGCTATGCCGACGATACTGGATTGGAGCGAACCGTCACGATCCTGGGTATCGACGAGGTGGACAGTTCGCAGGGGCAGGTGAGCTGGGTGTCGCCAATTGCCAGAACCCTGCTCAAGTCCCGCCTCGGCGACGCGCTCAGATTGGTGACGCCGGCCGGGGTGGTGGAGATTGAGGTGACCGACGTTCAGTACCCGGCGCCGCTTGCGCCTTGAACAGCCTTATGCCAGCGCTTGGCTGCTGCCGCCGCCACTGCCGGTGCGTTGAGCTTTCAGCACCGACGCTGTCTTGCGCAGATTTTGCAGGGCGGCTTCGAGTTGATTGCGGTCGCGCACGGCAATCAGAAAACCCAGCGCCGTCGAATCCTGGGCCACTTCGTCATCCATCATGATGTGGGTGATGTCGATCTCGGCAGCGGCCAGGGCGGCGGCCACGCGTGCCAGCACCCCTTTGCCATTGATGACCGTGACACGGATGGCCGTTTCAAAGGCACGCACCGGTTCATCCGACCATTCGACGCCGATGAAGCGTTCGCTGTCCCTGTGCTTGAGTTTTTTGCCGACGCCGCAGTCGTCGGTGTGCACGATCAGGCCCTCGCCGCGTCCGAGGTAGCCGACGATGGCATCGCCCGGAACGGGGCGGCAGCAGTGGGCGTAGCTGACCGATGTGTTCTCGCTGCCGTCAAGCACGATGCCACCCTGCGCCTCGGTTTCGTTCATGGCGTAACGTTCGCGCGTCAGCAACACGGTGTCGAGTGTTTCGCCGCTATCGGTCAGCAGGGCGCGCAGTCGCTTGGCAACGATGCTGGCAATGCGCTTGCCCATGCCGATGTCGCCAAAAAGTTCAGCGCGGTTGCGGTTGCCGCTAAAGCGCAGCAGTTTTTCCCAAATGGTTTTGTGCAGGCCCTTGTCGTCCGGTATCTTCTCGACCCCTTCGGCTCTGAGCGCCTGGGCCAGCATTTTTTCACCCAGGCTCTCCGAGTCCGTCAGCGCCAGTGTCTTAAGGTGGTGGCGAATCTTGGAGCGTGCCCGTGCCGTTCGCACAAAACCAAGCCAGGCCGGATTGGGCGTTGCGTCCTGGGCGGTGATGATTTCAATCACGTCGCCGTTTTTGAGTTCGGTGCGCAGCGGCATTTGCTCGCCATTGATGCGCGCACCCTGTGTCTTGTCGCCGACGTTGCTGTGGATGGCGTAGGCAAAGTCAACCACGGTGGCGCCCCGGGGCAGCGCCATGATCTGGCTCTTGGGCGTCATGACGTAGACGGCATCGGGAAACAGGTCAACCTTGACGTGGTCCCAGAATTCGGCGGCATCACGGTTCTCGTCCTGGATGTCGAGCAGGGACTGCAGCCACTTCGAGCCCATGCGGTCATTCGGGCTGACGCCGGTCGGGTTGTTGGCCTTGTACAACCAGTGCGCGGCAACGCCGGACTCGGCGACGATGTTCAGGGCCTCAGTGCGGATCTGGAATTCGACGTTGATGCCGGCCGGGCCGACCAGGGTTGTGTGCAGCGACTGGTAGCCGTTGACCTTGCTGATGGCAATGTGGTCCTTGAAGCGCCCCGGCACCGGCTTGAAGAGCTGGTGCAGCAGACCGAGCGCGGTGTAGCAGTCAATCACGCTGGGGGCCAGCACGCGCAGGCCGTAGATGTCGGTCACCTGCGCAAAGCTCAGGTGTTTTTCGTCCATCTTCTTGTAGATCGAGTACAGGGTTTTTTCGCGCCCGATGATCTTGACGTTCATGTCGTTGTTGGCAAAGGTGGCTTCAACTTCACGCTGTACCTTTTGGATCAGGTCGCGCCGGCGGCTGCGCGCTTTCGCCACGGCCTTGGTCAGGATCGCGTAGCGCCAGGGGCGCAAATGGCGAAAGGCCAGGTTTTGCAATTCGCGGTAGGTCAGGTTCAGGCCCAGGCGGTAGGCGATTGGGGCGTAGATGTCGAGGGTTTCCGAAGCAATGCGGAACCACTTTTCGCGCGGTGCTTCCGACAGCGTGCGCATATTGTGGGTTCGGTCGGCGAGTTTGATCAGGATCACCCGCACGTCGCGTGCCATCGCCAGCAGCATCTTGCGAAACGACTCAGCCTGGTTTTCTTCGCGCGTATTGAAGTGCAGCTTGTCGAGTTTGGTCAGGCCGTCGACCAGTTCGGCAACCGGGGAGCCAAAGCGTTCGATCAACTCGGTCTTGGTGACGCCGCAGTCTTCCATTGAATCGTGCAGCAGGGCGGCCATCAGCGCCTGCGCGTCGAGTTTCCATTCGGCGCATTGGGTGGCCACCGCAATCGGGTGCGTGATATAGGGCTCACCGCTGTTGCGGATCTGGCCCAGATGCGCCTGATCGGCAAAGCGATAAGCGGCGCGTACCTGTTCCAGATCAGGCGCCGGCAGGTAATCGAGCTTGGCAGTCAGCCCCGCAAAGCTGGCGGCTGCGGCATTGGCCGCCGCCGGGCTGGGCTTGGCTGGCGCACGGCGATCCGGGCCCGCAGGCGGGGCCTTGTTGAGTGGTGAATTGAGCGTGGTACCCACACCCCGAATATAGCTGACAAGCGCCTTGCGCCGCAGCAATAAAAAAAGCACCGCAAGCGGTGCTTTTGACAGGCTCTGGAGGCCTTAGAGCGGAACCTTCTTGAGCATCTCGATTCCGATCTTGCCGGCGGCAATCTCGCGCAGGGCGGTTACGCCGGGCTTGTTCTTGCTGATCACCTTGGGTGTGTGGCCCTGGCTTAGCATGCGGGCACGGTAGGTTGCGGCCAACACCAGTTGGAAGCGATTGGGAATCTGCACCAGGCAGTCTTCAACAGTAATACGGGCCATTAAATTCTCCGAAAGACCAGGGGTGCACTAGGGGATGTTCAGTGCTTTGAACGTTTCAGCCCTGGCGCGACGTTGCGCCGAGAACTTGAGTCGTTGGGAGTGAATGATCGCCTTGAGGTCAAACAGCGCACGATCAAACAGTTCGTTGATTATAACGAAGTCGAACTG
>CAIWNX010000079.1 GCA_903914175.1 uncultured beta proteobacterium | reverse complement strand
GTTCCTCACGCAATTTGGACATCTGAAAACCGCCGTCGTGGTGAAATTGGTAGACACGCTATCTTGAGGGGGTAGTGGCGAAAGCTGTGCGAGTTCGAGTCTCGCCGACGGCACCAGATAGACATGCTTGATGTGGATCAATGCAGCAAGCGCCAACTTGGATCAGAATCGACAGATGAATCTTGATCAGTACCTGCCAGTCCTCTTGTTCATCCTGATCGGCTTAGTTACCGGCATCTCCCCTCAGGTTCTTGGATACGTTCTCGGACCCAATCGCCCGGATCCCGCCAAAAACTCACCTTACGAATGCGGCTTCGAAGCCTTCGAAGACGCACGCATGAAGTTTGACGTTCGCTATTACCTGATAGCGATTCTGTTCATTCTTTTTGACCTTGAAATCGCGTTCCTTTTCCCCTGGGCCATTGCGGCCAAGGAGATCGGTGTCGTCGGGTTCTGGGCCATCATGGAGTTCGTCGGCATCCTTGTCATCGGCTTTGTTTACATGTGGAAAAAAGGGGCCCTTGACTGGGAATGACGCAATGATTGAAGGCGTATTAAAAGAAGGTTTCATCACCACCACGTACGACACGGTGATGAACTGGGCCAAGACCGGCTCGCTCTGGCCTGCCACCTTCGGTCTGGCTTGTTGTGCCGTCGAGATGATGCAATCAGCCGCCGCGCGCTACGACATCAGTCGCTTTGGTGCCGAGGTTTTTCGCGCCAGCCCGCGTCAGGCCGATTTGATCATCGTTGCCGGCACGCTGTGCAACAAAATGGCTCCGGCCTTTCGCAAGGTCTATGACCAGATCGCCGAGCCACGCTGGGTGATCTCCATGGGTTCCTGTGCCAATGGCGGCGGTTACTACCACTACAGTTATTCGGTGGTGCGTGGTTGCGACCGTATTGTTCCGGTTGATATTTATGTGCCGGGCTGCCCGCCGACCGCCGAGGCCCTGCTTTACGGCATCATCCAGTTGCAGCACAAGATTCGCCGCACGCAAACCATTGCACGCAAGTGAAGGAATGGCGATGACTACCTACGCTGTCGATCCCAAAACAACCCAGGCCAGCATTGAAGCGGCGCTGGGCGCATTGCTCAAGAGCAGTGCGATCCGTCTGGGTGAACTCACCATTTTTGTTGATGCGGCCGACTACCTGCAAGCCACCAAAATCCTGCGTGACGATCCGAATTGCCGTTTCGAGCAGTTGATGGACCTGTGCGGTGTTGATTACTCAACTTACAAAGACCAGCCGCAAGTCGGCTTGCGTTATTGCGTGGTCTGTCACCTGCTGTCGGTCAGCCTGAACCAGCGCGTAAGGCTCAAGGTGTTCGCACCCGATGACAGTTTTCCGGTGGTTCAATCGTTGTGCGATGTGTGGGCTTCGGCCAACTGGTTTGAACGCGAGGCCTTCGATTTGTTCGGCATTGTGTTTGAAGGCCATTCCGATCTGCGCCGCATCCTGACCGATTACGGTTTCATCGGGCACCCGTTCCGCAAGGATTTCCCAATCTCTGGCCACGTCGAGATGCGCTACGACGCCGAGCAAAAGCGCGTCGTCTACCAGCCCGTCACGATCGAGCCACGCGAGATTACACCGCGCATCATCCGTGAAGAAAATTACGGAGGCTTGCACTAGGCATTGAGGTCATGGCTGAAATAAAAAACTACACCCTCAACTTCGGTCCGCAGCATCCGGCCGCACACGGCGTTTTGCGCCTGGTGCTGGAACTCGACGGCGAAGTGATCCAACGCGCTGACCCACACATCGGGTTGCTGCACCGCGCCACTGAAAAACTGGCGGAAACCAAGACCTATCTGCAGGCGCTGCCCTACATGGACCGTCTCGACTACATGTCGATGATGTGCAATGAGAGCGCTTACTGTCTGGCCGTGGAAAAGATGCTGGGCATCGAGGTGCCGATACGCGCCAAGTACATCCGTGTCATGTTCTGCGAAATTACGCGTCTGCTCAACCACCTGTTGTGCATTGGCGCTGGCGCCCTCGATTGCGGCGCCATGACGGTGATGCTGTATGCATTCCGTGAACGCGAAGACTTGCTTGACATGTACGAAGCGGTCAGCGGCGCGCGCATGCACGCCGCCTACTTCCGCCCCGGTGGTGTTTACCGCGATCTGCCCGATACGATGGCGCGGCACCAGCCCAACAAGATCCGCAGCGCCAGGTCCACCGAAAACCTGAACCGCAATCGCCAGGGCAGCCTGCTCGATTTCATCGACGACTTCACACAGCGCTTCCCGACCTATCTGGGCGAGTACCACACACTGCTGACTGACAACCGCATCTGGAAACAGCGCACTGTCGGCATCGGCGTCGTGACGCCAGAGCGTGCGCTGAGTCTGGGCTTTAGTGGCCCGATGCTGCGTGGCTCGGGCATCGCCTGGGATCTGCGCAAGAAGCAGCCCTACGAAATTTACGACCAATTGGACTTTGATATTCCGGTTGGCAAGACGGGTGACAACTACGACCGCTATCTGGTGCGCATGGAAGAGATGAAACAGTCCAACCGCATCATCAAGCAGTGCGTTGACTGGCTGCGCGTCAACCCCGGTCCGGTAATCACCGATAACCACAAGATTGCACCGCCGAGCCGTGAATCCATGAAATCCAATATGGAAGAACTGATTCACCACTTCAAGCTCTTTACCGAAGGCTTTGCCGTCCCCGAGGGCGAGGCCTACGCCACGATCGAGCATCCGAAGGGCGAGTTCGGCATTTACTTGGTCAGCGACGGGGCCAACAAGCCCTATCGGATGAAGATTCGTCCACCGGCCTTTGTTCATCTGTCGGCACTGGGTGAAATGGGACGTGGGCACATGATTGGCGACGCGGTGGCCATCATTGGTTCGTTGGACATTGTGTTTGGGGAAGTTGATCGATGATTTCCGAAGAATCAAAAGCGCGCTTCGCAATCGAAGTTGCCAAATTCCCGGCTGACCAGAAGCAGTCTGCGGTGATGGCCTGCCTGGCCATCGTGCAGCAGGAACTCGGCTACGTCAGCACGGAGAGCGAAGAAGTGGTGGCGGCGTATCTGGGCATGGCGCCGATGGCGGTGCACGAAGTCACCACCTTCTACAACATGTACAACCAGAAACCGGTTGGCAAGTACAAGCTCAACGTTTGCACCAATCTGCCGTGCCAGTTGCGCGATGGTGGACACGCCCTGAAGCACCTCGAGCACAAACTCGGCGTGCACATGGGCGAGACCACGGCCGACGGCTTGTTCACGCTGCAGCAGTGTGAATGTCTGGGTGCTTGCGCCGACTCACCGGTGCTGCTGGTCAATGACCGCCACATGTGCAGTTTCATGAGTGACGACAAGCTCGATCAACTGGTCGACGGCCTGCGCGCCCAGGGGAATAAATAATGGCGCTCGAAAATATCCTGGCCCAGTTTCAATCGAACGGCGCGCAGACCTGTTTCCACGGGCGCCATATCGAGCCGCAGATTTTGGCCGGCCTGAACGGCAGCAACTGGCGTTTGCAGGACTATCAGGCGCGCGGTGGCTACGAGGCTTTGCGCAAGGTGCTCGGCAAAGACGGCGGCGCTGGCCTGACGCCTGAGCAGGTGATCGCAACGGTGAAGGAATCCGTTCTGCGTGGACGCGGCGGCGCGGGTTTTCCGACGGGCCTCAAGTGGAGCTTCATGCCGCGTCAGTACGCTGGGCCGAAGTTCCTGATGTGCAATTCGGACGAAGGCGAACCCGGTACCTGCAAGGACCGCGAAATCCTGCAGTTCAACCCGCATATCGTGATCGAGGGCATGATCATCGCAGCGTATGCGATGGGCATCGGCACCGGCTACAACTACATTCACGGCGAAATTTTCCAGACCTACGAGCGTTTTGAAGAAGCGCTGCAAGAGGCACGCGCAGCGGGCCTGCTCGGCGACAACATTCTGGGCAGTGGTTTCAACTTCCAACTGCATGCATTTCACGGCTTTGGCGCCTATGTGTGTGGCGAAGAAACCGCTTTGCTGGAGTCGGTCGAAGGCAAGAAGGGGCAGCCGCGTTACAAGCCGCCGTTTCCGCCAAGCTACGGTTTGTATGGCAAGCCGACCAACATCAACAACACCGAAACCTTTTCCGCTGTGCCATGGATCATCCGCAATGGCGGCAAGGCTTATCTGGAATGCGGCAAGCCCAACAACGGCGGCACCAAGATCTACTCGGTCAGCGGCGACGTTGAAATGCCGGGCAATTTCGAGATTCCAATGGGCACGCCGTTCTCCAAACTGCTGGAACTCGCGGGCGGCGTGCGCAAGGGTCGCCAGCTCAAGGCCGTGATCCCAGGCGGCTCGTCCACGCCCATCCTGCCGGCATCCATCATGATGGACTGCACGATGGACTATGACTCGATCGCCAAGGCCGGCTCGATGCTGGGTTCTGGCGCGCTCATCGTCCTGGATGACAGTCGCTGCATGGTCAAGAGCCTGCAACGTCTGAGCTATTTCTACATGCACGAGTCCTGCGGCCAGTGCACACCGTGTCGCGAAGGCACGGGCTGGCTGTACCGTGTGGTTGACCGGATTGAAAACGGCCAGGGCCGAGCCGAGGACATGGACCTGCTCGATAACGTGGCCGAGAGCATCATGGGACGCACAATCTGCGCCCTGGGCGATGCGGCTGCGATGCCGGTACGGGCCATGCTCAAGCATTTCCGTCCTGAATTTGAATACCACGTAGCGCACAAGACCTGCATGGTCCCGGCCTACGTCTGAGCGAGTCACAAGATGATTGAAATTGAACTCGACGGCAAGAAGCTAGACGTTGCTGAAGGCAGCACGATCATCCACGCGGCCGAACAGGCAGGTACTTACATACCGCATTTTTGCTATCACAAGAAACTCAGCATTGCTGCCAGCTGCCGCATGTGCCTGG
The DNA here is from genome assembly GCA_903914175.1 of uncultured beta proteobacterium. Taxonomy (GTDB): domain Bacteria; phylum Pseudomonadota; class Gammaproteobacteria; order Burkholderiales; family Burkholderiaceae_C; genus Rhodoferax. The sequence goes on along the minus strand of CAIWNX010000079.1, from coordinate 5,174 downwards.
TCGATGTGGAGAAGATGCCCAAGCCGATGCCGGCCTGCGCGACCACAGTTGCAGCCGGCATGATTATTCGGACCAAGAGTGCGAAGGCCGTCAACGCGCAGAAGTCGGTGATGGAGTTTTTGCTGATCAACCACCCGCTGGATTGCCCGATCTGCGACCAGGGTGGCGAGTGTCAGTTGCAGGATATTGCAGTCGGTTATGGTGGCGGCACTTCGCGTTACGAAGAAGAAAAGCGCGTAGTGACTGGCAAGGATGTCGGCCCCCTGATTTCGATGCAGGAAATGAGCCGCTGCATCCAGTGCACACGCTGCGTGCGCTTCGGCCAGGAAATCGCCGGTGTCATGGAATTTGGCATGTCGAACCGCGGCGAGCATGCAGAAATTGAAACCTTTGTCGGCCAGTCGGTTGATTCCGAACTGTCGGGCAACATGATCGACACCTGCCCGGTTGGCGCCCTGACCAGCAGGCCTTTCCGCTACAGCGCCCGCACCTGGGAACTGTCGCGCCGCAAGTCGGTCAGTCCGCACGACTCAACCGGTGCCAACCTGATTGTGCAAGTCAAGAACGGCAAGGTCATGCGCGTTGTTCCGCTGGAAAACGAAGCCGTCAACGAATGCTGGATCGCCGACCGCGACCGTTTCTCTTACGAAGCCCTCAATAGCGATGAACGCCTGACCGGTCCGATGATCAAACAGGGCGGCACCTGGAAGTCAGTTGACTGGCAGACCGCGCTGGCGTACGTGGCCAATGGTCTCAAGCAAATCAAGGCCGACCATGGCGCAGCCAGCATCGGCGCTCTGGTCAGCCCGCACAGCACGCTCGAAGAATTGTTCCTTGCCAGTTCGCTGATGAGCGGCCTGGGCAGCCCGAATATTGATTACCGTCTACGCAACGCCGAGTTCCCGGCGATTGAAGGCATCCGCTACCTGGGCACTTCGATTGCGTCGCTGTCCGAATTGCAGCGCGTTCTGGTGGTGGGCTCGAATTTGCGCAAGGACCATCCCTTGTTCGCGCAGCGCATTCGCCAGGCCGTACGCAAAGGTGGCGTGGTTAACGCCATCGCGTCCGCTACCCCGAATTGGGCCATGCCGGTTGCCAATACCTTGCTGGCGGGTGACGCCAACTGGGTGCAGGCCCTGGCCGATGTGGCTGCTGCGGTCGCTGTAGCCAAGGGTGTGGCAGCGCCAGCCCAAGGCAATGTCAGCGCGGCCGCCAAAGCCATCGCCGACGCCATGCTCAGCGGCGAACGCAAAGCGATCCTGCTCGGCAATGCCGCGGCGCACCATGCCAAGGCCTCCAGCCTGCTGGCATTGGCCAACTGGATTGGCACGCAGACCGGCGCCTCGGTTGGTTACCTGACTGAAGCGGCCAACACGGTTGGCGCGCAACTGGCGGCAGCTCTGCCCGGCGCCAAGGGTTTGAACGCGGCGCAGATGCTCAGCGGCGGTCTGAAGGCCGTGCTGCTGCTCAACAACGAACCGGTGTTTGATTCGGCGGCCGGTGTTGCTGCCGGTGCTGCGCTGGACAAGGCCGAAATGGTCGTGACCTTCAGTCCGTTCAAGGCCAATATGGCATTCAGCGACGTGCTGCTGCCGATTGCGCCGTTCACGGAAACACCCGGTACCTTTATCAACGCCGAGGGGCGAGTTCAGAGTTTCCATGCCGTGGTTAAACCGCTGGGCGAAACGCGTCCAGCCTGGAAGGTTTTGCGTGTGCTGGCCAATCTGCTGGGTGTGCCGGGCTTTGACTTTGAGTCTTCGCAGGATGTGCTGGCGCAGGTCTGTGGTCTACCGGAGGCCGGTGAGCCCCTGTTGCCCGCCAGAATCTTGAACAACACGACGCAGGCGCAGATCGATCTGAGCCCTGCTGCGGTGGCGCCTGTGGTTGCCGGCATCTATGCGCTTGATGGTCTGGTGCGCCGCGCTGCCAGTTTGCAACTCACGGCTGATGCCAAACGCGATGCTGCGGCGCAGGAGGTGACAGCATGATTGATACCATTTTTGCTCTGGGACAGGGCTTGATCGACGCTTCCTGGTGGGTCAATCTGGCCTGGCCGGTGGCTTGGGCGTTGGCAAAGATCACCGCGGTGCTGATGCTGGTGATGGGCGCCGTCACTTACACCACAGTGTACGAACGCAAACTGCTGGGCTGGATCCAGATTCGCCTGGGCCCGAACCGCGTTGGCCCCTGGGGTCTGCTGCAGCCGATCGCCGATGCGATGAAACTCATGACCAAGGAAGTGCTGCGTCCGGCTGCGGCTGACAAGGCCTTGTTCTACATGGGTCCGGTCATGTGTGTCGCGCCGGCCCTGGTGGCATGGGCGGTGGTTCCGTTTGGTCCGGACATTGCGTTGGCCAATATCAATGCCGGCCTGCTGTTCGTCATGGCCATCACCTCGATCGAAGTCTACGGCGTCATCATCTCGGGCTGGTCGTCCAACTCCAAGTACCCGTTCCTGGGCGCGCTGCGGGCTTCGGCGCAGATGGTGAGTTACGAATTGGCGATGGGCTTTTGCATGGTGATCGTGCTTCTGGTCTCAGCCAGCCTGAACCTGACCGACATCGTGGCCGGGCAGGGCAAGGGGCAGTTTGCGCAGATGGGCCTGGGCTTTATGTCCTGGAACTGGCTGCCGCTGTTGCCGATCTTTGTTATCTATTTCATTTGCGGTCTGGCCGAGACCAATCGACTGCCATTCGACGTGGTGGAAGGCGAGTCTGAAATTGTTGCCGGCCACATGGTCGAATACTCTGGCATGTCCTGGGCCATGTTCCAGATGGCCGAGTACGCCAACATCTGGCTGGTATCGGTTCTCACCTCGGTCATGTTCCTGGGCGGCTGGCTGTCACCGGTTGCTGCGCTGGACTGGATTCCAGGCTGGATCTGGCTCGGTATCAAGTCCTTTACTGTGGTCACCATGTTCATCTGGGTGCGGGTCACGTTCCCGCGCTATCGTTATGACCAGATCATGCGACTTGGGTGGAAGATCTTTATTCCAGCCACCATCGTCTGGCTGGTGGTGGTCGCGTTCTGGATGCAGACGCCCTGGAATATTTGGAAGTAATTCGAGTTGTCTATGACTACCCCAACCTCAAGTTCTGTTGACGCATCGACCGCGACTTCCTTCTCACTGAAGGATTTCCTGTCGAGCTTTATGCTGAGCGAACTGCTCAAGGGCATGGCGCTCACGGGCAAGTACGCTTTTCGCAGCAAGATCACACTGCAGTACCCGGAAGAAAAGACGCCGCTGTCACCGCGCTTTCGCGGCCTGCATGCGCTGCGTCGCTATGAAAACGGTGAAGAGCGTTGCATTGCCTGCAAGCTGTGCGAAGCGGTCTGCCCGGCGATGGCGATCACGATCGAATCCGAGGTGCGTGCGGATGGTTCACGCCGCACGACACGCTACGACATTGATTTCAACAAGTGCATCTACTGTGGTTTTTGCGAAGAGAGCTGCCCGGTTGACTCGATCGTCGAAACCCCTGTTTTTGAGTACCACGGCGAAGCGCCTGGTGACCTCTATTTCACCAAGGACATGCTGCTGGCGGTCGGTGACCGTTATGAGGCCCAGATCGCGGCGGCCCGGGCAACCGATGCCAAATTCCGCTAGGCCAACATGCCCTACCTTCAACCTTAAGACCATCTAAAAAAGTAACGACACATGGACGTCAAGACCGGTCTCTTCTATTTCTTCTCGATCGTGCTGCTTTTTGCCGCCTTTCGGGTCATTACCGCGCGCAACCCGGTGCATGCCGTGTTGTACCTCGTGCTGGCATTCTTCCAGGCTTCGGCGCTGTGGCTTTTGCTCAAGGCCGAGTTTCTCGCCATCACCCTGGTGCTGGTCTATGTCGGTGCCGTGATGGTGCTGTTCCTGTTTGTCGTCATGATGCTCGACGTTGATGTTGAGGACGCGCGTGAGGGCTTCTGGAAGCATTTCCCGCTGGCAGCGCTCTTTGGTGTGCTGATTGCGCTCGAGATGGCGGCCGTGCTGATGGGCGGCTTTCGCGTCAACGAGGAACCGCATACGACCGCCCTGGTCGGTCAGGCGGCGCGCGATTACTCCAACACCCGCGAACTTGGCAAGTTGCTCTACAGCCAGTTCCTCTATCCTCTTGAAGTGGCCGCCGCCATCCTGCTGGTCGCCGTGATTGCCGCCATTGCACTGACCCTGCGTCAGCGCAAGGACAGCAAGCACATTGGCGCCGGTGTGCAGATCGCGGTCAAGGCAAAAGACCGGATGACCGTCGTCAAGATGGCGCCGACCCAGACCCGGCCAATCGATGAAACAGCTGCCGCCCAAACTGCGGAGAACAAAGCATGACCTTGACTCTTGGACATTTTCTTGCGCTTGGCGCCATGCTGTTTGCGCTCTCGGTGATCGGCATCTTCCTCAATCGCAAGAACCTGATCGTTCTGTTGATGGCGATTGAACTGATGCTGCTGGCCGTCAACACCAACTTCGTCGCGTTTTCCCATTACCTGGGCGATCTGAACGGCCAGATATTCGTGTTTTTCATTCTGACCGTCGCCGCTGCCGAGTCGGCAATCGGCCTGGCCATCCTGGTGCTCCTGTTCCGCAATCGGTCCAGCATCAACGTCGACGAACTCAATACGCTCAAGGGTTAATAAGATGAGTCAAACCCTTTCTATTTCGACGCTGCTGGCCGTGCCGATGGCACCGCTGGTTGGCTTTGTCCTGGCTGGCGTACTCGGTACCAAGTTTGGCGGTAACTGGATCGGCCGGCGCATGTCGCACTCGATCACCATTCTGGGTGTGCTGGTGTCCTTCATCCTGTCGGCCATGACGCTGCAAAGTGTGGTGCTGGACGGTGCACGCTTCAATGAGACGCTCTACACCTGGATGGTGGTGGGTGGGCTCAAGATGGAAATCGGCTTCCTGGTCGATGGCCTGACGGCAATGATGATGTGTGTCGTGACTTTTGTCTCGCTGATGGTTCACCTCTACACGGTTGGCTACATGGAGGAAGACGAAGGCTACAACCGCTTCTTTGCCTACATCTCGCTGTTCACCTTCTCGATGTTGATGCTGGTGATGAGCAACAATTTTGTCCAGCTATTCTTCGGTTGGGAAGCAGTTGGGTTGATGTCTTACCTGCTGATCGGTTTCTGGTTTGACAAACCGACTGCGATTGCTGCCAACCTGAAAGCATTTTTGG
>CAIWNX010000078.1 GCA_903914175.1 uncultured beta proteobacterium | reverse complement strand
GGTGCCCGGTGGCGCTCATCTTGCTGTTGGTGAGGATTTGCGCGATGGCATCTTTGGCGGCGGCGCTTTGTTCGCGCTCATAGGCACGTGCCAGATGGGTGATGTAGTCGGCCGGGTGGTAGTAGCTGATGTATTGAAGAGCAGCGGCAATCGACTCGATAAGATCAGCCTGGCGAATGGTGGTCATAATGATAAAAAACCTCAGTTTTCGTTGGAGGGAATGGTTCTTGGCAGCGTGCTCCAGTTTAACCATTCCCGCTTTCGGAACACGTGAAATCAGGATCGGTGAGAATGAATCTGGCGTAAGTTTGACGCCAGTCAGTGACCTGTAAGTGCCAGCCCCGACAGTCGCGCAGCTTTAAATTTCGTTTTACTAACAAATCGAGGAGACCTAAACATGAGTGAACCATCGTCTGCCATTGAGTCCGTGCTGGTGGAAAACCGCGTTTTTCCGCCGAGCGAGGCCACCACCAAGGCCGCCCGCATTTCGGGCATGGACGGCTATAACGCACTGTGCGCAGAGGCGGCGAAAGACTTTGAGGGTTTCTGGGCGCGCCTGGCGCGTGAGAACGTGGTGTGGGACAAGCCCTTCACCAGGACGCTCGACGAATCCAATGCACCGTTCTACAAATGGTTCGACGATGGTGAGCTCAATGCCTCGGCCAACTGCCTGGACAAGCACATGGGCACGCCGAACGAGAACAAGACCGCTGTGATCTTCGAAGCCGACGATGGCGCCGTCACCAAGACCAGCTACAAGGAACTTCTGGCACGCGTGAGCCAGTTTGCCAACGCCTTGCTGGCCAGCGGCATCCAAAAGGGTGACCGGGTTCTGATCTACATGCCCATGACGCTCGAAGGCGTGATCGCGATGCAGGCCTGCGCCCGCATTGGCGCCACACACAGCGTGGTGTTTGGTGGCTTCTCGGCCAAGGCGCTGCAGGAACGCATCATCGACGCCGGCGCCGTGGCCGTCATCACCGCCAATTACCAGATGCGCGGCGGTAAAGAGTTGCCGCTCAAGGCGATCGTGGACGAGGGCCTGGGCCTGGGTGGCTGCGAGTCGATCAAGACCGTGTTCGTTTACCAGCGCACCGCCACCGCCTGCAACATGGTGGCCGGGCGCGACAAGACCTTTACCGAAGCCCTGGCCGGCCAGAGCACGGTCTGCGCGCCGGTGCCGGTTGGCGCAGAGCACCCGCTGTTCATTTTGTTTACGTCGGGCTCGACCGGCAAGCCCAAGGGCGTGCAACATTCCACCGGCGGCTTCATGCTCTGGGCCAAGCTGACCATGGACTGGACCTTCGACTTGAAGCCCAGCGATGTGTTCTGGTGCACGGCCGACATCGGCTGGATTACCGGCCACGCCTACGTGGCCTACGGTCCGCTGGCAGCCGGTGCGACGCAGATCATTTTTGAAGGCGTGCCGACCTATCCGGACGCTGGCCGCTTCTGGCAGATGATCGAGCGCCACAAGTGCAGCATCTTCTACACGGCACCGACAGCAATCCGCTCGCTGATCAAGGCCGCTGAGAGCAACGAGAAAGTACATCCGGCGCGCTCCGATCTGACGAGCCTGCGCATCCTGGGTTCGGTCGGCGAGCCGATCAACCCGGAAGCCTGGATGTGGTACTACAAGCACGTTGGCGGCGAGCGCTGCCCGATTGTGGACACCTTCTGGCAAACCGAAACCGGCGGCCACATGATCACGCCGCTGCCCGGTGCCACGCCGCTGGTGCCCGGTAGCTGCACGCTGCCGCTGCCCGGCATCATGGCCGCCATCGTGGATGAAGCCGGCCATGACGTGCCCAATGGCTCGGGTGGCCTGCTGGTCATCAAACGCCCCTGGCCGTCGATGATCCGCACGATCTGGAACGACCCGGACCGTTTCAAGAAGAGCTACTTCCCCGAAGAACTCGGCGGTACCACTTACCTCGCCGGTGACGGCGCGGTGCGCAGCGCCGACCGTGGCTACTTCCGCATCACCGGTCGCATCGACGACGTGCTCAACGTCTCGGGGCACCGCATGGGCACGATGGAAATTGAATCGGCGCTGGTGTCCAAGACCGATCTGGTGGCCGAAGCCGCTGTCGTCGGACGCCCGGACGACATGACGGGCGAGGCCATTTGCGCCTTCGTTGTGCTCAAGCGCCCGTGCCCGACCGGCGACGAAGCACGCGCCATCGCCAAGGAGCTGCGCGACTGGGTGGCGAAAGAAATCGGCCCGATTGCCAAACCCAAAGACATCCGCTTTGGCGAGAACCTGCCGAAAACCCGCTCCGGCAAAATCATGCGCCGCCTGCTGCGCTCGCTGGCCAAAGGCGAATCCATCACGCAGGACACCTCCACGCTGGAAAACCCGGCGATTCTGGACCAGTTGGGCCAGACTTACTGAGCCAGCGAAGCGACGGGCCACAGGCCAAAAGAAAAGCCCGCAACAGCGGGCTTTTCAACGTGGCCGGTCGGTGTGATTATTTCAGTGACAGAACCCAGGCCGCCAGCTTCTTGGCTTCGGCTTCATTGACCTGGCTGTTGACCGGCATCGGCACCACGCCCCAAACGCCAGCGCCACCCTTCATGATCTTGCTGGCGAGTTTGTCGGCAGCGTCTTTTTGACCCGCGTATTTCTTGGCCACATCCTTGTAGGCCGGGCCAACAATCTTCTTGTCGATCGAATGGCAGCTCAGGCAGTTTTTGGTTTGCGCCAGAGCCTGGTCGGCCAGCACGGGTGTTGCCACCAAAACGGCGGCGGCCAGGGCAAAAAGGATACTCTTCATATTGGATTCCTGAGGGGTTGAGTTACAGTGGGGCGGCGTCATTGTAGTGACAGTGACGCGATTGTGATGCTGCACACTTGCTTGAACATGACAGGAGAGTTGCTTTGTATTTTTTAGGTCTCGGATTAATTCTTCTGGCGCTGAAATCGCTCGGGATCGGCGTGGTCGCAAACTGGCCCTGGTGGCTGGTGTTGCTGCCCTTTGTTCTGGCGGTGCTGTGGTGGACCTGGGCCGACTGGTCGGGCCATACCAAGAAAAAGACCATGGAGCGCGAAAACCGCCGACGCGACGAGCGCATCGAACGCAACCGCGTGGCAATGGGAATATCGAAAAAAGGCGGCAAGCGCTAAGCACCCAGCCGCCTTTCATTGGCACGCAGATCAGTAGTTGTCCAGCACCGCGCCCTTGCTGGCGGTTGAGGCGTTGAAGGCAAACTTGGCTTGCACGCCACGCGTGTAGCGCGGCGCCGGGGCCGTCCAGGCCGCACGGCGTTTGGCGATTTCTTCGTCGCTGACGTTGAGTTGCAACAGCAACTGGTGGGCGTCGATGGTGATCGAATCGCCTTCGTGGATGAAGGCGATGGTGCCGCCGGCCGCAGCCTCGGGTGCGACGTGGCCGACCACCATGCCCCAGGTACCGCCGGAGAAGCGGCCATCGGTGATCAGACCCACGGATTCGCCCAGACCTTGACCGACCAATGCGCCGGTGGGCGCCAGCATTTCCGGCATGCCAGGGCC
>CAIWNX010000077.1 GCA_903914175.1 uncultured beta proteobacterium | reverse complement strand
GTCAGCGGCTGGGACGACCCGCGCATGCCCACCATCGTGGGCTTACGCCGGCGCGGCTACACGCCCGAAGCGATGCAATTGTTTGCCGAACGCATTGGTGTCACCAAGAGCGATAGCTGGATTGACTACAGCACATTGGAGGGCTGCCTGCGCGAGACGCTCGACGTTTCCGCACCGCGCGCCATGGCCGTGCTGGACCCGGTGAAACTGGTGATCAGCAATTGGGACGAGCTCATGGGCGCAGGCGCGCTCGACGATTGCGCGGCCCCGCTTCATCCGCACTTGGCCGAGTTGGGTCAGCGCCAATTCAAAATCGGCAAGGAAGTCTGGATCGAGCGCGGCGACTTCGAAGAGACGCCGCCCAAGGGTTTCTTCCGCCTGTTCCCGGGCAACAAGGTGCGCCTGAAATACGGCCACGTCATCGAGTGCACCGGCTGCAGCAAGGACGCCGACGGCAAGGTCACCGAAGTACAAGCCATGCTGGTGCCAGACACCAAGAGCGGCACACCCGGTGCCAACGCCATCAAGGTCAAGGGCGTTATCACCTGGGTCGCCGTGGCCGACGCCCTGAGCGTCGAAGTGCGCCTCTACGACCGCCTGTTCACCGACGCGCAGCCCGACGCCGGCGGCAAGGACTTCATCGAATGCCTCAACCCGAGCAGCCTCAAAGTCGTGCAAGCCGTGGTCGAACCGTCGCTGGCCACCGCCAGGCCGGATGACAAGTTCCAGTTCGAACGCGTTGGCTACTTCGTTGCCGATCGCATCGATCACACCAGCGCCAAGCCGGTGTTCAATCTGGCGGTGGGGTTGAGGGATGGGTGGGGGAAATAATCCCCTTGTAAACACCCGCAACGCCCCCAGTTGCTTGCGCTGCCGTCAGTTTTTCTGACGGCAGTCATTTTTTAACTTTCCAGGAAGATCACGATGTCTGACTTGCTCCAAAAACTCCAATGGCGCTATGCCACCAAAAAAATGAACCCGGCCAAGGCTGTGCCGCAGGAAAAAGTGGACCGTATCCTCGAAGCCGCACGGCTGGCGCCGACTTCGAGCGGGCTGCAGCCTTATGAGATCCTCGTTGTCACCAACAAGGAAATCCGCGAGCAGATCAAGCCCAAGGCCTGGGGCCAGGGGCAAGTCACCGACTGCTCACATCTGCTGGTATTCGCCGCCTGGGACACCTACACGCCCGAGCGCATCAACCACATGTTTGACCTGACCAATGCCGAACGCGGTGGCACCAACGAAGGCTGGGAAAACTACCGCAAGATGCTGCTGGGCAGCTACCCGGCGCGCGACGCGAAAACCAACTTCGAACATGCTGCGCGTCAGGCCTATATCGGCCTGGGCGCTGCCCTGATCGCCGCTGCCTATGAAGAAGTGGACGCGACGCCGATGGAAGGCTTCGACCCGAAGGCGGTTGATGAAATCCTGAACCTTGCCGCGCGCGGCCTGCGCAGCGTCGTCATCGTGCCGCTGGGCTACCGCGAAGAAGACAAGGACTGGCTGGTGAACCTGAAGAAGGTGCGCCGCCCGCGTGAGCAGTTCATCACCGAAGTGAAGTAACGGGGCAACCGGCGCTGAATTGTCACCCCGGAAATCTAGGAAATTGTCATCCCGGACTTGATCCGGGATCCAGTGCCACTCGAAGCATGGATTGCGGATCAGGTCCGCAATGACACCGGGTGGGCGGCCCATCCGTTGATAATCTTCACCATGACTATCCCCCTGTCCTTCTTCCCACACGGCTGGCAGCACTACCTGCTGGGCGGCCTGCTGATCGGCGCCGGTGCTGCGCTGCTGTTCGTCATGACGGGTCGCATCGGCGGTATGAGCACGGTGTTCTCCAGCACCTGGTCTTATCTGGTGCAGCGCTCGTTCTTCCAGCAACGCCGCTTTGTCGATTCACGCGGTTGGCGTCTGGTTTATGCGCTGGGGCTGATCCTGGGTGCGCTGGTCTGGTGGCTCGGTTTTGCGGGTGGCAAGCCAGAGGCAACGGCAGTGCCGGTCTGGCAACTGCTGGTCGGCGGTTTCTTCGTCGGCTACGGCGCGCGCCTGGGCAATGGCTGTACATCCGGGCACGGCATCTGCGGCCTGGGTTCGCTTCAACTGCCTTCGCTGCTGGCGGTGCTGACCTTTATGGCCACCGCCTTCCTCACTGCGAATCTGATCGCGCAGGTCATGCCATGAAGGCGGCACGCGGTTTGGCGACGCTCGCGGCGGGCATGCTGTTTGGCTTCGGCCTGTCGGTCTCGACCATGATCCGGCCTGAGGTCGTATTGAGCTTTCTGCGCTTTCAGGACTTTGGCCTGATGCTGGTGATGGGTGGCGCCGTGATCGTCGTGCTGCTGGCCTACAAGCTGGCGCCACGCCTGATGATGCGCCCACTGCTCGACGACCATTTCCACGAACACCCGAGCGTCTGGAACCGCAACACCGCTGTCGGCGCCGCGCTGTTTGGCGTCGGCTGGGGTTTGTGCGGCGTCTGCCCGGGCCCGGCCATTGCGGGCTTGGGTGCCGGCAACTGGAGCCTGCTCTGGGCTCTGGCCGGCATTGCGCTGGGCGCGCTGGTGCAAGGCCTGCGGGCGAAATGAGCACCCTGCCCTGCAGCGCCGCTGCCGAACGCAACAAGCAAGTCATCCTCGATCGGTTGTGCCAGTTGCTGCCAGCGCAAGGCAGCGCGTTGGAGATTGCTTCGGGCACGGGTCAGCATGTGGTTTTCTTTGCCGCTGCCTTGCCGCAATGGATCTGGCAACCCAGCGACTACCAGACCAGCGCCCTGCCCGTGATCACCGCACGCGTGGCACAACAGGCGCTTGCCAATGTGCGCGCGCCGCAGCAACTCGATGTCATGGCGCAGCCATGGCTGGCCGCCGGCACACCAGCGCAGACGGCGCGCTTCGACCTGATTCTCTGCGCCAATATGCTGCACATCGCGCCCTGGCCGACCTGCTCCGCGCTAATGCAAGGTAGCGCCCGGCACCTCTCGCCCAATGGCGTTCTCGTCACGTACGGGCCTTATCTGGAAGACGAGGTCACCACCGCAGCCGGCAATCTGGACTTTGACCGCAGCCTGCGCGCGCAGGACCCGGCATGGGGCATCCGTCGGCGCGCGGATGTCGAGATGGAAGCCAGCAGAGCCGGATTGATGCTGGCGGCACGGCATGAAATGCCGGCCAACAACCTGCTGCTGGTCTGGCGCGCTGCGCCCGAGCCAATCTGAATCAGTCGGGTGCAACGGGGGGCGGCGCCGTATCCTTGCGCGCCGCACGAGCCAGAACACCCTCGATCATGCGATCAAGTTTTTGCGCAGCGCCGGTCACGCTCAGGTACAGGGTTGCCGCGTGCTCGGTCACCGCCAGGGGCGAATGGCCCTGCACTCGTGCTTCCATGACACAGCGCTTGTCATTGCCGCCGCTCTTGTGGCCGTTGTCGTTACCGAGATGGACTTCCACCCGCGTGATGTCTGCGCTGTGATGGCGCAGGGCGGTTTTGATCTCACCAGTGGCCCATGTCACCAGTGCTTCGTGACCTTCAATGTGATGGTCGGTATGAATTTGGATTTGCATGCTTCATTATTCGCCTATATTGGCGCCTGTCGCCTGTGCAAAGATTGGCTTTGCCTGCGCTACGTCAACTGAAAGCCATGGATGAAGACCCTCTGGAACAACAGCGATTCCCAAGCCGATGCGCCGCAGGTGCTGGCGTTCGACGTCTTTGGCACGGTGGTGGACTGGCACAGCGGCATTGCGCGCGAAGTGCAGGCCTTGCGCCCTTCTGTCGACGGCGGTTCTTTTGCGCTGGCCTGGCGCGCCGGCTACCAGCCGACGATGCAACGTGTGCGCTCGGGCGAACTGGGCTGGACCCGTCTGGATGAATTGCACCGCCTGATCCTGGACGGCATCCTCAAGGACTTCGGCCTCGACGACCTGAGCGAAGCGCAGAAACAGCACCTGAACAAAGCCTGGCACCGGCTCGACCCCTGGAGCGATGTCGTGGCCGGTTTAACGCGACTCAAAACGCGCCATACCCTGTGCACGCTGTCCAACGGCAACATCGGCTTGTTGACCAACATGGCCAAGCGCGCCGGACTGCCCTGGGACTGCGTTCTGTCGGCTGAAGTGTTTCGCGCCTACAAACCCGACCCGGCGACTTACCTTGGTGTCGCGCAGACATTCGACCTCGCGCCAGCGCAAGTGATGCTGGTGGCAGCGCACCAGGACGACCTGGCTGCTGCACGCGCCTGCGGTTTGCAGACGGCCTACATCGAGCGGGCTTTTGAGTTCGGCCGTGCCCAGCCGAAAGACGTATCACCGAACCCGGCCAACACGCGCCATGCGAGAGATTTTCTGGCGTTGGCCGATCAACTCGGCTGCTGAAAAAGTTCAGGCCGTGGCCTGCTCGGCAGCAATCTGGCGCAACGCCTGCTCGAACACCGCCGCCGGCTGGCCACCCGAGATCAGGTGGCGCTCATTGATGATGACCGCCGGCACCGAGTTGATGCCATGGCGCGTGTAGAAGCGCTCGCGTTCACGCACCTCAGCGGCAAATTCGTCGCCTTGCAGAATCGCCTGGGCACGCGCCACATCGAGACCCGACTGTGCCACCGCAGCCAGCAGCACGTCGTGCGACTCCACACTCTGCCCCAGGCTGTGGCAGGCCACCAGCAATGCCTTCTTCAACGCTGCCTGCTTGCCGCTGTCTTGCAGATCGGCCCAATGCAGCAGCCGGTGCGCATCAAAGGTGTTGTAGATGCGACCCCGTCCGCCCGGGTTGAAAGCGAAACCGACATCGGCACCGCGCTGCGCAATGGTGGCGCGGATCTGCGTTTGCTGCTCGGGCGTTGATCCGTATTTCTGCGTCAAGTGCTCGGTGATGTCCTGACCACCGGGCGGCATCTGCGGGTTGAGCTCAAACGGCTGGAAGTGCAGTTCGGCACTGAGTTCGCCCTGCGTCTGCGCCAGCGCCTGCTCCAATGCTGCCAGCCCGATGGCGCACCAGGGGCAGGAGATGTCTGAAACAAAGTCAATTTTCAAGGTTGTGGTCATGTTTTCTATCTTTCGTCATTGCGGGCCCCGACACGCAATCCAGGGTCCGCGTGGCACTGTCATAAGGCATGGATGCCGGATCAGGTCCGGCATGACAAGAGCGGAAATTGTCATTGCGGGCCCCGACCCGCAATCCAGGTTTTGTGAGGTGCTGCTGGAAGACATGGATCCCGGGTCGAGTCCGGGATGACAGATTCCGTGTGCATGAACTGTCAGTGTCTCAGAAGTTGGCGTTGAAATTTCCACTGAGCAGTTCGGGCAGGCGCGCAATCGCCATCTTGAAGCCGCAGGCCTGGGCGTGACCGCCGCCGCCCATGCTCTGGGCCAGTGCAATGCAATTGAAGCTGCGCTGCGAACGCAGGCCGACCTTGACCACACCGTCCTTCTCGGCGCTCCAGATCAGGGCAAACGTGCCACTGCGCTCGCTCAGAATGTCACCCACCAGGCTGTGAAAAACGCCGGGCGCGTTGAGCATCAAGCCGCTCACACCGTTGAAGACCAGGGTTTGCGCACCGTCGGCAATATCAGACGCGAGCTTTTTGAACTTTTCATCCATTGCAACGCCGCGTGCAATATAGGCAGACAGATGCGCCGCATCAAAGCCAGCGATTTCCTGCCAGCGCACGAAATCCAGAGTTTCCATATCGAGCGCCGACAGGAAGCCGGCACTCTGCGGGTACTGCCAGACCCAGATGTCGCGGTCTTCGATGAAGCGCACCAGATCGGGCAAGACTCGGTCCGGGTGGAAAAACGCCCAGGCCAGATGAGCCCCGGACTTATGCATGTCAAAGTGCAGGAAACCGGCGCGGCTGACAAAGCCACTCAACTGGTCGGCTGCGCTCTTGTGGTGGTCCAGCAGCACCAGCTTGGCTGCGCGCGCGTCGATTTCTTGCAGTATCTCGGCCGAGAATGAAAAGTCGAGGATGTAGACGGCACGCCCATCGAGCGCCGGCAGGTCGGCCAGCGTCTTCACATCGCCATGGTCAAGCGCCAGAAACTCGGCCTGCCCTTCGTAATACAACCAGGCGGCCAGGGCTGCAGCAAACCCGTCTGGACAACGCCGACCGTGGTAGATCACCAGCGGCTGCGGGTCTTGGCGGTCGGGACCCATCGGCAAGTTCAATGCGTGGCGGTTAAGGTTCATTCAGGGGCTATTTCTGTGCATTGGCCATGGTAGTCGATACTGAGCAGCACCGCCCCGAGCAAGGTGAAACGGTCGCGATTCGTATCCATGCCGACACCGACAAATACAATCGTGTCATGCCCGACACCACCACTGCGCCCTTCTTCATCGCCCGGGTCGCACCTGGCGATCAGCAATGCGACGCCTGGGCCGACCAGACACTGCTCAGCGCGCTCGAAGCCGGCGGCATAGCCTGGCCAAGTTCCTGTCGCAACGGCACCTGCCGCACCTGCATCGGCCACCTAACCGAGGGCCAGGTGCGCTACGAGATTGAGTGGCCGGGCCTGAGCGCTGACGAAAAGGTACAAGGCTGCGTCCTGCCCTGCGTCGCCTTTGCCGCCTCGGACCTGACGCTGCAGCCGGGCAGTCTATGAGTTCGGTTCACGCGGCGGGCGCGGGATCTGCTTGAAGCGGATCTTGCGATCGAGTTCAATCGCATCCTTTTTGACCTGACGCTCGGCATCAAGCTTCTTGCCGGCCGCCAGCCACTGGGCAAACTCTTCGGGCGTTTCCAGCGTGATGCGACCGATGGCTGCGGCGCGAAAGTCGTGGATCGCGATCTCGGCTGCCTTCTGCAGGTTGACGCGCTGGCCGCTCTGCAATGCGCCGCGCTTGCGCCCGATGGCTTCGAGCAGTTGCTCGTCGCTCAAGCCCGCCACCTGATCGAGCTTGAAACGCGCTGCCAGCAGCGTTGGGTAAGCGTCCTTCAGGTAATCCAGCAGTTCCAGCGCCACTTCTTCCTCGTTGAAGGCGTTGCGGCCAATGGCACCGCTGGCGGCCAGGTTGTAGCCACTCTTGGCAACGATGATGCGCGGCCACAGCATGCCGGGCGTGTCGTAAAGGTAAAAGTCGTCGGCCAGCACGATGCGCTGCTCGGTCTTGGTGATGCCGGCCTCGTCGCCGGTCTTGGCCGCGCGCTTGCCCT
>CAIWNX010000076.1 GCA_903914175.1 uncultured beta proteobacterium | reverse complement strand
GGGCCATCGGGCGAGTCCGGGCAACCAGACAGACTACGAAATCAAGGCCGGATATAAGTAAGCAGCCGATTCTTTTACAGAACAACACAAATTCTTCTTGCTATCCGGGAGGCATCCATATAAGTCCGCAATGACGATTCCGGATTGGCATCACGCAACTCACGCTTGAGCACCTTGCCGATCGCGCTTCGGGGCAGGGTGGGCAGGAGGTGCAGACGGCTCAGGCGTTGCGTGCGGCCCAGTTGGGTATTGGCCCATTGCAGCAAGGCGTCGGCGTCGAGTTCAGGTCCGGCGTTCAGCACGACAAAGGCCACCGGCGTCTCGCCCCATTGCACCGAGGGCATGCCGACCACCGACGCCTCCAGCACGCGTGGATGCTGGCGCAGCACGGCTTCCAGATCGCTCGGGTAGACGTTGAAGCCACCCGAGATCAGCATGTCCTTTTTGCGGTCGATCAGGGTCAGAAAACCATCGGCGTCGAAACGCCCGACGTCGCCGGTGCGGATGAAACGCTTGCCTTGCGGATCGAACCACTCGGCCTCCAGCGTCTTGTCGGGGCGGCCGTGATAACCCGTCATCATGCCGGCCGAATGGCCCACCACTTCACCGATTTCGCCGGTGGCAACTTCCACACCCTGTTCGTCGATCAGGCGTATGTCATGGCCTTCGGCCGGGCGTCCCACCGTGTGCAATTTGTCGGGCCACGCAGCGGCGTCCAGGATGCAGGTGCCACCACCTTCGGTCATGCCGTAGTACTCGATCAGGTTGCCGGGCCAACGCTTGAGCGTATCAGCCTTGAGTGCTGCCGGGAACGGCGCGCTGGTGGAGAACTTGACGCGAAAGCTCGAGAGGTCAAAGCGGTCGAAGTCGGGGTGCGCGAGCAGGCGCTGGTACTGCACTGGCACCAGCATGGCGTGGGTGACGCGCTCGCGTTGTGCCAGTTGCAGGTAGCCCAGCGCATCGAACTTGGGCATCAGGACGACCGTGCCGCCCACACTCAAGGTCGGGAAAAAGACCACCAGCGTGGTGTTGGAGTACAGCGGTGTGGAGAGCAGTGTGACGGTGTCGGCGCCGCAGTAAAAGGCAGCGCCACGGCGTACGTGCGACCAGCGCATGGTGTGCGATTGCACGATGCCCTTGGGCTCGCCGGTGGTGCCGGAGGAATAGATGATGTTGAACGGCCATTCGCCCTGCAGCGCTACCGGTGCAGGTTTGGCACCGGCGGCCGCCAGCCAGTCCGCCAGCGCGCGGCCGCTGGGCGAGCCGTCGAGTGCGACGCGAGCGACCGCGCTTGCATCGGTCGCGCCAAATGATTCGGCGTTGGCGGCATCGGTGAACAGCAGCCGCGCCTGCGCGTCCTGCAGCATGCGCTGCAGACTGCTCGCACCAGAACCCGGCGCCAGCGGCGCTACCGCCACACCGGCGCGCAGGGCGCCCAGAAAGACGGCGGCGTATTCGATCGACATGGCAGCACAGATCGCAATCACCTGGCCTGCGCCAATGCCATCGCGCTGCAGCGCCGCCGCTGTGCGGTCCATCAGCGCATCGAGTGCCGCGTAGTCCATGCTGCGCTCGCCCTGCAGCAGGGCGCGATGTTGCGGCGCGTGCAGGGCGTGCTGGTGGATCAGTTCGGGGATGCTGCCAAATTCAGAATCGGTGCAAAGTGTCATGGGATGGTGTGATGCGATGGGTTTGACTCGCATCTTATAGCGACTACCGTCACGCCAGACGCGCCCGGGGATAATCGGCGCATGGAAATTGTGACTTCGCTTTTTGACTTCGTTCTGCACGTTGACCGCTACCTCGAAACCTTCGTCAGCAGTTATGGCCTGTGGGTCTATGCGCTGCTGTTCCTGGTGATCTTTGTTGAGACCGGCGTCGTCATCATGCCCTTCCTGCCGGGCGACTCGCTGTTGTTCGTGGTCGGCGCCATGTGTGGCCTGGGCCTGATGAGTTATCCGCTGTCGATTGCGCTGCTGCTGGCGGCCGCCGTGCTGGGCAACCAGTCGAACTACACGCTGGGGCGCTATTTCGGGCCGCGCGTCTTCAAGTGGGAAAACTCGCGCCTTTTCAACAAGGCTGCGTTCGAACGCGCGCACGACTTCTACGAGCGTTACGGCGGCATCACGATCGTCGCTGCGCGCTTTATGCCCTTTGTGCGCACCTTCGCCCCTTTTGTCGCTGGCGTGGCGAAGATGAGCCGCTCGCGCTTCACGTTTTTTGACGTCACCGGCGGTGCGCTGTGGGTGATCGGCATCATCACCGTGGGCTACTTCTTTGGCAACATTGCCTTCGTCAAGGCGCATCTGGACAAGATCATCTGGGCCATGATTTTCATTCCCGGCCTGCTGGTGCTGCTGGGCTCCTGGCGCGCGCGGCGCAAGGGCAAATAGAACTTTTCATTTCGGCATCCATGCCTTCAGACCGTACCTCACACACCCTGGATTGCGGATCAAGATCCGCAATGACAGCCAAAAGCATGGATTGCCGCGCTTCGCTCGCAATGACACGACTTGATCACGCGCTGCGCTTGCGCGCCAGCGGCGGATTCTTTGAGAAGTAGGCTTCGATACCGCGCATCAGGGCGTTGGCCACCTGGTCCTGGTAAGCGTCGCTGTTGAGCTTGGCTTCTTCCTCGGGGTTGCTGATGAAGGCCGCTTCGACCAGCACGCTGGGAATATCGGGCGCTTTCAGCACGGCAAAGCCCGCTTGTTCGACGCGACCCTTGTGCAACTTGCCGACGCGCCCGATCTCGCCCAGCATGGCGCCGCCGAGTTTGAGGCTGTCGTTGATCTGTGCTGTCGTGCTCATGTCGAACAGCACGCTCTTGACCTGCGCGTCCTTGCTCTTGATGTTCAGGCCGCCAATCTGATCGGCCTTGTTTTCGCGTTCGGCCATCCAGCGTGCTGCGCTGCTGGACGCGCCGCTCTGACTCAGCGCAAAAACGCTGGCACCCTGCGGATGCGGGGTGTAGAAGGCATCGGCGTGGATGCTGACAAAGAGGTCAGCCTGCACCGCTCGCGCCTTTTGTACGCGCACGTGCAGCGGCACAAAAAAATCGGCGTCGCGCGTCAGAAAGGCACGCATCGGGTTGCCGCCCACGTTGCTGTTGTTGATGCGCTCGCGCAGGCGATGCGCCAGGCGCAGCACCACGTCTTTCTCGCGTGTGCCGCCGGGGCCGATGGCACCGGGGTCTTCGCCGCCATGGCCGGGATCGAGCGCGATGATGATGAGCCGATCGGTTGCCGCTGGTGCCGGCGCCGCCATGTAGGTCCGGTTGTCGCTTGCGGCTGGCGTGGGTGCGCTGGCAACAACGGCCGGTGCTGGCGCCCTCTGACCTTGGCGTGCCATCAGTTCGCCCAGTGGGTCGGAACCGGGGCGGGGCGGGGCGCTGCCTTTCAGGCGCTCGGCAATCAGCGCCTCCAGCGGGTCGATGATTTGCGTCGGGTACAGGTCAAAGACCAGTCGGTTGCGGTAAGCGGCCACTGGCGCCAGCGTGAAGACCTGCGGTGCCACCGGCTGCTTCAAGTCCAGCACCAGGCGCACGCTGCCGGGCGCAGTCTGGCCGACGCGGATGCCGGCAATGGTGGGGTCGTCGGCGCCGACCTTGGCCACCAGCGCCTTCAGTTCCGCATTGAGCTCAATGCCTTCGATGTCCACCGCCAGGCGCGGCGGGCTCGGAACAAACAACTGTTTGAATTGCAGCGCGCTGTCGGACTCGATGGTCACGCGCGAATAGTCCGGCGCCGGCCAGACCCGCACCGCCAGAATGGTGGCAGCACCGGCCAGCGTGCGCGCACCCAGCAGCAGCACCAGCGAGCCCGATTGCAGCAGATCGCGGCGCTTCATGGCGCGGCTGCCTGCAGCAGTTCGCGCCCGACGGCGCTTTGTGCGCGCAGCGTGGCGCGCCGGCTGCTCTCGTCGAGCAATTCGAGTTCAATCACCAGATCGGCGCGCGGCAGAAAGCCCGCCGCCTTGTCGGGCCATTCCGCGAGCTTGAGCCCTTTGCTGGCAAAGATGTCGCGAAAGCCGGCGTCACGCCATTCGCTAGGGTCATGGAAGCGGTAGAAGTCGAAATGCCAAATAGCCAGGTCGGGCAGTTCATAGGGTTCGACCACAGCGTAGGTCGGGCTCTTGACGCGCCCGGTTACGCCCAGGGCCTGCAGCAAATGGCGCACCAGCGTGGTTTTGCCGGCACCGAGATCGCCGCGCAATTCGATGAAGGCGTTGTTCAGCGCCGGCTGCAAGGCCAGCGCGGCGGCGAAGCCTTGCGTGGCCTGTTCGTCGCGCCAGGCAAGAGTTTTTACAATCGGCGCGTGTCCAAACGCTTCGATCATGTCAGTGCCAGTCAATGGGTCTCCAAAATTCAGGTCTGGGGGCGGGAGCTCGGATTCTCCCAAATTGGCGTGAGCGGCGTGGATTTGTCTTCATCTGAGCCGGGATTATCGGCCTGGTTGCAGCGGGGCTTTCACGGCGACATGGACTACATGGCAGCGCATGGCAACAAGCGCGCTCGGCCAGCGGAATTGGTAGCGGGCACGCTCAGTGTCATCACAGCGCGCATGGACTACCTCAGCGCGTCCACGCCGTCTGACTGGCAGAGCATCGAGTTCGAGCGTCTGCGCCGTCCCACCGAGGCCATCGTGTCGCTCTATGCCCGTGGCCGTGATTACCACAAGGTGCTGCGCAACCGGCTGCAAAGTCTGGCCACACGCATGGCGGCAGAACTCGCGCCGCTCGGCTACCGCGTCTTCACCGACTCCGCACCCGTGCTCGAAGCCGAGTTGGCCGCGCGCAGTGGCCTGGGCTGGCGCGGCAAGCACACGCTGCTGCTGGGTCGCACAGCCGGTTCGATGTTTTTTCTGGGTGAAATCTTTGTCGATGTCGCCTTGCCGTCCACTGCGCCGGTCGATGGCCACTGCGGCAGCTGCAGCGCCTGCATTGCCATTTGCCCGACGCAGGCGATCATCGCGCCACAGCAACTCGATGCGCGGCGCTGCATCTCGTACCTCACGATCGAGCATGCCGGATCAATCCCGCTGGACCTGCGGCCGCTGATCGGCAACCGGATTTACGGTTGCGACGACTGCCAACTGATCTGTCCCTGGAACAAGTTTGCCCAGCGCAGCGCCTTGCCCGATTTCGACGCGCGTGCGGGCCTGGTCGGCAGTGATCTGGTGACCCTGTTTGCCTGGAGCGAAGAAGAGTTTTTGCGCTACACGCAAGGCAGTCCGATCCGGCGCATCGGTCATGAACGCTGGCTGCGCAACATCGCGGTGGCGCTGGGCAATGCTTTGCGTGCGGCGCCCGAGCCGGCGCTGCGTGCGGCGCTGGCTGCGCGCGCGGAGCACCCGAGCCCTCTGGTGCGCGAGCACGTGGCCTGGGCCTTGCGCTAAGGCTTGGCAGCGTACACGGCGTCGACCGCGTCGCGGATGTAAGTCTGCAGCGCATCGAACTGCAGCGGCTTGTAGAGCACCTTGATGCCGCGCTTGGACATGCTCAGAACCAGTGCCGGGTCGGTGTCGCCCGTGATCAGCAGCGCGGGCAAATCTTTCCCAAAAATCTTGCGGCTGGTTTCAATCACGTCGTAACCGGTCTCGGTATCGGCCAGACGGTAGTCCGACACGATGATGTCGGGCGCGCGCCGCCCCAGCGCTTCGATCAACGCCTTGCCGCTGGTCGCCGCAATCAGGTCGTGACCCGCGTCTTCAAGTGCCAGCAGCAGCGCGTCGAGCACCCGCTTGTCGTCTTCCACCAGGCCGATCCGCAGGCGCCGCAAAACAGGCCGCATGCCGATTCGCTGCGCGGGTGTCACGCCTTCGACCAATGGCAATTCAATGGCAAACATGGAGCCCCGACCCGGGCGTGAACTGACGCGGATTTGCAGACCCAGCAGCGCGGAGGTCTTCTGGGCAATCGCCAGGCCCAGGCCGCTGCCTTGAATTCGTGCTGCATCGTCAAGTCGGTGGAAGGCTTCAAAAATAATGCCGAGCTTGTCCTGCGCAATGCCGATGCCGGTATCCCATATTTCGATCCAGTGCCGCCCGCCGTGGCGTCGGCAGGCAATCAGCACGCCGCCTTTGCGCGTGTGCCGAATGGCGTTGTCCAGCAGGTTGCCGACAATCCGGCTTAGCAGCATCGGATCGCTGCGCCCCACCAGGCCGCTGTCGTGCGAGCGCAGACGCAGGCCTGCGCTGTAGGCCCGTGCGCCGTGCGTGGAAAGCAGCTTGTGCAGCATGTCGTCGACAGAAAAATTCGTGATGCTGGGATGGATGATGCCGGCTTCGAGTTTGCTCACGTCCAGCAGATCGCTGAGCATTTCGCTCAGGCTCTCGATGCAGCTCTCGATCTTGTCGAGCAGTTCGCCGTGCTGGGGCGGAACCCGATTCTTCAAACTGCCGAAGAACAGCGAGAGCGCGAAGATGGGCTGGCGCAGGTCATGGCTGGCAGCGGCCAGAAAATGTGACTTGGCCAGGTTTGCCTTGATCGCTTCGTTGCGCGCCTCCTCCAATTCGATTTCAATCTGCTTGCGCTCGGTGATGTCCTGTGAATAGCCAACGGTGCCGACGATTTCGTCGCCGATAAAGATCGGCGCCTTGTAGGTTTCAAACCAGCGCAGATCGCCTTTGATGGACATCTGGATTTCCATCAACTGGCTGGCGCCGGTGGCCATCACTTCCTGCTCTTGTTCGTGTGCTCTTGCGGCCGACGCCGGATCAGCAATGTCTTCGTAGCGCTTGCCTACCAGTGACTGCGCCGAGGGCCAACCGTGCGTCGAGGCCTGCGTCTGATTGACCGCCAGGTAGCGTCCGTCCAAACCTTTGAGCCAGACCGCGAACGGAAAATTGTCCAGCAGCGCACGCAGGTACTGTTCGCGCTGGCGCAGTTCGTTCTCCAACGCAAGCTGGCGCGTGACGTCGGTGCCAACACCGACCATCGCGATTGGTGCGCCGGACTTGTCTTTTACCAGGGACGTGCGCAGCGAGTAAAACACCTCGGAGCCGTTGGCGCGGACATGGCCTACCTGGCCTTGCCAGGCGCCCTGGGTCAGCGTGGTGTGGATGATCTCGTCGTGCTGGGCGTCGGCGAACTGGCTGTCGCCGTAATCTGACACATGCTGGCCCAGTTGCTGTTCTCCATTCAAGAGCTCGGGGGATTGGCGAGCGGCTTGATTGAGATAGGTCACGACGCCGTTGACATCGGTGATGGTGATGCGGTCCTGGATCTGATCGAGTGCCAATGCCTGCAGGCGAATTTGTTCTTCGCGTTGGTACAGATCCTGTTCCAGCTTGAGTTTGTCAGTGATGTCGGCGCTGATGCCGACCATGGCAATCGGGGTTCCCGATGCATTCTTGACGAGCGATGTGCGCAAGTCGTAATTTCGCGTACTGCCGTCGCTCTGAAAGTTGATGACCTTACCGTGCCAGCCACCCTGGGTCAGCGTCGCCTCGGTAATTTCTGCCTGGCTTGCGTCGGCCTGCTCGCTGTCGCCGTAGGCGTTGACATGCTGGCCCAGAAGTTCGGCGCCAGCCCTGTCGCGCCGTTTGCGGCCGGTCTGATTGAGGTAGGTCACGGTGCCATTGAGGTCGGTGATGGTCACCTGATCCTGGATCTGGTCGAGTACCAGCGCCTGCAGGTGCATTTGTTCCTCACGCTGGCGTTTTGCGCTGATGTCGCTGAGCACCAGGCGCAGGGTCTGCTGGCCGGTCGCATCCGTTGCCGCCATGGCTTGCAGAAAAACCCAGCTTACCTGGTCGTCGCTCCTGCGCAGGAGCAGTTCGCAGGATTGCGTCTCGGTGCTGTCCAGTACCTGCTGGCGCATGCGGTAGAAGCTGTCCTGGTCCCTCGGTTCAATAAAGGCCGTGAAGCGCTGCCCGATGAGCGACTGGCGCTGGCAGCCGAGCAGGCGGGCCGTGGTCAGGTTGGCCGTCCAGATCAGGCCTTGTGCGCTCAGCGTGCAATAGCCCACCGGCGCCAGATCGTAGAAGTCAAAGAAACTTGCCCGCGTGCTGTCGAGTTCGAGCAGTGTGCGGCGCAGTTCCTCGTTCTGCATCTCAAGCTCGATCCTCTGCACTTCCAGATCGTGCAGGGCCTGCTGCATGGCTTGCGCTGACGGGGGTTCAATTGGCGCTGACCGTTCTGCAGCTCTGGCCTGAAAAGCGGCTTCGGCGCGCTGGCGCAGGCTCGCTGCGGACTCGGGTCCGGCGGTGCCAGCGGCGGCTGTAGCGTGATCCTTACCGTCCACCCCGATCTCCAACTTGTTGATGCAAACCTGGTCGTCCCCCCTCAGGCCTGCGTTTGAATATGGGCGAATATTAACTTGAGATTGCGAATTGGGCAGTCCAGCACCCAAAACTGCGGGTTGGTGCACGCTGGGCGAACAGCCGTGCGGCTAGCGTAACAGGCCCAGGGCAAACGGCAGGCTCGCCATGCCCAGCAGCGTGGACAGGGTCACCAGACCGGCCACATAAGCGCCGTCGTAGCCCATGCGGGCCGCCAGCACGTAGGCGCTGGGGGCGGTTGGCAGGGCCGAGAACGCCAGCAGCACGGTAGTCTGCACCGGGGCCAACCCAAACAGCCGCGCAAAGGCCAGCGCCAGCAGTGGCAGCAGCAGGTGGCGGATGGTCAGCAGCGCCACGGCTAACGCCTTGGCGCGCCCGAGCGCACCGAATTGCATGCCGGCGCCGGCTGCCATCAGGCCCAGTGCCAGCGAGGCGGCGCCGATGCGGCTGATGGCGGGCTCCAGCCAGAACGGCAGGCGCAAGCCCAGCAGGTTGCCCGCCAAGCCACAGGCGGTGCCGATGATCAGCGGGTTGCCCGCCAGTTCACGCAGCAAGCCGCGTTGCGCATGGTGTGCCATCGGCCAGACCGCAGCGACGTTGAACAGCGGCACGCAGACGCCAATCAGCACTGCGATCAGCAGCGAGCCTTGCGGACCGACCAGCCGTTCAGCTAGCGCCAGACCGATGAAGGAGTTGAAGCGAAACGCCACCTGCGCGCTGGCCGCGTGGTCGCGCCGCGGGATGTGGCGCGCCAGCAGCGGCCAGTAGGGCAGGGAATAGGCCAGCGCAATGCCGCACAGGCCCATGGCCCAGCCCGCGCCGATCAGGCTCGAGGCGGCACCGATGTCGAGCGGACTCTTGATGATCGAATGAAACAGCAGCAGCGGGAAGAACAGGAAATAGACCAGGGTCTCAACCGGTTCCCAGACCGTGCGCCCCAGCGCCGTGTAGCGGCACACCAGGTAGCCGCACAGAATCAGCGAAAAATCGGGGAACAGGAGTTGGGCAAAATTCACCCGCTGAGAATAGCAGCGAATGGGCGCCAATCCATGGCCCTGGCTGTCATCGCGAGCGCAGCGTGGCGATCCATGACTTGGCAGTTTTGGAAAGATCGATAATGCAATTTTGAAAATCCGAGGAGTAAAAGAATCATGTTCCGTCGAACACTTATGAGTTGCAGTCTGCTGGCGCTGGCCGGCTCGGCCCTGGCGCAGGGCTATCCGAACAAGGTCATCAAGCTGCAGGTGCCGTTTGCACCGGGCGGCACGACCGACATCATTGCGCGCACGATCTCGGACGCGCTGGGCAAGGCGCTGGGCCAAGTGGTGGTGGTGGAGAACCGCGCCGGTGGCGGCGGCATCATCGGCGCCAATGAAACCGCCAAGGCGGCACCGGATGGCTACAACCTGGGTATTGCGACGGTGTCGACAACGGCGGCCAATCCCGCCATCAACCCGCGCACGCCCTACAACCCGTTGACCGACTTCACGCCCATCATCAACATTGCGGCAACGCCCAATGTGATCGCGGTGCACCCGAGTTTTCCGGCCAAGGACTACAAGGGCTTTATTGCCGAGTTGAAGAAGAACCCGGGCAAGTATTCGTACTCGTCCTCGGGTACGGGTGGCATCGGCCATCTGCAGACCGAGTTGTACAAGAATCTGAGTGGCACTTTCATCACCCACATCCCGTACCGTGGTGCCGGACCGGCGCTCAACGACACGGTGGCCGGTCAGGTGCCCATGACCTTCGACAACCTGCCCTCGGCATTGCCCTTTATTCAGTCTGGACGTCTGGTGGCCATCGTGGTGGCGGCGCCACAGCGGCTGTCGCAATTGCCCAATGTGCCGACCTTCAAGGAAATCGGCCTGGAGCCAGTCAATCGCATGGCCTATTACGGCATTTATGGCCCCAAGGGTCTGCCCAAGGAAGTGGTGGACAAGGTCAACGCCGGCGTGCGCAAGGCGCTGGAAGACCCGGCGGTGAAGAAACGCATCGAGGAGACCGGCTCGATCATCGTTGCCAATACGCCGGAGCAGTTTGCCGCGCAGATCAAGGCCGAGTTTGAGGTCTACAAAAAGGTGGTCGAGTCGGCTCATCTCAAGCTCGACTGAGCAAACTGCTGAGCACGTCATGACGGGCGAGACGCTGATCGACGCCTTCATCGACGCGCTCTGGCTGGAAGAGGGGCTCTCAAAAAACACGCTCGCGGCATACCGCCGTGACCTGACGCTGTACGCCCACTGGCTCGCTGGCCGTGGCCGCGTTCTCACCGAAACCGAACAGGCTGATCTCGATGCCTACTTCTCGGCACGCCACGCCAGCAGCAAGGCGACCACGGCAAACCGGCGCCTGACGGTTTTCAAACGCTACTTTCGCTGGGCGCTGCGCGAGCGCCTGATCAACGCCGATCCGACGCTCAAGCTGCAGGCGGCGCGCCAGGCGCTGCGCGTGCCCAAGACGCTGACCGAGGCCCAGGTGGAGGCGCTGCTGGGTGCGCCTGATACCGATACCGTGCTGGGCGCGCGCGACCGCACCATGCTGGAGCTGATGTACGCCAGCGGCCTGCGCGTGAGCGAGTTGGTGACGCTGCGGGTTTTCAATGTCAGCCTGTCGGAGAACGTGCTGCGGGTTTTCGGCAAGGGCAACAAGGAACGTCTGGTGCCGTTTGGCGAAGTCGCCGCACAGTGGATCAAACAGTACCTGGAAGAAGCGCGAGCGAGCCTGCTCGCGGGTCGGCAAAGCGACGATCTGTTTGTGACGCATCGCGGGCCCAAAGCCGGCAGCGCCATGAGTCGCGTCATGTTCTGGATGATCGTCAAACGCCTGGCGCTGCGTGCGGGTATCACGGCGCCGCTGTCGCCGCACACGCTGCGCCACGCCTTTGCCACGCACCTGCTCAACCACGGCGCCGATTTGCGCGCTGTGCAGATGCTGCTCGGCCACGCCGATATTTCGACCACCACCATCTACACCCACGTTGCGCTGGAACGGCTTAAAGTGCTGCATGCCAAGCATCATCCACGCGGCTGAGGCCGGTTGCGACGCAGGCTTGCGCAGGTTGCGACAATAGGCCCTGTGTTGTCATCCCGGCGCCCTGGGTTGTCATTCCGGCTACCTGGGTTGTCATCCCGGCTACCTGGGTTGTCATCCCGGACTTGATCCGGGATCCAGTGCCACTCGAAGCATGGATTGCGGGTCGGAGCCCGCAACGACAAGCCAAGGGTGTCGAGTATATTTTTTGGAACAGGAACTGATATGGCGATCTACGAACTTGATGGCGTCGCGCCCCGCATTGCAGACACCGCCTGGGTCGCGGACAGCGCCCAGGTGATGGGCAATGTGGAACTGGGCGAGCAATCCAGTGTCTGGTTTGGCACTGTGATCCGGGGCGACACGGAAATCATCCGCATCGGAGCGCGCTCCAATATCCAGGACGCCAGCGTGCTGCACGCCGACATCGGCAAGCCGCTGACGATTGGCCAGGATGTGACGGTTGGCCACAAGGTTATGCTGCACGGCTGCACGATTGGCGATGGCAGCCTGATCGGCATCGGTGCTGTGGTCCTGAACGGCGCAAAAATCGGCAAGGGTTGCCTGGTGGGCGCGGGTTCACTGGTGACGGAGGGCAAGGAGTTTCCTGACGGCTCCATGATCATGGGCAGTCCGGCCAAGGTCGTGCGCCAACTCAGCCAGGAGCAGGTCACGGGTCTGCGTCTGGGGGCTCAGGGCTATGTTGGCAATGCCAAGCGTTTTCGCGATGGCCTGCACAAGATTGCTTGACGCTTGCCATGACTGAAATATTGAATCCAACGAAAGCAATCCGTGTCTGAAGTTCACAAGTTTTTATTTGAGGGTCTGCCGGTGCGCGGCGTGCTGGTGCGTCTGACCGAGGCCTGGGCCGAAATCCTGCAGCGGCGCGCTGATGCCGCAAACAGCTACCCGCTGCCGGTGCAGCAATTGCTGGGCGAGATGGTGGCGGCGGCGACACTGATGCAGGCCAACATCAAGTTCAACGGCGCGCTGATTCTGCAGATTTTTGGCGACGGACCGGTCAAACTGGCGGTGGCCGAAGTGCAACCCGATTTTTCGTTGCGCGCGACCGCGACCATTATGGGTGAGGTCGAGGCCACGGCCACGCTCAGTACCCTGGTCAACGTGAACAACGAGGGCAAGTGCGCCATCACGCTCGACCCCAAGAGCCGCCTGCCCGGGCAACAGCCGTACCAGGGTGTGGTGCCGCTGTTTGGCGATCAGCGCGAGAAGCTCGAACAACTCAGCGAGGTGCTGGAACACTACATGCTGCAAAGCGAACAGTTGGATACGACGCTGGTGCTGGCAGCGGATGACAAGGTCGCTGCGGGCTTGCTGATCCAGCGCCTGCCGTTGCAGGGCACGGGCAATCTGGGTGGCGCGGCGCAGCGCGACGAAGACCAGATTGGCGTTAACGAAGATTACAAGCGCATCGCGATGCTGGCAGGCACCTTGAAGCGCGAGGAACTGCTGACGCTCGACGCCCAGACCATTTTGCGGCGCTTGTTCTGGGAAGAAAGCCTGACCCATTTCGAGCCGCTGACGGGGGATGCCGGGCCACGCTTTGCCTGCTCCTGCGGGCGCGAGCGCGTCGGCCGAATGATCCTGGGCCTGGGAGAGCCCGAGGCGCAAAGCATACTGGCCGAGATGGGTGAGGTCGATGTCGGCTGCGACTTTTGCGGTGCGCATTACCGCTTCGATGCGATCGACGTGGCGCAGATTTTTCGCCAGACCGGCGAAGTGCCGCCGGCGAGCGAGCGGGTGCAGTAGCACGATCAATTGACACGCCGGCCCCCCAGCTTGTCATGCCGGCCCCCTAGGTTGTCATGCCGGACCTGATCCGGCATCCATGCCTTCTGAATGTGCCACGCAGATCCTGGATTGCGGGTCGGAGCCCGCAATGACAATCCAGGGAAGCAATGACAATCCAGGGAAGCAATGACGACGCGGTTTATTTGGCCGGCTTGATCAGCACGTAGATTTCGTTGGCCTTGACCATGCCGAGTTCGCGGCGCGCTTTTTCCTCGACCATTTCCAGGCCTTCCTTGAGGTCGCGCACTTCAGCCGCCAACCGGTCGTTGGCGATTTGCGCCTGCTGGTTTTGCTGCTGCTGCGCCGCGAGCTGGTCTTGCAAGCGCGATACGGCTGGCACGCTGCCGCGGCCGAACCAGAGTTGTGCCTGCAGGATCACCAGCAGGCACAGCAAGGCGGCAGAAACAATGCGCCGGCCCATGGCAGTTTTTAACGCAGGTTGTAGAAGGCCGCGCGGCCCGGGTAGCTGGCGATGTCACCGAGGTCTTCTTCGATGCGCAGCAACTGGTTGTACTTGGCGATGCGATCGGAACGGCTCAGGCTGCCGGTCTTGATCTGCAGCGCGTTGGTGCCGACCGCGATGTCGGCAATGGTTGAATCTTCGGTCTCGCCAGAGCGGTGGCTGATGACGGCGGTGTAGCCGGCGCGCTTGGCCATCTCGATGGCGGCGAAGGTCTCGGTCAGGGTGCCGATCTGGTTGATCTTGATCAGGATCGAGTTGGCGATGCCCTTGTCGATGCCTTCCTTGAAGATTTTGGTGTTGGTGACGAACAGGTCATCACCGACGATCTGCACGTTTTTGCCCAGGCGGTCGGTCAGGATTTTCCAGCCGTCCCAGTCGCTTTCGCTCATGCCGTCTTCGATGCTGATGATCGGGTATTTGTCAACCCAGGTCGCCAGCATGTCGGTCCATTCCTGCGAACTCAAAATCAGGCCTTCGCCTTCGATGTGGTACTTGCCGTCCTTGTAGAACTCGCTGGCGGCGCAGTCCAGACCGAGCGCGATCTGTTCACCGGCAACATAGCCAGCGGCGTCGATGGCTTGCAGGATCAGCTGGATGGCGGCTTCATGGCCGTCAACATTCGGCGCGAAACCGCCTTCGTCACCGACCGCCACGCTCATGCCCTTGTCGTGCAGAATTTTCTTCAGCGCATGAAACACTTCGGCGCCGTAGCGAACCGCTTCGCGAAAGCTCGGTGCGCCAACCGGAATGATCATGAATTCCTGGATGTCGAGGTTGTTGTTGGCGTGCGCGCCGCCATTGACCACGTTCATCATGGGAACGGGCATTTGCATGCTGCCCATGCCGCCAAAGTAGCGGTACAGCGGCAGGCCCGATTCTTCGGCCGCAGCGCGTGCCACCGCCATCGAGACTGCCAGCATGGCGTTGGCGCCCAGGCGCGACTTGTTCTCGGTGCCGTCGAGGTCGATCAGCGTCTTGTCGAGAAAGGCTTGCTCGGACGCATCGAGTCCCAGCACGGCTTCGGAGATTTCAGTATTGATGTGTTCCACCGCTTTGAGCACGCCCTTGCCGAGGTAGCGGCTCTTGTCGCCATCACGCAACTCGATCGCTTCGCGGCTGCCGGTGGAAGCGCCCGAAGGCACGGCGGCGCGGCCCATGGTGCCCGATTCGAGCAGGACGTCACATTCGACGGTGGGGTTGCCGCGTGAATCCAGAATCTCGCGGCCTACGATGTCAACAATTGCACTCATGACTTTCTTTCCAAACTAAAAAACAAAACTTAAATTGCGAAGCGGTCTTCGAGGAAACCGCAGCGCTTGGTAACAAGGTCGAGCGCCAGCAGGGTTTCCAGCAGGGCGCGCATGTGTTTGAGTGGCACGGCGTTGGGGCCGTCGCTCATGGCCTTGGCGGGATCGGGATGGGTTTCCATGAACAGGCCGGCAACGCCGACCGCTACCGCCGCGCGTGCCAGCACCGGCACCATTTCGCGCTGGCCGCCGCTGCTGGTGCCCTGGCCACCGGGCAACTGTACCGAGTGTGTGGCGTCGAACACCACCGGGGCGCCGGTCTCGCGCATGATGGCCAGCGAGCGCATGTCGGAGACCAGGTTGTTGTAGCCAAAACTGGCGCCGCGTTCGCAGGCCATGAAGTTGTCTGGTTCGAGGCCGGCTTCACGCGCTGCCGCACGTGCCTTGTCGATCACGTTCTTCATGTCGTGCGGCGCGAGGAACTGGCCCTTCTTGATGTTGACCGGCTTGCCCGACTGCGCCACGGCGCGGATGAAATCGGTCTGGCGGCACAGAAAGGCCGGCGTCTGCAGCACGTCAACCACAGCGGCCACTTGCGCAATCTGGTCTTCAGAATGGATGTCGGTCAGCACCGGCAACTGCAGTTCACGTTTGACCTTGGCCAGAATCTCAAGACCCTTGTCGATGCCGGGGCCGCGAAAGGTGCTGCCTGAAGAGCGGTTGGCCTTGTCGAAGCTGCTCTTGAAGATGAAGGGAATGCCCAGGCTACTGGTGATTTCCTTGAGCGTGCCGGCGGTGTCCATTTGCAGCTGCTCGGACTCGATGACGCAGGGGCCGGCGATCAGAAAAAATGGCTGCTGCAACCCAACTTCGAAGCCACACAGTTTCACGCGACCGCCTTCAGGTGCTGGGTGCTGGCCTGGTGCTCCAGCGCGGCTTTGACGAAGGCGTTGAACAGCGGGTGGCCGTTCCAGGGCGTTGACTTGAACTCGGGGTGGAATTGCACGCCGATGAACCAGGGGTGAACGGCTTTCGGCAGTTCGACGATCTCGGTCAAATGCTCGCGCTGCGTCAGCGCGGAAATCACGAGCCCGGCCTTGCGCAGCCTGTCGAGGTAGTTCACGTTGGCCTCGTAGCGATGGCGGTGCCGCTCGGTGACGACGTCGCCGTAAATC
>CAIWNX010000075.1 GCA_903914175.1 uncultured beta proteobacterium | reverse complement strand
GAGCAGGTTTAGCGCTACGGGCTTGGTGAACGGCGAAATGGCCAGTGTGCTGAGGGGCGTCAGCGCGACCGGTTCCGGCACCAACGTGGGCAGCTACAGCGTGGTGCCAACTGGCACCGACAGTAACTACACCCTCACGTTCAATAACGGCGCGCTGACCATCGGCAAGGCCTCACTGACTGTGACCGCGAACAATGCCAGCAAGACCTATGACGGTTTGGCTTACACGGGCGGCAACGGCATCACGTACAGCGGCTTTGTCAACAACGAAACCAGTTCGGTACTCTCTGGCGCGCTCGGCTACGCGGGCAGCAGCCAGGGCGCAAAGAATACGGGCAGCTACGTGATCACCCCCACCGGCGTGAGCAGCGCCAACTACGCGCTGAGCTTTGTCGATGGCACGTTGACGATCTCGCCCGCCGGTCTGTCGGCGATCGTGGCCAGCCTGACGGGCACCAGCAGCAAGGTCTATGACGGCACGACGGCGGCAACGCTGAGCCCGGGAAATTTCAGCCTGAGTGGTTTCGTCGCAGGCGAAGGTGCCAGCATCACCCGCACCAGCGGTAGCTTTGACACGACCAGCGCCGGCAGCAACAAGACTGTGACGGTGAACCTCGCCAGCAGCGATTACAGCGCCAGCGGCAGCACGACCCTCTCAAACTACGCGTTGCCGACCTCAGTCAGTGGCGCCATTGGCACCATCACCAAGGCACCTTTGAGCATCACCGCCAACAACGCGTCCAGGGCCTACGACGGCGTGGCCTACAGCGGTGGCAACGGTGTGGCGTACAGCGGCTTTGTCAACAACGAAACCATTTCGGTACTCTCTGGCACGCTCGGCTACGCGGGCAGCAGCCAGGGCGCAAAGAATACGGGCAGCTACGTGATCACGCCCAACGGTGTGAGCAGCGCCAACTACGCGCTGAGCTTTGTCGATGGCACGTTGACGATCTCGCCCGCCGGTCTGTCGGCGATCGTGGCCAGCCTGACGGGCAGCAGCAGCAAGGTCTATGACGGCACGACAGCGGCAACGCTGAACCCGGGAAATTTCAGCCTGAGTGGCTTCGCCTCGGGTGAAGGTGCCAGCATCACCAAGACCAGTGGCACGTATGACAGCGCCAGCGCCGGCAACAACAAGACCGTGACGGTGAACCTCGTCAGCAGCGATTACAGCGCCAGCGGTGGCACGACGCTCTCAAACTACACGCTGCCCACTTTTGTCAGTGGCGCCATTGGCACCATCACCAAGGCACCTTTGAGCATCAGTGCCAACAACGCGTCCAGGACCTACGACGGCATGGCCTACAGCGGTGGCAACGGTGTGACGTACAGCGGCTTTGTCAATAGCGAGACGGTTAGTGTTCTGGTTGGTAAAGTGGCTTATGGGGGCAGCAGTCAGGGCGCGAGCTATGTCGGGAAATACGCTATTGCCCCCAATGGGGTCAGTAGTGAAAACTACAGCTTGAATTTTGTTGATGGGACCCTGACCGTACTGCCCGCACCACCTCCACCGCCACCTGCACCTCCACCTGCACCTCCACCTCCACCTGCACCTCCACCTGCACCTCCACCTGCACTAGCAGCGGGTACCGTGGTCGAACCAGCAACGAAATCGACCACTGCCGTAATGGGTGCAGGCACAGCAGTTGGCGTGACCATCTCGGTAGTGACGCAGCCAACCCGCCTTGAAACTGGCTTTATCGCTGTCTCGCTGCCTAAAGGCAGCAGCACCGAAGGGATTGGCTTTCGTGTCCCGCTACCAGCTGAAGTTTCGAATGCAGCGAATGTCGGCGCGAGTGTGGCGGTCCCAGCTGGAACGCCGACGTCGGCAGTCCTGCCTGGCGCGGCGCCGGCGCAGGGCGGCGCCGTAGTGGCGGCCACCCCTGAGTTGGTGATTGAGGTGCGTGCGGTGATTGACGGGCGTACCTCGCCACTGCCAGACTGGTTGCGCTACTCGGCCGAGCAGCAAATGTTTATCGCGACGGCGGTGCCTGACGGAGGCTTGCCGATCACGATTGAAATCATTGTGAATGGTCAGCGAACGCTGATGGTGATTTCGGAGCGATCGAATTAGGTCCGAGACAAGAGGGTGCCCTGTCTGCTTGGGCATCGTCCATACGGCAGGATGATCCGGACCTCTGTGCTTCCTATTTTGTACAGTATTTGCAGCTAGGCCAAATGGAACTTTGTTGTCGTACCCGGGAGTGGTCGCTGGGCTACGCCCGCTTTGGAACTTGGCGACAGTTGCATTGGTTTGATAAATCCGCGCCACCTTGCTGACGGCCAACGAACTTCTACCAATTTCGGTCAAGCGTCTAAACCAGCATCAACGAGGTCAAATTTTTTCGATCGATTGCCCACGTACTGCTTCCAGTTGCGCAACTGTGACGCATTGCGGGGCGATTTCGACCAGGGGCACGAGGACAAAGGCGCGTTGCAGCATGCGCGGGTGCGGAACGGTCAGCGCCGGGCTGTCGATGCGGGCCGCGCCGTAGAGCAGCAGGTCCAGGTCCAGTTTGCGCGGGGCGTTGCGGTAGGGGCGTGAGCGGCCGGCCTCCTCCTCAATGCGCTGCAACTCGGCCAGCAAGTCTGGCGCGCTGAGATCGGTTTCGATTTCGATCACGGCATTGATGTAATCGGGTCCACTGGAATCGATTGGCGCCGTGCGGTACAGCGCTGAACGCCGGATCAGACAAACACCCTCGATCACCGCGATGCACTCCATCGCGCCCGACACGGCAACTACCGGATCACCGAGATTGGCGCCGAGCGCCACAAAGGCTGTGACTGAGGGGTGCACAACAGTCTTGGCCATCCAAAATTCATGGATTGCGGATCAAGTCCGCAATGACAGGATCTGCGGTGACGCCGCTGCGCGCACTCAAGCACCCACATCAGGCGCTGCGCCACCTTCCGGACGCCGACCGCCGGAACGGCGACGACGGCGGCGCTTGCGCGGGGCCTGGCCGTCATCGAATGCAGGCGCATCGGACGCCATCGCATCGGTTGCCGCCGGACTTTCGGCGCTTGCTTCATTCGCACTGCGGGGTGCAGCATCATGCGGCGCTGGCGCCCGGCGTACCCGCGCTGCACGTGGACGCTGTGCCTGTTCCTCACGCACTTGATCGACCATATCCTGGCGCAGGTTGTCGTCGGCCAGGCTGAACTCCTGCCACCAGTCGGCCAGCACTTCGTCAATCTCGCCAGCGTCGGCGCGCAAGCGCATGAAGTCAAACGCAGCGCGAAAACGCGCCTGCTCAACCAGGCCAAACGGCGTGCTGCCAACGCGCTTTTCAAAGCGCGGCTGCAGCATCCAGATTTCGCGCATGTCGGACGCCAGTTTGCCGCGCCCGGAGACATCGCCGATGCGGGCGCTGAAGACGTCGTCGATCGCTTCCTGCAGCGCCGGGTGCGAATGCTGTCCACGTTCCATCCGCTGCGCCCAACCATCGCGCACATCGGCCCACAGCACGCACGCCAGCAGAAAGCTCGGCGCCACCGGCTTGTGCTCGCCGACACGGCGATCCGTGTCCTGCAAAGCCGCCTTGACAAAGGTCTGATCGGCGCGCTCCACCACCACATCAAGCAGCGGGTAGATGCCGCGCGCCATGCCCAGCGCCTTCAGTTGCACGATTGACGCCAGCGCGTGGCCGGTCTGCAAGAGTTTGAGCATTTCATCAAAAAGCCGGCTCTGCGGCACGTCGGCCAGCAGTTCCTGTGATTTCACCAGCGGCGCAGCGGTTTTGGCTTCAAGTGCAAAGCCCAGCGCGCTGAGTTTGGCGGAGAAACGCACAGCGCGGATGATGCGCACCGGGTCTTCCCGGTAGCGCGTGGCCGGGTCGCCAATCATGCGGATGATGCGCTTCTGGGCGTCGCGGATGCCGTGGTGGTAATCGACCACGATCTGCGTCTCGGGGTCGTAATACATGGCGTTGATGGTGAAGTCGCGCCGCACCGCGTCTTCCTCCTGCGGGCCCCAGACGTTGTCGCGCAGCACGCGCCCGGTCGAGTCCACCGCGTGCTTCATGCCGGCGAGTTCGCTCTTGCTGGTCTTCTCGTTGCCGGCAACCTGCTCGGCCGCGGCGTTGTCCATGTAGGCACGAAAGGTCGAAACCTCGATCACCTCGTTCTCGCGGCCGCGCCCGTACACCACGTGCACGATGCGAAAACGCCGCCCGATGATGAAGGCGCGCCGGAACAAGCCCTTGACCTGCTCCGGAGTGGCATTGGTCGCCACGTCGAAATCCTTGGGTTTCAAGCCGACCATCAGGTCGCGCACGGCGCCGCCGACGATATAGGCTTCATAACCGGCGTTCTTCAGGGTTCGCACCACGTTCTGGGCGCGCTCGTCAACCAGAGACGGATCGATGCCGTGTTCGGCAACGCCAACTTCCTCACGTTTGCCGAATGGGAGTTTTTTGCTGACGCCCGTCGAAGACGATTTGCCCAGCAGCTTTTGAATGAATTTCTTGATCAAGTCACTATTCCTTGTCGGACCCGGTGCCGCCCCGGGATAAGCGGCGCTCGGCGTCCACTACGCGTTAAAACAACTCAAGTATGCGCCATCCGCGCGCCAGCGCGATGGCACGCAGGGCGGCATCGGGGTTGGTGGCCACCGGGTGCGTCACTTTTTCCATCAAGGTCAAATCGTTGATGGAGTCGGTGTAGAAGGTGCTCTGCACGTCGGCCCAGCCCAGTTGCCGCTTGGACAGCCACTGTTCGACCCGCGTCACCTTGCCTTCGCGCGCTGACGGCACGCCCCTGATCTCGCCCGTGATCCAACCACTGGCGTCGCGTTCGAGCTCCACCGCGATCAGATTCGTTACGTCAAAGGCCTGGGCAATCGGCCGTGTCACAAACTCGTTGGTGGCGGTGACGATGACCACCGTGTCGCCCGCCTCCTGATGCCCACGCACCAAGGCCAGCGCCTGCGCAGTGATCACCGGCTGCACCACCGTTAACATGAAACGCGCGTGTGCCGCCTGCGCCGCCAACGCGCCTTCGCGTCGCACGGCAGCGGTGGCGAAGCGCACGTAATCGTGGATGTCGAGCGTGCCGGCCTTGTAATGGGCAAAGAACTCATCGTTGCGTCGCGCGAAATCAACCGGGTCGGTCCAGCCAATGGTGGTGGTAAATACGCCCCAGGCGTAATCGGAATCGATCGGCAGCAGTGTGTGGTCGAGGTCAAACAGCGTGAGCTTCATGCGTTCAGGATTCTTCCATCATGGATTTGATCAGCGGAATGGTGATGGCGCGTTTGGTCTGCAGGGCGTAGCCATCGATCAGGTCCAGCAATTCCATCAGGCTGCCCAGATCACGGCTGAAACGCGTCAGCATGAAGTCCATCACTTCGTCGCCCAGAAAAAGGCCGCGCGCGTCAGCCGCCTGGCGCAGCACGGCGCGGCGCTCGGGCTCGCTGAGCACCTGCAACTGAAACACGTGGCCCCAGCCCAGGCGCGTGCGCAGGTCATCGCGCAATTGCAGGTGCGCCGGTGCCAGGGAACCGGCAGCCAGCACGCCGCGCTGGTAGGTCTGGGCGTTGACGAACCAGTTGAAGGCCGCGTGCTGCTGCACGGCCGTATACAGGTGCACGTTGTCCATCAGCACGGCGCCCCACTGTTCGTCAAACGCCGGCGGCTCCATGACGTCAGCGTCGAGCCAGCCGACCGTCGCGCCCTGCTCGCGCAGACTCTCCTGCACCGCTTTGAGCAAATGCGTGCGACCGCTGCCCTCGTTGCCCCAGAGGTAGGTTGGCACCGGCGAGCGCGTGCTGGCGTTGGCCTTGCTGCCGAGCCAAAGTTGCAGATGTTCGAGCGCCGCCTGGTTTGGGCCCGGGAAGAAACTCTTGAGCGTCGGGCCAGTGGCCAGGCCGATGTCGAGCGTGATCTGTTTCATGGGCCGTGTTTAGCGCTGGTACAGCTTGCTGGCAAGGTAGCCGGCGCGCGCCCGGCGCACCGCCACCAGCAGCACGGCGCTGGCCGGCAAAGCGATCAGCACGCCGACAAAGCCGAGCAACTGGCCAAACGCGAGCAGGGCAAAAATCACGGCAAGCGGATGCAGCCCGACGCGCTGACCGACCAGGCGCGGTGTCAGAAAGAAGCCCTCAATCACCTGCCCGGCGCCATACACCACCGCCACCATGAGGACGGCCTTGGCCGGTCCCGCCGTGGCGGTGAACTCCAGCAGACCCGCGAGCAGCGCCAGGATCAGCCCGAGACCAAAACCGACATAGGGCACAAAGACCGCCAGCCCGGTGAAGACGCCAATCGGCAACGCCAGATCGAGACCGAACAGGCTCAAACCCACGCTGTAATAAACCGATAGCACCGCCATCACCAGCAACTGGCCGCGCAGGTACTGGCCCAGTACGGCGTCGGCCTCAGCCGTGAAACTGTCATGGCGCGCGCGCAGATGCAGCGGCACCAGTTCGAGCAGACGCGCCACGAATCGGTGCCAGTCCATCAGCAGATAGAACAGCGCCACCGGGATCAACACCAGGTTGCTGAAAACCGCCAGCGCCACGCTGCCGCCGAGCTTGAGTGAGGTCATGGCGGAGCCGAAAGCGTCTTCGAAATTGGCGGTCAGATATTTGAGTGCAAAGGCCTTGACGGTCGCTACATCGAGCGCAAAGTTGATGCCGTACTGGGCCAGGAATGGCCGCAGCGAGGCGGTGATGCGGTCCAGCAGCAGCGGCAACTGCTCGCGCATTTGTGGCAACTCCTTGGCCAGAATCGGCACGATCAGCAGCGCAATACCCAGCACCACGAGCACAAACAGCAACTCCACCAGGATCACCGCCAGCACGCGCGGCAGTCTTCCAGCACCCAGCGCGTCAAGCCGGTCTACCAGCGGCGTCAGGGCGTAGGCCAGCACCGCGGCCACGACAAAAGGCGTGAGCACCGGTGCCAACAACCACAGCACAAAGATTGCGCAGGTCGCGATCAAGGCCCAGGCCAGGGCGCGTTTTTGAGTGGGAGAAAACTGCATGTGGGTGTGTCTGATTTGTGCCCGGCGTGGGTCACCCTTAAAATCTATGCAAATTCTATCGGGCTCGGCCGCGCCAGTCTGCCCGGCGCACCAATCCACGCACTGTACATGACAACCAGCAACACCCTCCCCCCCCTCTCCTACAAGAACGCTGGCGTCGACATCGACGCCGGTGATGCCCTGGTCGAACGCATCAAGCCGTTGGCACGCAAAACCGCGCGCGAAGGCGTGCTGGCGGGCATCGGCGGCTTCGGCGCGCTGTTTGAGGTGCCCAAGCGCTACAAGGAACCGGTGCTGGTCAGCGGCACCGACGGTGTTGGAACCAAGCTCAAGCTCGCTTTCGAGTGGAACATGCACGACACGGTCGGCATCGACCTGGTCGCCATGAGCGTCAACGACGTGCTGGTGCAAGGCGCCGAGCCGCTGTTCTTTCTCGATTACTTCGCCTGCGGCAAGCTCGACGTCGATACCGCCGCTGCCGTCATTGGCGGCATCGCGGCCGGTTGCGAGCAATCGGGCTGCGCCCTGATTGGCGGCGAAACCGCCGAGATGCCGGGCATGTACCCGGCCGGCGAATACGACTTGGCCGGCTTTTGCGTTGGCGCCGTCGAAAAATCAAAAATCCTGACCGGTGCCGACGTCAAGCCCGGCGACGTCGTGCTGGGCCTGGGCTCCAGTGGCGTGCACTCAAACGGCTTTAGCCTGGTGCGCAAGTGCATTGAGCGCGCTGGCGCCAACGCACCCGCAACGCTCGACGGGCAACCATTTCGCCAGGCCATCATGGCGCCAACCCGGCTCTACGTGAAGAATGTGCTGGCCGCACTGGCACAGCACCCAATCAAGGCACTGGCCCACATCACCGGTGGCGGCCTGCTGGAGAACATCCCGCGCGTGCTGCCCGAAGGCACGGCCGCCCATCTGGTCAAGGGCAGTTGGCCCAAATCCGAACTGTTTGCCTGGCTGCAGGCGACAGCCGGCATCGACGACATCGAGATGAACCGCACCTTCAACAATGGCATTGGCATGGTGCTGGTGCTTGATGCGGCCAACGCCGACGCCTGCGCCGCCACGCTGCGCGCGAGCGGCGAACAGGTCTACCGCATCGGCGCCATCGCGGAGCACGGCTCTGAGGCCGCTGTGCTGGTGCGCTAAGGACCATCATGCCGGATCCGACCCAGCCGCTGCGCCGAATCCCGGCTGGAGTCTGGGCACTGGGTTTTGTCAGCCTGCTGATGGACGTCTCCAGCGAGCTGATCCACAGCCTGCTGCCGGTGTTCATGCTCACCACGCTGGGCGTCAGCGTTTTTGCCATCGGCCTGATTGAAGGCGCAGCCGAAGCCACGGCGTTGATCGTCAAGGTTTTCTCGGGCGTACTGAGCGACTACTGGGGCAAACGCAAACCACTGGCCCTGCTCGGCTACGGCCTGGGTGCGCTGTCCAAGCCCCTGTTTGCGCTGGCCAGCAGCGCCGGCCTGATTCTGGGCGCGCGCCTGCTTGACCGCGTTGGCAAGGGCATTCGCGGTGCGCCGCGTGACGCGCTGGTGGCTGATATCACGCCGGCGGAACTGCGCGGCGCCGCCTTCGGCCTGCGCCAGTCGCTCGACACGGTGGGCGCCTTCCTCGGCCCTCTGCTTGCGATGGCCTTGATGCTGCTGTGGGCCAACGATTTCCGCCGCGTCTTCTGGGTTGCCTGCGTGCCAGCCTTTCTTTGCGTCGCCCTGCTGATCCTGGGTGTGCGCGAACCCGAGAAAAAACCAGGCGCGCGGCGTCGCAATCCGATCAGCCGCGAGAACCTTGCGCGCCTGAGTTCGCACTACTGGTGGGTGGTTGGCATTGGCGCGGTCTTCACGCTGGCGCGCTTCAGCGAAGCTTTCCTGGTGCTGCGCGCGCAGCAAGGTGGTCTGGCGCTGGCCTGGACGCCACTGGTACTGATCGCGATGAACCTGGTCTACGCCGCCTGCGCCTACCCGTTTGGCAAACTGGCCGACCAGATGCGCCACAGCACGCTGCTGGGCTGGGGTCTGCTACTGCTGATCGCAGCTGACGCCTTGCTTGCCTACAGCAACCAGGCAGCCTGGGTCTGGGGTGGTATCGCCTTCTGGGGCCTGCACATGGCCATGACGCAGGGGCTGCTGGCCACCATGGTGGCCGACACCGCACCCGAGGATCTGCGCGGCACAGCTTACGGTTTTTTCAATCTGGTCAGCGGCCTTTCCATGCTGCTGGCCAGCGGACTGGCCGGCTGGCTCTGGGACCGCTTTGGTGCTTCCTTCACCTTTGTTGCCGGTGCCCTCATCAGCGTTGCAGCACTGGGCTTGCTGCTGCGCAGCCCCGGGGCGGCGCCCAAATAACGCACCCGACGTAGCCCGTATGGAGCCGAAGGCGAAATACGGGGCCACCGCTACTTGTTTTCGATGGCCCTTTGCAGTTCCAGATAACGCGCCAACCGCGTACCACCGATCACGACTGCTTTTTCAATCGCCTGCGCCGCGGCGTTGTGCTGCCCGGTATCGAGCAGCACCTGCGCCAGGTTGTTCCAGGCATCGGCAAAATCAGGGTGTTGTTCAGTCGCGCTCCGGTACGCTTTAACTGCAGTGTCAGGCTGACCCAGCGCGTAGGCGCTGTTGCCGACTCCGAGCAGCAGGGCGCGTTCCTGCGGCCACAGCAGCAAAGCCGCCGCGTATGCCTGCTGTGCTGCTTGCGGATTGACTCGCTCCAAAGCTGCTACCGTCTCAATGTAAGTCGCGGCCTGCGCCGTGGCTGGCAGTTGCCCCGGCGCCAGCGCCAGCATCGCCCAGTGGTCGGCGCGCGCCCAGGTGCGCTCGAAGGTGAACAGCGACATCTCCAGGCGTTGCGTCCGCCCGGAGCGCAACACCAAGACATTACGCTCGCGGTCAAACCCGATCACCACCGCGTAATGCCATAGCGGGTACCAGGCAAACGCCAGGTTTTGCAGCACCAGAACCGGATGGCCCGCAGCAACCTCCTGCAGCAGGTCCTCAACGCGGGGCCGTAGCGGATAGGGCAGCAACGCGTAGCGCCGACTGGCCGCCAGCAATTCAATCGAAAGCGAACCCTCCCGGCCCGGCAGGTAAACCTGCTCCCGCAGCGCCTCGGGTGTGATTGCAAGGCCGGCAGCACCGGCAATGGTGGCCAACGCAGCCGGTCCGCACTGGTGTTCCTCCTGCGGGAAAAACGGCACCTCGGTCAATTCGACCCGTGCTGCCAGCCCTGCAGGCCAGTGCGCGTCCAGGGCCACCATCTGCGGTGTGGCGCAGCCGCTCAGTAACAACGCGGCAAGCGCAAAAAACCCCGCAAGAGCGGGGTTTCTGAGGGTGCCAGGTTTGATCATCGAATTGATCGTGTGAACGGATAGACCTTGGTCAGGCCCAGGATATCGGTCACCAGCAAAAGCAGGAAGACAGTAAAAACCATGCTCAGCACGTCGCCGCCGGCTGGTGCCTGGTCGATACGTCCCGCCAGTTGTGCCACCTCCACATCCGACATCGCCTTCACTCGCGCGGCAGCCGCCTGCGCGTCCACGCCCTGCGCCTGCACCGCCTGGCGCACATCCGCGCGCGCCAGGAAAGTTTCGAGCTTGTCGCGGTTGGCAGCAGCGGCACCCATGGCGCTGACTTCGTCAGTGGCGACAATGCCGGCCTGCGCGCTCAGCGGCAAGCCGGCGAGCGCGATGCAGACAATCAGGCAGGACGAAACGATTTGTTTGAAATTCTTCATGGGTTCTCTCAGGGGCAGACAGAAAAGCAGTCGCTGCGCGAAGCTGCACGAGGCCGCACTATAGGCAGACGTTGTGCCCCAGGTCAAAGCCTCTTACACCCAGACACATCAAAGAATGCTTCGTTTCATTTCGGCCACGCGCCAGGCGATGGCGCCACGGTCGTCAACGTCCTTTGCTTGGGCCAGATAAAGCTCAAGATCGGCCAGGGCTGGCCGAAAATGCCCTTGCCCGGCGTGCGCCAGCCCACGGTCGCGGTACTCGATCCAGGCCTGCGGCTGCAGCACGATCAGACGGTCCTGCACCGCGATCAGGCGCACCCAATCCTGCTGGAGGGTATGAATCTCCTTCAGATTGCGCAGCATGCGCGCAATGATTTCGCGCGGCGTTGTGGTCTGCAGGAATGGCGAGAGCGACGCCAGCGAGCCATCGATCAGGTCACCCTCCTGCCGGTAGGGTTCCAGTCGCTCCAGCAGCGATTCCCGGCTCAGGGATTGCCCGGTGAGAGGGTCAATCACCACCTGGCCGTTGGGCAGATTGACCTTCAGCATGAAATGCCCAGGGAAACCGATGCCACGCGCCGTCAGCCCGAGCCCCTGCGCCAGTTCCAGCCACAGCACGGCCAGGGAGATCGGGATGCCACGGCGCATCTGCAAAACAACGCTCAGGTAGCTGTTGTCAGGGTCGTGAAAATCGTTGGCGTTGCCGGCAAAGCCCAGATCGCGAAAGAAAAACTGGTTAAACATGCGCAGTTTCTGCAACTGCCCTGCGTCTGCGGGCAAGCGGCGCTTAAGTCGTGCCGCCAGTTGATCGACATCGGCCAGCACCTGCGCCACATCGAGTTCCGGGTACTCGTCCTGCGCCAGCGCCACAGCCGCCTCCAGCAGTGGAAAGCCAGCATCGCTCTGCACCAGACTGGCAAAGTACTCCAAAGCGGTAGGTAGTGCGAACGACAACTTCATGCCGACATTCTTACCCAAAAACCCGGATCAAGCCGACCGCGTCACCGGCGCAAGAATTGGCGCAGTTTCAGGCCGGTTGCCCAAGTGGCCGAAAAATAGAGTGCGACCGCCGAGCAGACCATCAGTATCAACAGCCCCAGACGCATCAGCCGATCGCTGCGCAATGCAATCCACGGCACGGCCGTATTCGCCCACAACAAAAAGGCCGCCAACAAAGCGCTGGCCAGCAGCACCTGCAAGGCGAATCGCCCCCAACCCGGCTGCGGAACAAAGGTGCCACTGCGAACCAGACCAATCAACAACCACAAGGCATTGATCAACGCACCCACGC
This sequence comes from uncultured beta proteobacterium, assembly GCA_903914175.1. Taxonomy (GTDB): domain Bacteria; phylum Pseudomonadota; class Gammaproteobacteria; order Burkholderiales; family Burkholderiaceae_C; genus Rhodoferax. Next base: position 1,698 of record CAIWNX010000075.1, on the reverse strand, counting down.
CAATTGAAAGCGCCAGACCGGCGTGGGCCAGCAGCGGAACAAACACAAGATTTAAGCCCTGCGTGATGACCAGAACCGCCATCGCGATGATGGCCGGTGCCTTGATATTTTGCGTGGCGTAATAGCCCGGCGTCAGCACCTTGATCGCTACCAGCCCCAACAAGCCTGCCCCATAGCCCATCAGTGCGATCGTTGTTTGCGCCACATCGGATTCTGTGAAAGCGCCATTGTGAAAAAGCACGGCGACCAGCGGTTTGGCAAAAGTCATCAGTGCCACGGCAGCCGGCACGCTCAGCAGCACAACCAGGCGCAGGCCCCAGTCAATCATTTGCGAGAACCGGTCGGAATCATTGGCCGCTTTGGCGGCTGCAAGCTGCGGCATCAATACCACCCCGAGCGCCACACCCAACAATGCCGTGGGGAACTCCATCAATAAGCTTGCACCATTGAGCCAAGTTACCGAACCGACAGCCAGATGCGAAGCGATCTGGGTGTTGATCAGCAAGGATATCTGCGCCACACTGACCCCAAGTAACGCCGGAACCATCAAGTTGCCGATTCTCTTGGCCGATGGCAGTTGCCAGGCGGCTCGGATTCCAGCCAGGCTCAAGGCAATCTTCGGACTCAGACCCATGCGGTGCAGCGCCAGAAGAATGGCACCCAATTGCAAGAGGCCGCCGACCATGACGCCCCCAACCATGGCAAAGATAGGCTCAATGCCAATCCGCCGGAACCAGGGAGCGCCCAACCATGCCGCGGTAATCATGGCCGCGTTGAGCAGAACGGGCGTCGCGGCGGGAATCGCGAATTTCTTCCAAGTGTTGAGCACGCCAGCACCCAAGGCCACCATCGACATGCAGGCGATATACGGGAACATCCAGCGCGTCATGAGCACGGCGGCGTCGAACCCCTTGGTCAAACCGCTGGCCATCAGATATACCAGTATCGGCGCCCCGACAATGCCCAGCACACAGGTCAACAGCAAGGTCCAGGTCAGCACCGTGGCCACGGCGTTGATCAGGACGCGGGTTGCGGCTTCGCCCTCGGTTTCCTTGGTTCCAGCCAGAACTGGCACAAAAGCCTGACTGAAAGCGCCTTCGCCAAACATCCGGCGCAGCATATTGGGAATTCGAAACGCTACCCAAAAGGCATCGGTCATGGCGCTAACGCCGAAGGTGGACGTCATGAGCAAATCACGCACCAAACCGGTAATGCGTGACGCCAGCGTCAGCACGGAAACAACAGAGGCGGATTTGAGGAGGCTCACGGCCGGAAGTGTAGCCGCGTCGAGCAGGCACAGCAGAGTGAACACCCAGCCCCGGCCGTAGCTGGTAGAATCTGCGGCTTTGCTGACAACATCCACAGACTCAAGGAACTAAATTTATGGCATCTGGAAAACCCAAGAAAAAGAACCCGCGCCTGGCGTCGGGCCGCAAGCGCGTCCGTCAGGACGTCAAGATCAACGCCGCCAACACCTCGCTGCGTTCCAAATACCGCACCGCGGTGAAGAACGTGGAAAAAGCTGTTATCGCTGGCGACAAAGCCAAAGCAACCGAATTGTTTGGCAAGATGCAAGCCGTGGTTGACACCGTGGCCGACAAGGGCATCTTCCACAAGAACAAGGCTGCTCGTGACAAGAGCCGCCTGTCGACCAAGGTGAAAGCCCTGGCCGCCAAAGCCGCCTGATTTCAGGCAAAT
>CAIWNX010000074.1 GCA_903914175.1 uncultured beta proteobacterium | reverse complement strand
TGCCGGGGCCTTGAGCCCCCTAAAGAGTCGTTCAAGACCAGGACGTTGATAGGTCAGGTGTGGGAGCGCAGTAATGCGTTAAGCTAACTGATACTAATTGCTCGTGCGGCTTGACCCTATATCTTTGATTCACGTAAGTGTCTCAAGGAAGTTATGCCAAGTTGACGCATTCAAAATAACTGCGCAAGCAGTGTCGTAAAACCGACAAGCTGATTAGCTCTATAAATTGGTCGTCTTGACCCAGTCAAGATGACAAAAAGTTATGCCTGACGACCATAGCGAGGTGGTACCACTCCTTCCCATCCCGAACAGGAAAGTGAAACGCCTCTGCGCCGATGATAGTGCGGATTCCCGTGTGAAAGTAGGACATCGTCAGGCTATTAAACCGGAAACGCCCACTCAAACGAGTGGGCGTTTTTTTTGCCTGATTATTTCCCGACCCGCAGTTCGCGGCGCAGAACCTTACCTACATTCGACTTTGGCAGTTCGTCGCGAAACTCAATGTACTTGGGGCGTTTGTAGCCAGTCAGATTATGTTGGCAATACTTGGCAACATCTTCTTCTGACAGATGCGGGTCGTCCTTGACCACAAAAACCTTGATCGCTTCGCCTTGCTTTTCGTCAGGGATGCCGATCACGGCACACTCTACTACGCCATCGCAAAGGGAAATCACATTTTCCAATTCGCTGGGGAAAACGTTGAAACCGCTGACGAGGATCATGTCTTTTTTGCGATCAACAATCTTTGTATAACCGCGTTCATCCATGACGCCGATATCACCGGTACGCATGAACCCATCAGCAGTGAAGGCGCGTTTGTTTTCATCCGGTTGGCGGAAATAGCCCACCATTACATTGGCGCCGCGAATGCAGATTTCACCCGATTCTCCCTGGGCAAGGCTGTTTCCTTCGTCGTCCTTGATGGCGATGTCGATGCCAGGCAGTGGCAAGCCAATGCTCCCTGAAAATTCCTTGGACATGACAGGGTTGTTGGTGCCGATCGCGCAGGTTTCGCTCATGCCCCAACCTTCGACCATCGGGCAGCCCGTGACTTCAAGCCAATGTTTGGCGGTACCAGCCGATGCCGCCATGCCGCCGGCCTGCGAGACACACAGGCTGGAAAAATCAACAGTTTTGAACTGTGGCTGTTGCAGCAGTGCATTGAAAAGCGTATTTACCGCCGGTAGCAAATGGAACGGACGCATTTTGAGTGTCGCAACGAACCCGCCAAAATCCCTTGGATTGGGAATCAAGGTCAGGAATGAACCCCACCGGATTGCCAGCAGGGACAGGGTCAACGCGAAGATGTGATACAGCGGCAAGGCCGCGATGCTGTTGCTCTTTCGGATGTCGCCAATCCGATCCAGTGCCGGTGTGAACCAGGCTTCTGCCTGCAGGATCGCCGCCACAATATTTCGGTGCGTCAGCACGGCGCCCTTGCTCACGCCAGTAGTACCCCCTGTGTACTGCAAAAATGCGACTGAATCGAGGGTGCTGGCTGCCGACTTGAACGATTTTGACTTGCCCTCGCTGATGGCTTGTTTGAATGATGTGACTGTCAGTCCGCGCGCCAGGTCTAACTTGTACGCCGGCACCATTCTGGCCAAGTGCCTGACAGCAAAAGTAATCCATTTTCCGTACCAGAAGCCCAGTAAATCGCCCATTGATGCCACCACCACATGCTTGATCGGCGTGTTGTCGATGACCTCGGTTAGCACGGCCGCAAAGTTCTCCAGAATGACGATGGCGGTAGCGCCCGAGTCCTTGAGCTGGTGTTCCAGTTCGCGCGCGGTGTACAAGGGATTCACATTGACACACGTGAAGCCGGCACGCAATATGCCGGCCATGGTGACCGGAAACTGCGGAATATTCGGCAGCATGATGGCCACCCGCGCATCAGGCTCCAGTCCTTTGTCCTGAAGCCAGGCTCCCAATGCGGCCGAGAGTTGATCAAGCTCGCCATAAGTCATCCAGCTTTCCATGCAGACGGCAAAAGGACTGCTTGCATTCTTCTGGAATGACTCTTCCAGCATGTGCGGCAACGAACGATATTGTTCCGGGTTGATGTCGTGCGGCACGCCCGGCGGGTAGCTCTTTAACCAGATTTTTTCCATGGAATCTCCTGTGTCTCTATTTTGACCCGGGACACGCTGTTACAACTACTGGGTTTGTCCCAGCAACTGCCGTATTTTCGTCTCGCAGGTGACAGCGTTGGCGTCAAAAAGTTGATCGATCAGAGTGGCTTCACGCGCCTTGACGGTGTCAAGAAAATGTTTGACGCCATCGACTGCATGACCCATTTCGGCAAAGGTGTCAAAACCCGTCTCAAGAAATTTCTGCAGGGCTCCCATGCCTGCCAGTTTGGCAGGTCCGCGCATCATTCTGAGCATTCTGCGAAGACCAGGTGTGCGCGTCAGACGGCCTAATTCATTACCGATGTTCATTACCGTTGTTAGCTGCCTATTGCGTTCTGCGCGACCGCCAACACGGCGCCATGCCAGTACATAGCGTGTGACTTCAGGCAGATGGGCGTTTGCCATCCATTCCTCGGCCATTGCCCGATCGAGTTCTTCTGTTGAACGGTGCAACTGCGCCAGTGAAACAGCGGTTTGCACCACTTGTTCTGGGAAGATGCGCTCCAGCGCTCCGGCAATGCGGGCGAATTGTGTATCACGCTCGGAATAGTCTTTGTCGCTGTACAACTCTTCCAGGAAAAACAGGGCGGCCTCCCGGTACAGGTCCGACTGCAGCAGATCGGAGTAGCTACCCGCAAATCGTTTGGCCTGAAAATTTTTGATCTCGGCAATGGCACGCGCCAGTTCCGGTTTGTCGGCGGCGACTTGCCGCATCAATGTGACATGCGTGACGGCATCGCGAATGATTTTTTTGGCTTCCATGGCAACCCAGAGTCTAGCTGGCAGTGCACCAATTCTCTGCTGGACGTTGATTGGCATGACCTTCCCTCGCGAATGAAGGCCAATAGGCGTTCACATACACTTGCCGCTCAAACGAAACTGAATTAACTTTGCGATGATTGAGGCAACTCGAAAAACATGAACCCGGACGCACAAAAGCTCTGGCGTGCGCCGCGCTGGGCACTCGCGGTATTGCTGGCGGTTCTGGGCATGCTGGGCCCATTCTCCATTGACACCTATCTTCCTGCTTTCTCGGGCATCGCCCAATCGCTTGGCGCCTCACCCGTGCAGATGCAGCAGACCTTGTCGGCTTATTTGTTTGGCTTTGCTTTCATGAGTCTTTTTCACGGCGCGATTTCCGATAGCCTGGGACGCCGGCCGGTCGTGTTGTGGGGCTTGGCTGCCTTCACACTGGCATCGGCCGGCTGTGCGCTGTCGCAAAGCATTGGGCAACTGGTCTTTTTCCGTGCCATGCAGGGACTGTGCACCGGTGCCGGTATCGTGGTGGCACGTGCTGTCGTGCGCGACATGTTTTCACCCACGGATGCGCAGAGAGTGATGAGTCAGATCACCATCTATTTCGGTGTTGCGCCAGCCATTGCGCCGATCATCGGCGGTTGGTTGTTTGTGCACCTGAACTGGCATAGCATTTTCTGGTTCCTGACTGCAGTCGGGATTGCCCTGTGGATCGCCAATTACAGACTACTGCCCGAAACGCTGCATGTCACGCAGCGTCAGCCGCTCAAACTCAGCAACCTGATGCAGGGTTATTGGCAGTTGGGACTCGATCCGCGTTTCGTGTTGCTGGCGCTGGCCAGCGGTGTGCCATTCAACGGCATGTTTTTGTATGTCCTGTCGGCGCCGGTTTTTCTCGGGCAGCATCTGGGGTTGGCTCCGACACAGTTTTTCTGGTTTTTTGTGCTCACGATCAGTGGCATCATGTGCGGCGCCTGGGTCAGCGGCCGCATGGCGGGCCGATTGGCGCCCAAGCGGCAGATCAAGTACGGGTTCGTCATCATGCTGCTGATAGGGGTGATCAACCTGGTCGCCAATTGGATGTTCAAAGCCCATGCGGCTTGGGCCTTGCTGCCGTTGGCCATTTTCTCCTTCGGCTGGGCGATGATGGTTCCCGTAGTCACTTTGCTGGTGCTTGATCTTCATCCATCACGCCGGGGCATGGCGTCTTCTCTGCAGGCTTTCATCGCCTCCATCGCCAATGGCCTGGTAGCTGGTGTTATTGCGCCGTTGGTCATGCACTCCACGGTTTTCATGGCGGCAACATCACTGATCATGATGGGCATCGGTTTGCTGGCCTGGGTGTTTGTGCGCAAACGCTGGCCCGACATCGGACAAGCCGTTATTCATGCCCCATCCTGAAAACCCGTAAGTTCTGAAGTGGACCCCATCATCAAGACAGACTTGATCCCAGTTTAAGTTGCACCCGATTTCACGCAGCTGGACGGCGCTGC
>CAIWNX010000073.1 GCA_903914175.1 uncultured beta proteobacterium | reverse complement strand
CCTTGACGCCGTACTCGGCAATCTTCTTCTCGATGTCGGCAAAGCTCATCTGATCGGCATTGCGCAAAATCGGCACCACCAGGCCGCGCGGCGAACCGACCGCGATGCCGATGTCGAAGTAGCCGTGGTAGACGATGTCGTTGCCATCAACCGATGCATTGATCACCGGGAACTTTTTCAGGGCATGCACCGCCGCCTTGACGAAGAAGCTCATGAAGCCGATCTTGACGCCATGTTCTTTTTCGAACTTGTCCTGGAAACGCTTGCGCATTTCCATCACCGGCGCCATGTTGACCTCGTTGAAGGTGGTCAGAATCGCGTTGGTTGATTGCGACTGCAGCAAACGCTCGGCCACACGCGCGCGCAGCCGGCTCATCGGCACCCGCTGCTCGGGGCGCTCGCCCAGCGACACGGCCGGTGCCGTCACCGCCGGCAGGAAACTGGCTGCGGCCTTGGCTGGCATGGCGGGCGCGGCCTTCGGCGCCGCGGCGCTGGCCACTGCGGCCAGCACGTCGCCCTTGATGACACGACCTTCCTTGCCGCTACCGGCGACGGAACCCGGCGCCATATTGTTGTCTGCCATCAGCTTGGCCGCTGCGGGCATCGCCACGCCCGCCATGCTGGCCGCCACCGGTGCCGCCGGTGCTGCGGCTGCCGGAGCAGTTGCCGGCGCAGGCGCAGCAGCGCCGGCCTTGCCTTCGGTGTCAATGCGGGCGATCAATTGCTCGGCCGCCACGGTGCTGCCGTCGGCCATGACCAGTTCAGTCAAGACACCGGCCGCCGGTGCTGGAACTTCCAGCACCACCTTGTCGGTCTCAACCTCAATCAGAATCTCATCGATGGCAACAAATTCGCCGATCTTTTTCTTCCACTGCAGCAAGGTGGCCTCGGCCACGGATTCGGAGAGCTGCGGTACTTTTACTTCTACGATAGACATATCAAAACCTTTTGTGTTTGTCGGACAGCGCCGGCGCTGCCTGACACGATTACTTGGACAGGATCGTGCCCTTGAGCTTGGCAAACGCGCCTTCGACCAGGGCCTTTTGCTGCTCCTGGTGCAGATGGGCGTAACCCACGGCGGGCGACGCCGAAGCCATGCGGCCGGAGTAACCCAGCTTCTGACCTTCAACCATGTTCTCGAAGATGTAGTGCTGCACGAAGAACCAGGCGCCCTGGTTCTGCGGCTCGTCCTGGCACCAGACCAGTTCGCTCACGTTCGGATAGCGCTTGAGCTCAGCGGCAAAGGCCTTGTGCGGGAACGGGTAGAGCTGCTCAACGCGCAGGATGGCGACGTCATCGGCACCCAACTCGGCACGCTTCTTCACCAGGTCGTAGTAGACCTTGCCTGAACAGGCCAGCACGCGCTTGACCTTGTCCGCTTTCTTGTTGACTTCGGCCTTGTTCTCTGGAATGACCGTCTGGAAGCTGCCCTTGGTGAACTCCGACAAAGGCGATGCAGCATCCTTGGCGCGCAACAGCGATTTGGGTGTCAGGATGATGAGCGGCTTGCGCAGCTTGCGCACCATCTGCCGGCGCAGCAGGTGGAAGATCTGGCTCGCCGTGGTCGGCTGCACCACCTGCATATTGGTGTCGGCGCTGAGTTGCATGAAGCGCTCCAGACGCGCCGAGCTGTGCTCCGGGCCCTGCCCTTCGTAACCGTGCGGCAGCATCAGCGTGATGCCATTGACGCGGCCCCACTTCACTTCACCCGAAGCGATGAACTGATCGATCACCACCTGCGCGCCATTGACGAAGTCGCCAAACTGCGCTTCCCAGATCACCAGCGTGTTCGGGTCGTTCGAGGCGTAACCGTATTCAAAACCGAGCACCGCCTCTTCCGACAGAATCGAGTCGATCACGACAAACGGCGCCTGGCCGTCGGCCACGTGTTCCAGCGGCGTGTAAATGCCTTCGTCGAACTTTTCGCGATTCTGGTCGTGCAGCACGGCATGGCGGTGCGTGAAGGTGCCGCGTCCGCAGTCTTCGCCGCTCAGTCGCACCGGGTAGCCCGCAGCCACCAGTGAGGCAAACGCCATGTGCTCGCCCATGCCCCAATCGATGGGGACTTCACCGCGGCCCATGGCGGCGCGGTCGGCGTAAACCTTCTTCACCAGCGGGTGCGGCGTGATCGTATCGGGCAGGGTCGTCAGGCGCGTGGCCAGTCGCTTCCACTCCGCCAAGGGCACGCCGGTCTCGCCGGCATCGGTCCACTTGTTGTTGATGTAAGGCGTCCAATCGACCGCGTACTTGCTCTTGAAATTGCTCAGCACCGGATCAAAGGTGTTCTTGCCGGCATCCAGCGCCGCGCGCGTGGCTTTCACCATGTCGTCGCCGAGCGTGGCACCCATGCCCTGGGCAGCGAGCCGGTCGGCGTAGAGTTTGCGCGTACCCGGATGCTGGGCGATCTTCTTGTACATCAGCGGCTGCGTCAGCGCCGGTGTGTCCTGCTCGTTGTGGCCGAGCTTGCGGAAGCACACGATGTCAACCACCACGTCCTTCTGGAATTCCATGCGGTACTGCAGCGCAAGCTGCGTTGCCAGCACCACGGCTTCCGGATCGTCGCCGTTGACGTGCAGCACCGGCGCCTTGATCATCTTGACGATGTCAGAGCAGTAAATCGAGGAGCGCGTGTCACGCGGGTCGCTGGTGGTAAAGCCGATCTGGTTATTGATGACGATGTGCACCGTGCCACCGGTGCTGTAGCCACGCGTCTCAGCCAGCGCCAGCGTCTCCATGACAACGCCCTGGCCGGCAAATGCGGCATCGCCGTGCACCAGGATCGGCAGCACCTGCTTACCCTTGGGGTCAGCGCGGCGGTCCATGCGCGCACGCACCGAACCTTCCACCACCGGGTTCACGATTTCCAGGTGCGATGGGTTGAATGCCAGGCTCAAGTGCACCGCGCCGCCGGGCGTGGAAACGTCCGAGCTGAAGCCCTGGTGGTATTTGACGTCGCCACTGGGCAGGTCTTCGGGCGCCGTGTGATCGAACTCAGCAAACAGATCGGCCGGCATCTTGCCCAGCGAATTAACCAGCACATTGAGGCGGCCGCGATGCGCCATGCCGATCACGATTTCCTGCAGACCGACCGTGCCGCCACCCTGGATCAATTCGTCCATCGAGGCAATGAAGCTCTCGCCGCCTTCGAGCGAGAAGCGCTTTTGCCCGACGAACTTGGTGTGCAGAAAACGCTCCAGACCCTCGGCCGCCGTCAGGCGATCCAGGATGTGTTTCTTTTTTTCTTCGGTGAAATCGGGTTTGGAGCGGATGCTCTCCAATTTCTGCTGCCACCAGCGCTTCTGGTCCTGCTCGGTGATGTACATGTACTCGGCGCCGATGGTGCCGCAGTAAGTCTGGCGCAGCGCGTTCATCAACTCGCGCAGACTCATGGTGTCTTTGCCGAAGAAGGTATTGCTGGTGTTGAACACCGCTTCCTGGTCGGCATCGCTGAAACCGTAGAAGGACGGATCAAGCTCGGGAATGTGGTCGCGCTCGGTGCGCTTCAAGGGGTCCAGATCGGCCCAGCGCGCGCCCACCGTACGGTAGGCCGCAATCAGTTGCTGCGCAGCGGTGCGCTTGCGTCCCATTTCGGGGTCGGTATTGGCGACCACGACCTTGGTGCCGCCCTGCTTGGCGCGCGCCGCAAAGGCGTTGATCACCGGCAGATGGGGTACGTCCTTGGCACTGCTGCCGTCGAGCGCCGGCACGTTTTGCAAGGCGTCAAAATAGTCGCGCCAGGAGTCGGGAACGCTGCCGGGATTGGCCAGGTAGTTTTCGTACATCTCTTCGACATACGGGGCGTTGCCGCCAAACAGATGGGTATTGGCCTGGTAGGCCTGATAGACCGACGAAGTCGGACTCACCCCTTGGGGTTTGATATCACTCATATGGCGCTGACCTTCGTTTCCCTGCAGGAAACATGAGCTGGTTAAAGCTGTTGTTGATTAACCTTCCGCGTCCCGGCTGAACCGTTCGGCGGATGCGACTGTGGCCCGTGACAGGCCTGCTGACCGGGCGGATTGTGCCACCGATGGCTTTACCTGACCTGACAACGGTGTTTTGCCAGCGTTTTCCAATACCGCTGAGCCGGGAAGCGCTGCGTCTGGCTACTCCAAAACCGTTACGAATGAGTGGTTCGGTGAATGAGTGATCGATCGTTGAAAGACACTTCTTTGAACTGTGGAAAAACCCGGTTATGCAACTCTTGCAGTTCTAACAAGGCAACCGCCACATCAAGCTTGAATCCTTCGCGCGAATGTCCACGGGTGTTGTGCAGCAGGTCATGCATCAGGTCCGTGAGGTCCTGATGGCCCCAGAAGAGTTTGATTTTTTTCCCAATGCTTGGGAATGCGTTCGCGACAACGTGATAGTTTTCTTGAAGATTACGCATGATCAAGCCTCGCAGCCTGCGTGATCATCTTCGAAGCCATGGGTAAAGAGAACTCCCATCGCATGCCCTTTGGACTCAAAGGTAATTTCATATCGATCCTGCTCATGTTGACGGCTTCAGAACCACATCTGGCGTCTGTCGCGATTAAGAGAGCTTAGTGATCGACCCCTTGGCAATTGTGTCCAAATTGCAAACTCCGTCAGCGGCGGAAATCAGGACGCGACCAGGTCCTTGATCTGCTGCAGCGCGGCCGGGTCGTCCATGGTCGTCAGGTCGCCCGGGTCGCGCCCTTCGCACACCGCTTGCACGGCGCGGCGCAGCAGTTTGCCGCTGCGGGTTTTCGGCAGAATCGTGACGAAGCGCACACGCGCCGGTCGCGCCACGGCGCCCAGGTCGTTGTCGACCAGCTTCATGATCTCGCCTTCGAGCTTGAGGCAGGCGGCGGCATCGGCGATCAGACTAGCGTCCTTGACCACTGCAAAGGCCATCGCGACCTGGCCTTTGAGCTGATCGGCCACGCCCACCACCGCGACTTCAGCGATGTTCGGATGCGCCGAAATGCTCTCCTCGATCTCGCGCGTGCCCAGGCGGTGCCCGGCAACATTGATCACGTCGTCGGTGCGGCCCAGAATGAAGAAGTAGCCATCGGCGTCGCGGATGCCCCAGTCGAAAGTGCTGTAGACCAGTTTGCCCGGCACCGACTTCCAGTAGGTGCTGACAAAGCGCGCGTCGTCGCGCCAGACCGTCTGCATGCAGCCCGGTGGCAGCGGGCCTTCGATGGCGACCACACCTTTTTGATTCGGGCCTGTCAGTTCCTCACCGGTCTGGTCATCGAGCAATTTAACGTCGTAGCCATAGACCGCCTTGCCGGGGGAACCAAACTTGCTGTCGGCCTTCTCGACGCCGTTGCACAGCGAGAGGATGGGCCAGCCGGTTTCGGTCTGCCAGTAGTTGTCGATGATCGGCTTGCCCAAGCCCTGGCTGATCCACTGCGCGGTCGGCTCATCGAGCGGTTCACCCGCCAGGAACAGTGCGCGCAGGCTTGACAGGTCGTACTTGGTGAGCAGGGCCGGGTCCTGTTTTTTCAGCACGCGCACGGCCGTGGGTGCGCTGAACATCACGGTGACCTTGTATTTTTCAACCAGGCTCCACCAGATGCCGCCGTCCGGGCGTGTCGGCAGGCCTTCGTACATGATGGTCGCCATGCCGGCGATCAGCGGGCCATAAATGATGTAGCTGTGGCCAACCACCCAGCCGATGTCGCTGGTGGAGAAATAGGTCTCACCGGCGTTGCCGCAGTAAATGTGCTTCATGCTGGCGGCCAGCGCCACGGCATAACCGCCGGTGTCGCGCTGCACGCCCTTGGGTTTGCCGGTGGTGCCGCTGGTGTAGAGCGTGTAGCTGATGTGCGTGGCGTCAACCCACTCGCAATCCACCACCGTGTTGAGGTGCTTCTGGCGCAGCGCGCCCCACAGATGGTCGCGCCCGGCGACCAGGTCCATGGCCACCAGTTGGCGGTCCACCAGCAGCACGGCGTCGGGCTTGTGGCTCGAGAGGCGGATCGCTTCATCGAGCAGCGGCTTGTAGGCGACGGCCTTGCCACCGCGCGAACCGGCGTCGGCGCTGATGACGAGTTTGGGCGAGGCGTCTTCGATACGCGAAGCCAGTGAACCGGAAGCAAAGCCGCCGAACACCACGGAGTGAATGGCGCCAATGCGGGTGCAGGCCAGCATGGCAAATGCGGCTTCGGCAATCATGGGCATGTAGATCAGAACGCGGTCGCCCTTCTTGACACCCAGGTCCAGCATGGCAGCCGCCATGCGCTGCACTTCAGCGTGCAGTTGGCGGAAGGAATAAACGACTTCCTGATTGGTCTCGGTCGAAACAAAAATCAGCGCCGCCTGATCGGCGCGGTCCTTCAGATGCCGGTCAATCGCGTTGTGGCACAGGTTGGTGGTGCCGCCGACAAACCACTTGGCAAAGGGCGGATTGCTGTAGTCGCAGATCTGCTGCGGCGGCGTCTTCCAGTCAATGAGTTGGGCCTGCTCAGCCCAGAAAGCGTCGCGGTCTGTGAGGGAGCGGCGATGGAAATCGGCGTAGTTTGTCATTGTTGTCTCCAGTCGGGTCTTAAAACTGAATTTATAATTATGGCTACTCAACTTGCTCCAAGCTGACTCCTCCAGGTTCATTCCATTTCCAAATCATTTCTGTTGAGGCGCGAAGCCGCAGACAGGGCTCTAGCACGGCAAGGCGAAGCAAGGACGACAGGGATGGTTTGGAAATGGAATCAGTTCATGCCACAGGCGCCGGGGCCACCCCGGTGCTCACAGCCGCTGCAGGCACTCGGCATGGCCGGCGCCGCGCTGCTCGAAGCAGTGGTGGCAAAGACCGATAACTGCTTGTCCAACTCTTTTGACTGGCAGTTCGGGCATTGCGGCTCGCTGCCGGATCGCACCAGGGTCTCGAACCGGTGGCCGCATGCAGCGCACGCGTATTCATAAATCGGCATGGCAACTCCTCTTGTTTAGCCAATTATCGGATGGACGAGCCCGTAACCCGATTTCATTGCAGCGATGCGGCAATCCATAGGACTGGCTGTCATTGCGGACCCGATCCGCAATCCATGGTGCGCGTGGCACTGGATCCCGGTTCACCCCGGACCTGATCCGGGGACGGGATGACAATTGTGAGGCACGGGATAACGAATACCCTCGTCATAGCGAGGCCACACGGCAAGGCACAATCGACCCATGAAATTTACCCGCACCTACGCACTCTGGGCTCTTGGTCTGGGCCTGTGCGCTGCTGGCATCTTTGCCTACAGCCAGCGCGGCCAGGCGGTCGAACTGGCTCTTGTGACGCAGGGCACGCTGCTGCAGACGGTGGTGACGAGTGGGCGCATCGTTGACCTGGCCCGCACCGACATCGCCAGCCAGAGCACGGCGCGCATCGAGCGCATCGCCGTGCGTGAGGGCGACCAGGTTAAGGCTGGCCAGGTACTGGTGCAATTGCGCGACGATGAAGCGCGGGCCAGTCTGATCCAGGCCGAGGCCAGCGTGCGCGAAGCGCGCGCGCGTTTGCGCCAGATCGAGACGGTGGGCGACCCGGTCGGCGTGCAACTGCTGGCACAGGCCAACGCAGCCAATTTGCAGGCACAACAGGAACTGACCCGCGCGCAGGATTTGCTGCGCCAGGGCTTTGTCTCGCAGTCGCGTCTGGACGATGCACAGCGCGCCGCTAATAGCGCGCAGGCCGCCATGCAAGCCGCTCGCATTCAGGCGCAAGGCACGGCGCGCGGTGGCGTTGAACTGGCGATGGCGCAGGCGCGCCTGGAGCAGACCTTGGCGCAACAACGCGCAGCCTCGGCACGCCTGGATCAGTTGAGCCTGCGCGCACCCGCCGCCGCCACCGTCATCAGCCGCACGGCCGAACCGGGCGACACGGCGCAGCCCGGCAAACCGATCCTGACGCTCGTCGGTGGCGGCGAAACACGCATCCAGGCCAGCGTCGACGAAAAGAATCTCAAGCTTTTGCAAATCGGCCAAACCGCCAGTGCCAGCGCCGACGCCTACCCGCAGCAGCGCTTGAACGCGCGGCTGATCTACATTGCGCCGGCCGTCGACCCCCTGCGCGGCACGGTGGAAATCAAACTGGTGGTCGCGCCGACGGTTGACTACCTGCGCCCGGACATGACGGTCACACTGGAAATCGTCACAGCACAGGTGAAGGATGCCTTGATGCTGCCCACCGATGCCGTACGCCATGACACCAGCGGCGCCAGTTCGGTCTGGCTGGAGCGCGAAGGCCGCGCCCGACAGGTTGCGGTGCAGACCGGCTTGCAAGGCATCGGCAGCACGCAGATTGTCAAAGGATTGGCCAAGGGCGATCGCGTCATCCTGCCCGGGAGCACCCTCAGCGAAGGCGACCGGGTTCGCGCGCAAGGCACACGCGCGCCGCTGGGCAACGTGCCCGCCATGCCCGGCTTTACCAGTTGATGGCGGCCATGCGGCTCCCGTTTGCCTGGATGGTCTGCCTGCGCTATCTGCGCGAAGGCCGCATGCAGACGGTGCTGATCCTGGCCGGCGTCACGGCGGGTGTTGCCGTGATCATTTTTCTGACGACCCTGATCACGCAGTTGCAGGCCTCCATCATCGACAAGACGCTGGGCAGCCAGGCCCACATCGTTTTGAAATCACCGCGCGCCGTTAACCTGCCGCTGTTGCCAGGCGGCAGCACGGCGGCCATCGTGCAGCCACGCGCGCAGCGCCTGCGCTCGATCGACCAGTGGGAAGCCGTGGCACGCCTGGCAGCCCAGACCGGCGGCGTGCTGGCGGTCTCTCCCGTGCTCTCTGGCGCCGGTTTTGCCGCACGCGCCGAAGCGAACCAGCCGATTGCCCTGCTCGGCGTCGATTCCGTGGCCCACCAGCGCATCGTGCACATGGACAAGTACCTGACGCAGGGGCGCTTTGACCTCAGCGGCGCCAACGGCGTCATCGGGATTGAGTTGGCCAAAGATCTGGGCGTGACGGTGGGCGACAAGATTCGCGTCATCACGATGGAGGGTCGCAACGACCTGCTGACCGTCGCCGGCGTCTTCGACATTGGCAACCGCGACCTGAACCGGCGCTGGGTCTACACCAGCATCAAGATGGCGCAGTCGCTGCTCGATCTGCCCGGCGGCGTTACCGAAATTGACCTGCGCGTGGCCGACCTGTTCCAGGCTGAGACCACCGCGCGCCAGTTGCAGGCGCAAACCGGCTTGAACGTCGAGAGTTGGATGCAGACCAACGCGCAATTGCTGACAGCACTGAAGAGCCAGAGCATGTCCAACAATCTGATCCGCTTCTTTGTCGTACTGATCGTCGCCGTCGGTATTGCCAGCGTGCTGGTGGTGTCGGTTGTGCAAAAGCAAAAAGAGATCGGCATCCTGCGCGCCATGGGTGCGAGCCCGCGCCGGGTCATGTCGGTGTTCCTGCTGCAAGGCGGCTTTTACGGTCTGCTCGGCTCGGCGCTGGGCTCGGGGCTGTCGCTGGCGCTGCTCAATTTCTTCTCCGGAATTTCGCGCAACGCCGACGGCACGCTGCTCATCAGCCCGGACCTGGAACCCTCGGTCGTGGCCTGGGCCTGCGCGCTGGCGCTTGTCGTCGGCCTGCTGGCAGCGGCACTGCCGGCACGCCGCGCGGCACACCTGGACCCGGTGCAGGCGATCCGGATGTGAGGCCGACAAGACCATGAGCGCCATCGTCGAACTGAAGGACATCCACAAAAGCTACGGCCTGGGAACAGCCGTTGCCACCGAAGTGCTGCACGGCATCAACCTGAGCATCGACAACGGTGAATTTGCCGCGCTCACCGGTCCTTCAGGCTCGGGCAAAAGCACGCTGCTCAACATCATCGGCCTGCTCGAAGCACCCAGCAGCGGGCGCCTGCGCATTGACGGGATTGACACCGCTGACATGGACGATGCAAGGCGCACCCAACTGCGCGGGCGCAACATCGGTTTCATCTTCCAGTTTCACCACCTGCTGCCGGGCTTTAGCGCGCTGGAGAACGTGATGATGCCTTCCATCATTGATCTGGGCTGGTCAACCGCGCAAGCGCAAGAAACCGCGCTGCGCTTGCTGCAACAGGTCGGACTGCAGGACGCGGCGCACAAGCGGCCAGCCGAACTCTCGGGCGGCATGCAGCAACGCGTGGCGATCGCGCGTGCGCTATCGCTGTCACCGCGATTGATCCTGGCCGACGAGCCCACCGGCAACCTCGACACGCACAGTGCCGATGAAATCTTTGCGTTGCTACAAGCGATCAACCGCGAGCGCCAGTCAGCCTGCCTGATCGTGACGCACGACCCGCGACTGGCGGCGCGTTGCCAGCGCCAGATCAGGATGGTTGACGGCGAAGTGCTTACTTGATCAAGGCCTGCGCTGCCTTGAATGCGGGATGTTCAGCGCTGCGCAGCCATTCAAACACGACCATCTCGGTCGTCACCAGTTCAGCACCGGCGCCGGCCAGGCGATCAAAAGCGGCGTCACGGTTGCGTTCGGTGCGCGAACTGCAGGCATCGGTCACAACCCAGACTTCAAATTCATCTTCCAACAAATCCAGCGCCGTTTGCAACAGGCAGACGTGGGCTTCACAACCGGCAATGACCACCGTATTGCGCTCGCCGCCGGCAACCGACTTTTGCAGGTGCTTGGGCAGGCTGCGCGCATTGCCGGCGACCGGCGCCGCGGGCGGACGCAACCATTCGCCAAGGCCCTCCTCCACCGCGCTGAACTGCATCTTGCTCAGGGTGCGCCGGCACAAGGCCCGGATCTCGTCCGGGTTCTCGCCGAGCTTGGAAGGGTTCTGTTCCGTGCCCCAGAGCGGCACCTCCAGCAGACGCGCCGCCTGCGCCAGACGCAGCGCGTTGGCCAGCACCAAGGGGGCTTCAAAAATGGCGGGCATCAGTCGCGTTTGGTAGTCCACCAGAACGAGTTGGGATTGTTCGGCGTCAAGCAGCATGGTGATCTTTCTGAAATAGCGGCACCCGTTCGGGCCATGGGGTATTAAACCGCAGCTTTGGCCCAGACTTGAAGCCGGGATAGCGCCCCACGTATACTGCGGGGCCATGCGAATTCCCGCCTCCTTCCTCGCCGCCCTCGCCTTTGCCGCCGCTGCGCACGCCGCGCCGGCGCCGGTGGGCGACGACATGGATCAGTTGCTCGCGGACAAAGGTCTGCTGGCACGCATTGACCAGGTGCGCCACAGCGTCAGTGAGCGCGCGTCGGAGTTGGTGTTTCGCGCGATGGGGGTGCTGGGCGCACCGTACCGGCGCGGCGGCAACACGGTTGAAACCGGCTTTGACTGCAGCGGCTTTGTCAAAGCCATGTACGAGCAGACGGTGGGACTGATCCTGCCGCGCAAAGCCGAGCAGCAGGCTGCGGCAACGCAGAAGATCGACCGCAGCGACCTGCAGCCCGGTGACCTGGTTTTCTTCAACACCATGCGCCACGCCTTCAGCCACGTCGGCATTTATATCGGCGAAGGCAAGTTCATTCATTCGCCCAAACCCGGCTCCGAAGTCCGCGTCGAGGACATGGGCCTGGCCTACTGGAAGCGCCGTTTCAACGGCGCGCGGCGGGTTCTCACAGGGACTGGCGACAGCGCCACAGCGCAGTCCGCGCCGGCCACAGAATCGCCGCAGCATTGATTTCGACACCCGCCACCAACCGTGGCCAACGCATGGTGTCAGCGCTTCGTTTCAATCCTGCTCCTGCACTCCAAGGAATTGACGAACCGTGTCTTTCCAACGGGGATCAGCAAAAGGGCTATGCGACGCCACGCTCGATAGCGATGTGGTGAAATTCTCGTAACCTGGCCGACCCTCGCAGGGATAGGTGCCACGCCGTGGATCCAGCAAGGGATCATTGGTGGAAACCAATTGCAGATAACGGTTTTCTTTGGGGGGCGGCTTTGGCGTTGGAATGCAAGCCATGGAATGGATGATGACCGCTTCCACGCTGGTGCGAAAGACCTGCATGATCATGCCGCCCTCGCTGTGCCCGGTGACGATAATTTTGCCAAATCCGTTCGCCCTGAGCCAGTCAATATGATGAACAAGTTCCTTGGCTCTGGCTGGCAGCCTGGTCTGCAGGTTGCCATGGTAAGTAAGGCTCCTATTGCTGACGGTGCACGAAACACTTGCATCCCCACGGTTCAGAAAATTGGTCAATACGAAATTGAAACCAAGTCCGGTATAAAACGATTTGATTTCCCACTCGTCACGGCCAATTCCACTGCAGCCATGAAGATGGACCACCACCGGCTTGCTCTTGTCGGCAACTTTCAGAAACTCTTCGTGACTCATGCCCAGATCAAATATTGAACTTTTTACGAAGTACTTTGACCGTTCATGGGAGTGCTGGATGATCTGGTCCGAAATATCGTATTGCTCATTGCCTCCCTGCAAGGTTTGAGCCTGCGCTGGCATCTGAGTTGTCAACGCAAGAACGGCCAGCAGGCAAATCAAGATCGGTTTCATATTGACCCTCGGTTTGGATGCATGACGACAACCGCGCGCATCAGGGAAGCAAAAAGCGCAACCGACACGGGTGACGCTTCCAGGACAGTTTAGCAACGCGGAACAACTCCGCGACATCGCTCGCCAAGAAAAAGGCCTCGCATTGCGAGGCCTTTTTGCTTGCTGACAAACGCAGCGAATTACAGTTTTTGCTGCGCCATGAACGAGTCAAAACGGCTTTCGGCAAACCGGAACCAGGCCACCTGGTCACGCTGGAACGCGCGCAGGTCGGCGTAGATCTTCTTCCATTCCGGGCTCTTGGCATCGTTCTCTTCGAACACGGCCATGGATGCCTTGAACGAAGCTTCCAGCACCGCTTGCGAGAACGGCAGAACCTTGGTCTTGGCTGCAACGAGTTGCTTCAAGGCCTTGGGGTTGTAAGCGTCGTACTTGGCAAGCATGTCCGAATTTGCCAGGGCCGAAGCAGCTTCAATAATCGCCTTGTTCTCGGGTGTCAGGGCATCGAAGGCCTTCTGGTTGATAAAGAAGTCAACTTCGGGACCGCCTTCCCACCAGCCGGGATAGTAGTAGAACGGTGCCACCTTGTTGAAACCGAGTTTCTGGTCATCGTAGGGGCCAACCCATTCAGCGGCGTCGATCGTGCCTTTTTCCAGCGCCTGGTAAATTTCGCCGCCAGGAATACTTTGCGGCACAGCGCCGAGCTTTTGCATCACTTCACCGATCAAACCACCACCCAGGCGCATCTTCATGCCCTTGAAGTCGGCGATCGACTTGATTTCCTTGCGGAACCAGCCACCCATCTGGGTACCGGTGTTGCCACCCGCAAAGCTGATCATGCTGTAGCCAGCATAAAACTCATTCATGAGCTTGCGACCATTGCCGTGCATCATCCAGGCATTCATCTGACGCGCATTGAGGCCGAACGGAACTGCCGAGCCCAGCGCGAAAGCCGGGTTCTTGCCGTAGAAATAGTAAGGCACCGTGTGGCACATTTCGACGGTGCCGTTTTGTACGCCGTCAACCACGCCGAACGGCGGCAACAACTCGCCACCGGCGTGCACAGAGATCTCGAACTTGCCACCGGACATGGCTTTGACCGCCTTGGCAAAAACCTCGGCACCACCATAGATGGTGTCAAGCGACTTCGGGAAACTCGAAGCCAGACGCCAACGAATGCCAGCAGCCTGCGCATGCACGGCAGGTGCGGCACCAGCGGCCAGAATGCCAGCGATGCCGGCATTTTTGATTACGGAACGACGATCCATTAAGTTCACCCCTTGTGAGTTGTTGATAGAACTGCTCGCTGCGCCGGTCGGCACGGCGACGACCAATAAGAGTCAGCACGCATTGTAAGGTCAATGGCAACTGGCTCCGAAGCGGGTTTTCCCTTGCGCCAGAGAGCTCAGGCGACAGCTTTGAGCGGGGGACGTCCAGGCTCGATCAGCGCTTCGAAGCGGCGCTGAACGGCGGCCTGAATGCCGGCGGCATCGAGCCCTTGAAGTGCCAGTAATTTGGCGTGGTCGCCATGCTCGATAAACGTATCTGACAAACCCAGTTGCAACAAGGGTTTGACGATACCGGCTGCCTGCAAGGCTTCGCTGACAGCACTACCGGCGCCGCCCATGATGGCGCCTTCCTCGACACTAACCAGTGCTTCGTGCTCAGCGGCGACCTTGAACAGCAACTCCAAGTCCAGCGGCTTGGCCCAGCGCATATTGACAACGGTAAGACCGAGCGCCGCCGCCGCTTCCAGCGCCGGGTATAGCAGCGTGCCAAAGGCCAGTATGGCAACCCCTTTGCCGGCGCGCCGGACCTCGCCCTTGCCAAACGGCAGCGCGACCAGTCCGGGCTGCACCGCGACGCCGGCGCCGGCGCCGCGCGGATAGCGCACCGCCACCGGATGCTGTTGCGCAAAGGCCGTGCTCAGCAACTGACGGCACTCGTTTTCATCGGCCGGACAAGCCAGGCTCATGTTGGGAATGCAGCGCAGGAACGGGATGTCATAGGCACCGGCGTGGGTCGCGCCGTCGGCACCGACCAGGCCGGAGCGGTCCAGGGCAAAGACCACCGGGAGGTTCTGAATCGCAACGTCGTGAATCAGTTGGTCGTAGGCGCGCTGCAAAAAGGTGGAGTAGATCGCCACCACCGGTTTCAGACCCTCGCAGGCCAAGCCAGCGGCAAAGGTCACGGCGTGCTGCTCGGCAATGCCGACGTCGAAATAGCGATCCGGAAAAAGGCTTTCAAACTCAACCATGCCTGAGCCCTCGCGCATGGCCGGCGTGATGCCCACCAGTCGCTTGTCATGCGCCGCCATATCGCACAACCACTGGCCAAAGACCTGCGTAAAGGTCTGCTTGGGCGGCGTGCTGGGTTGCTGCAGGCCAATCGCCGGATCGAACTTACCCGGACCGTGGTAGGCCACCGGATCGGCTTCCGCAAGCTTGTAGCCCTGACCCTTTTTGGTAACCACGTGCAGAAACTGTGGCCCCTTCAAGTGCTTGATGTTTTCCAGCGTAGGAATCAGCGAATCGAGGTCATGGCCGTCAATCGGACCGATGTAGTTGAAACCGAATTTCTCGAACAGCGTGGCCGGCACCACCATGCCTTTGGCATGTTCTTCGATGCGCTTGGCCAGTTCGAACAAGGGCGGCGCGCCCTTGAGCACGGTCTTGCCGGCGTTCTTGGCTGCGGCATAGAACTGCCCGCTGAGCAGCTTGGCCAGGTAGCGATTAAGTGCCCCGACTGGCGGGCTGATGCTCATGTCGTTGTCGTTCAGGATGACCAACAGATTGCAGTCGGCCACGCCCGCGTTGTTGAGTGCCTCAAAGGCCAGGCCGGCGGTCAACGCGCCGTCACCGATGACGGCGATGCAATTGCGTTCCTCACCCTTGATTTTGGCTGCCAGCGCCATGCCCAGCGCGGCCGAAATCGAGGTGCTGGAGTGGGCTGTACCAAAGTCGTCGTATTCGCTTTCGGCGCGCTGCGGAAAACCACTGAGACCGCCGAGTTGCCGCAGCGAACGCATGTGCTCGCGGCGTCCGGTCAGGATCTTGTGCGGGTAAGTCTGGTGTCCCACATCCCAGACAATGCGGTCCTGCGGTGCGTTAAAGACATAGTGCAGGGCCACCGTGAGTTCCACCGTTCCCAGGTTGGAACTCAAATGGCCGCCGGTCTGGGAAACACTCTCGATCACATAGGCACGCAACTCGGCCGCCAGCGTGTCAAGTTCAGCACGCTGCAGGCGCCGCAGATCAGCGGGGTCGTTGATGGTCTTTAGCAACGGATAGAAATTGTTCGACATAAGCTTTGTTTTTCGCAGCAATCAGCACTTCTCAGCTCGATCGCCGCACCACCATATTGGCCAGTCCCTGCAAGGCCGTCGTCTGACGCAGCCCGCTCTGGCGCAACGCCGCCAGGGCCTGTTCCAGCAACTCCTGGGCGTAGGCAATCGAGCGCTCCAGCCCCAGCACCGAGACATAGGTTGGCTTGTCCTGGCTGGCATCCTTGCCGGCCGTCTTTCCCAGCGTGGCCGAATCGGCTGTCACATCCAAAATATCGTCCACCACCTGAAACGCCAGCCCGATAGCAGCGCCGTAGTCCTGCAGCGCGCGCTGTGCCGATTCTGAAATTTCGGCAAAAGCTGCACCCATCATCACGCTGGCCTGCAACAGGGCTCCAGTCTTGAGGCGGTGCATCTGGCGCAACTGTGCCTCGTTCAGTGCCACGCCAACACTGGCCAGGTCGATCGCCTGCCCGCCCGCCATGCCGGCGCTGCCCGCAGCCCGCGCCAGCAAACGGCACAGCACGCCCTGCTGCGCCAGCGGTATGCCGACTTCGGGGGTCAACAACTCAAAGGCCAGCGCCTGCAGTGCGTCACCGGCCAGCAAAGCGCTGGCCTCGCCGAACT
Organism: uncultured beta proteobacterium; assembly: GCA_903914175.1. GTDB lineage: Bacteria > Pseudomonadota > Gammaproteobacteria > Burkholderiales > Burkholderiaceae_C > Rhodoferax. The sequence continues at coordinate 11,353 of CAIWNX010000073.1, read as the reverse complement.
GCACATGCACGGTCGGCTTGCCGCGCCGCAAGACATCGTTGTCCATGCACGGCATGTCATCGTGCACCAGCGAATAAGCATGAATCAGTTCGACCGCGCAGGCCGCACGCAGTGCCGCCTGATACGGCTCGGTGCCGGGGCCGCAGGCTTGCGCCCCGGTCTCGGCAATCACCGTCTCCCAAGCCGCCAGCACCAGCAGCGGGCGCAGGCGCTTGCCGCCGTCAAGCACGGCGTAGCGCATGGCATCAATCAACTTCGCCGGCGCGCCGTGGTCCTGCTGGTTCGGCGCACAGCCGCTGACCCAGTTCTCCAGCGAGCGCTCAATGCGTTCCAGATGCCCGGTCATCCAGGCACCAAGGTCCAGCGTGGCTTGGGTTTTCACTCGGGTGTCCATGTCTTCTGCAATCCCTGATCGAGCACCTTGACCTGCGCTTCCACGACTTCAAGCCGTTCCCGACAGTACTTGAGCAACTCGGCACCCCGTTGGTACTGGCTCAGCAACTGCTCCAGTGGCATGGCGCCAGACTCCAGACGCGCGAGCAACTGCTCCAACTCTTCAAGAGCAGTCTCGAAACTGGCAGGTTTGGCAGAACCGGAACGGGGGGCAGTGGCCATGAACTGGAAATTTGGTTGGGTGCAGAGCGGCAATTTTAGGCCCTTCGCACCGGCCATTCACACGTAAGCCCTTTTACGCTGGCACGGCGTCGGGCGCAATGGCCTTATCGGCGTCAAACAGGCTTTGCGCCAGGGTTGGCGCGTCCTCGCAGAGCAGTCGCTGGCTCCAGGCCGCCACGCTGGACACCGGGACCGGCTGCGGCTCAAAAGCGATCTGCGACACGACCCGCGCAATCACCTGCGGCGCCACGCCAGCAGCCGAGAGCGCCGCGCTGAAGCGGCTGGCCGCGTCACCGATGCGAAAAGCGTTGAGGTTGGCCTTGACAATGCGCTCACCCTTGGGCGCAAACAGCAGCGCCAGTTGCGCCTCCAGCAACTCGGGCGGCAGCGGCAAGAAGGACGCTGCCGCCCCCAGCACGACCACGTTCTGGACCTTGATACTGCCGGCCTTGAGCGCCAGGCGCGTGCCATTGATGGCCACCACCCGGGGCGCCGAGAACAGTACCTGGTACAGGGCATCATGCTTCGGGTAGACCGCGACATTCTCCATCGGCGTGATGTCGCTCACGATGCAGCCATCGGGTCGCAGCAAATTCGTATAACGCAGTGCTTCCATCGGTTCAACCGACAACACCATGCTTGCCGTTCCTTCGGCGATCAGGTCGCTGGCAACGGGTTGATCAGAAATGCGCACAAAGGCAGAGACCGCGCCGCCGCGCTGCGCCATGCCGTGCACTTCAGACTGTTTCAGATACAGGCCCGCTTCATGGATGGCGCGATCAATTACCGCCGCAATCGTCAGCACGCCCTGGCCGCCAACGCCGCACACCACCAGGTCGTAATTCATGCTGCCACCACCTTGATCTCGCGCTTGAGTTGGCGCGCTTCCTTGATGTCCTTGATCTCCTTGGCATAGTTGACGCAGGCGCGCCGCGCGATGATCACGGATAACCCGGTGTAGGACAGTTCCTCACGCAGTGTCGCCACCGTGTGTGCCTTCTTGTGCGGCGAGGGTACGACGATGCGGATGTGCTCGCGCGGCACACCCAGGCCCGCTACCAGGTCCACCACCTCCTCGTCGGTGGCCATGGTGGGCTGGCCGCCGGTCATGGCGACGATGCTGTTGTCGAGAATGAAGACTTTGATGTTGCTGTTATCGCGCGCCGCATCGAGCAGCGGGGGCATACCGGAATGCGTGAAGGTGCCATCACCAATCACGCACAGGGATGGCGTCATGCCGGCGTGTGAAGCGCCAATCGCCATGCCGATGGACGCTCCCATGCACAGGCAGGCGTGGATACCTTTGTAGGGCGCCATGGCACCCAGCGTGTAGCAGCCGATGTCGCCCATGACGCGCGTGTTCGGCGCAAATTCCGCGATCACCTCGTTGATGGCGATATAGGCGTCGCTGTGCGGGCACTTGTCACAGAGCACCGGCGGTCGCCCCACCAGCACATCGGCCATGCCCGGAATTTCGAGCCCGACGCTGACCGGCAGACCGAAGCTGCGCTTGATCGCGTCCTGCGAGAGTTCGCCCATGCGCGGCAGATCGCCAGTGAGCTTGCCGCGAATCGGACGCTCGCGCATCAGACCCAGGGCGCTGACGTAGCGCTCAATAAAGGGATAGCCCTCCTCGATGATCCAGACCTCGCTGGAGGCGTCAAGCAACTGGCGGATCTTCTTCACGGGCAAGGGGTAACAGCCGATGCGCAGCAGGTTGTAGTCATTGATCGACTCGCCCAAAGCCTCCTGCAAGTAGTTCCAGGCCAGTCCGCTGACCAGAATACCGGCTCGCTGACCCTCGCGCAGGGTCAGCGCGTTGACCGGATGTGCCTCGGAATATTCTTGCAGTGCCTTTTGCTTCTCGACCAGATTGGCGTAGGCACGCCGCGCATTGCCGGGCAGCAGGATGAAACGGGTCGGGTCGTCCACATAGCGCGCGTCGTTCGGCGCGCGGCGCTCGCCCAGCGTGACCTTGGAGCGGCTGTGCGCCAGGCGTGTCACCAGGCGCAGCAATACCGGCACCTGAAATTTTTCGGACAGGTCAAAGGCCTCACGCGTGAAGTCGTAGCACTGCTGCTGATCTGCCGGCTCCAGGCACGGCACCATGGCGAAGTCAGCAAAGTAGCGCGAGTCCTGCTCGTTTTGCGAGCTGTGCATGGAGGGATCATCGGCCACCGCCAGCACCAGTCCGCCGTGTGCACCCGAAACCGCCGCGTTCATGAAGGGATCGGCCGCCACGTTGAGCCCGACGTGCTTCATCGACACCATGGCACGCCGGCCCGCGTAGGAAACGCCGACGCCCTCCTCCAACGCAACCTTCTCGTTGCTCGACCACATGCCACGCACCGCAAGGCCCTGCTCTTTGGCGTAATCCTCGATCGTCTGGTAGATCTCGGTCGAGGGGGTACCCGGGTAGGCGTAGGCGCAACTGATGCCGGCGTCGATGGCGCCGCGCGCGACCGCCTCGTCTCCGAGCAGAATGACTTCAGACATGTTTTCTCCAGTAGGGGGTGCAGATCTTCAATGGGTCCGTCGGGGCCAAGTATCGCATCCTGAAACCCGAGACTTCTCAGGCTTTCGGAATCCAGTGCGCCGTACGCTTTTCCAGAAAGGCGGCAAAGCCCTCGCGTGCCTGCGCCGTGCCACGCACGCGACTGATGGTTTGTGCTGTGAGTTCCCGTACCTTGGCACTGACCGGGCCGACCTCAAGCTGCGCATAGAGTTGCTTGATCTCGCGTTGCGCATCCGGGCCACCGGCCAGCAGTTCGGTCAGCGTCGCATCCACTGCGCCGTCGATCTGTTCCAGCGCCACCACCTGCTGCACCAAGCCCAGCGACAAGGCTTGCGCGGCCGTGATGCGTGTCGCGCTCAGGGCCAGATGTCTGGCCTGCCGCAATCCCACGGCGTTGACCAGATAAGGCGCAATCACCGCCGGCAAAATGCCAAAGCGCGCTTCACTGGCGGCAAAGGATGCGTTGTCAGCGGCAATCGCGATGTCGCAGGCACAAGCCAGACCAAGTCCGCCACCGAGCGCAGCGCCCTGGATTCGCGCCAGTGTCGGCTTCGGACAGTCGGCAATGCATGCCAGCATGGCGGCAAAGCGCCGTGCATCTTCCAGGTTCCATTGCAGCGAGGCGGTACTGGCGCGCTGCATCCACTGCAGGTCAGCGCCGGCGCTGAAATGCTTGCCGGCAGCGGCGAGCACGATCACGCGCACAGAGGGGTCAGCGCCCAGTTGGGTGAAGGCACGCGTCAGGTCGGCGATCATGGCCTCGTCGAAGGCATTGAAGACCTCGGGACGCGCCATCGTCACCTGCGCCACACCAGGGGCGCGGTTTGAAATGGTCAGCGTTGCAGGCTCGCCCATCAGTAAGTCTCCAGATGCAGTCGGCCCTGCGCCTGGAGCGCCGCGCCAACGCTGTCCCAGGACAGGCCTGCCTGCTGCGCCACATCGCGCAGCGCCAGCAGCACGCCTTCTTCCATGCTCTTGAGGCCACAGACATAAAAGTAGCTGTCGGGGTCGGCCAGCAAAACGCCCAGGTCAGCGGCACGCTCACGCATCAGGTCCTGCACGTAGCGCTTGGGCTGGCCCGGCGTGCGCGAGAAGGCGAAGTTGATGTCAATGAAATCCCGCGGCAGTTTCTGCAAGGGGCCGAAGTAAGGCAGTTCTTGCTGGCTGCGCGCGCCAAAGAACAGCATCAGTTTGCCTCCATCAAATTTTTCTGACTGTCGAAGTCTTCGTCGCCACTCGGTCATGGCGCGCATCGGTGCGCTGCCGGTGCCTGTGCAGATCATGACGATGCTGGAGCGTGGGTGATTGGGCATCAGGAAGCTCGCGCCAAACGGCCCGATCACTTCAACACTGGCGCCGACTTGCAGATCGCACAGGTAATTCGATGCGACACCGCGCACCGGCTGGCCTTGATGGTCTTGCAGCACGCGCTTGACCGTCAGCGCCAGGTTGTTGTAGCCCGCTCGCTCGCCATTGCGTGCGCTGGCAACCGAGTACTGGCGCGCATGGTGAGCACGCCCCTGGGCGTCCACGCCCGGTGGCACGACGCCAATCGACTGGCCTTCGAGCACCGGGAACGGCATGGCACCGAAATCGAGCACGATGTGGTGCGTGTCGTATTCCTGTCCGATGCCGGTCACGCGCACATTGCCCGCAACCCGGGCCCGGATCGACTTCTGTTGCGCCTTCGGACCATAGAGGTTGGTATAGGCGTGCGCCGCCGACCACGGCGGCACGCTGGCGCCGTAGTTTGATGCCTGCAAGGCCGGTTCCGTCGCTGTGTGCTGGGCCACATCCGGCAGCGTGCTTGCCACCGGAGCCGCAGACGGCGACACATCGGTCGCGACTAACTCGGCCAGACGCCCGGGATCGAGTTCAACCGGCAACTCGTCCCACAGCAATTGCGCTTCCACCGTGTAGGCACTGGCGCGCAGCATGCTGCGCCAGTTGTCGATGGAGCCGGTCGGGCACGGCGCAATGCAGGCCATGCACAGATCGCACTTGCCCGCATCAACCACGTAGTTGCGCGCGTCGTGCGTGATCGCCTTGACCGGGCAGATCGCCTCGCAGGTATTGCAGCGAATGCAGACCTCGGGGTCGATCAGGTGCTGCTGTATGACGTTGCTGGCGACCAGGGGCATATCAAAATCTCCAATGTCTGTGGCTGTTCAATTGCGAGCCTCCCGAATCCGGCCCGATACCGCACACGGACCTTGAACCTGAAATTGTCATCCCGGACCTGATCCGGGATCCAGTGCCACGCGAGCCATGGATTGCGGGTCGGGGCCCGCAATGACAAGCCGGGGCATCGATTGCCGCGTCGCTACGCTCCTCGCAATGACGAGAGAGTGGTGACACGCAATGACGCGGTTTCATAGGCTTTGCACAAATCAAATCAGTTAAACCGAACGTATTCAAAATCAGCCGGCTGGCGGTTGATGCCAATCAGCGGCGGGGCGATCCAGTTGGCGAATTTGCCGGTCTCGACGACGCGCCCCATCAGGCTGGCGACGAAGGCGCGATCGGTGGCGCTGGGCAGCCACTGGTCGACGTGCGCGGCCCATTCGGCTTCGCTCAGAACGCGGCCGTCAGGCGATACCTTGACGTTGGCCAGCGCGCCGATGTTGCGATGGAAGGCCTTGTGCGGCGCTTTGAGTTTGAAGGGGATGCCGGCTTTTTCGATCACCTTGTTCCAACGCTCGACGCCGCCGATGGAGTCCTTGATGTAGTCGTCGCGCAGCACTTCATTGAGCGCGTTGAGCATCGGCACTTCCTTCTCCACCAATTGCCCGCCCTGCAACACCAGCACCTTGTAGGTAGCGCCCTTGAGCATGTGATCGTCGTTGCGCTTGCCTTCCTCGTAGCGGCCTTTCAGACCGGTGGTGTAGAAGGTGGCGGCGTTGCTCGACTCGTCAGCGCCGAACAGGTCGATGGTGACACTGAAATGGAAGTTCAGGTAGCGCTGCAGCGTCGGCAGATCAATGACACCGGCGGCGCGCAGTTTGGCCACGTCGTCGGTCTTGAGTTCGTTCATGGCGGCGCAGGTGCGCGAGATGATGCGCGAGATGCCGCTCTCACCGACGAACATGTGGTGCGCTTCTTCCGTCAGCATGAACTTGGTGGTGCGCGCCAGTGGATCAAAGCTCGATTCGGCCAGCGCGCAGAGCTGGAACTTTCCGTCGCGGTCAGTGAAATAAGTGAACATGAAGAAGCTCAGCCAGTCTGGCGTTTCTTCGTTGAAGGCCTGCAAAATGCGCGGGTTGTCTTCCTGGCCGCTGCGGCGTTGCAGCAGGGCCTCGCCCTCCTCGCGGCCGTCGCGGCCAAAGTACTTGTGCAGCAGATAGACCATGGCCCACAGATGGCGGCCTTCTTCGACGTTGACCTGAAACAGGTTGCGCAGGTCGTACTGACTGGGCGCAGTGAGGCCCAGATGGCGCTGCTGCTCGACCGATGCCGGTTCGGTGTCGCCCTGCGTCACGATGATGCGGCGCAGATTGGCGCGGTACTCACCGGGAACGTCCTGCCACGCGTCCTGACCCAGGTGATCGCCGAAATGGATCTTGCGGTCTTTCTCGGCCGGGTTCAAGAAGATGCCCCAGCGGTAATCGGGCATCTTGACGTGGCCAAACTGGGCCCAGCCCTGCGGATCGACGCTGACCGCCGTGCGCAGGTAAACGTCAAAATTCTGTGAGTGATCCGGCCCCATGTCGCCCCACCACTTCAGGTAGTTGGGCTGCCACTGCTCCAGCGCGCGCTGCAGTGTGCGGTCTTCGCTCAGGTTGACGTTGTTGGGGATTTTGTCGGTGTAGTTGATGGTCGTCATGGTGTTTCCTGGGTGGTTCTGTTCAATCAAATTCAGTCGCATTGATTCTTGTCATTGCGGGGTCCGGGATGACAAACCGGGGGGGCGATCGTCGCAAATAGGTCGTCACACGCGATTCCAGTCAAAGACCGCTTTCTCGCCCTTGCCGTAAACCTTGAGCGCGCCCTTTTCGCCAACCGCGTTGGGGCGCTGGAAGATCCAGTTCTGCCAGGCAGACAGGCGTGCAAAGACGCGCGTAAACATATTCTCCGGGCCATTGAAGCGCAGATTGGCTTCGAGCCCGGTGAGGGCGTCGGGCGACATGCTGACGCGCTCTTCAATCGCCAGTCGCACTTCATCGGCCCAGTCGATGTCGTCCGGGTTGCTGGTGACCAGCCCGAGCGCAAAAGCAGCATTGGCGTCCAGTGCCTGGCCAATTTCGGCACGCACCGCAGCCAGCACCAACTGCTCGTCGTAGAAGCGCCGGGACAGCCGGCTTTGCCCGGTGATCATCGGGTAGAGCGCGAAGTTGGCCTCCGACACGGCAATCGTTGGCGACTTGGCTTGGTCGTCGGGCAACTGCAACTGGTAGCTGCGGTCGCAGGCCAGCGCGAGTTCGAGCAGGGTGCCGGCAAAGCATGAACCGGGCTCGATCAGCGCGAACAGGCTGCGCGAGGAGACATCGAGCCGACTGAAGGTGCGGCGCAGCAGGCCGATGGTCTCACGCACCAGCCAGTGTTCTTTGTGGGCCAGCAGCGTCACATCCAGCGCCAGCAGCGCCGCTGCGTCGCCTGCGGTCTTGATCAGCCAGGTGCCGATTTCGGTCTCGTTGGTGCGCATTTGCAGGATCGCGTCTTCGAGCTCACGCGCCATGGCCAGTGGGTACCAAGAGGCGCCAGCGGCTTCGATCGCAGCGACGTCGGCGGGCTGTGCGCCGCTCGGGCCTTGCACGGTGAAGGTCGCGGTGCGCTTGGCTCGGTCGATCTCGACTGTGACCTGCGAATAACGCAGCGCGTCGGCGTCAATTGTGCGCTGCAGCGGCGACAGCAGCACACCCTTGCCATGGGACGGGCGGTCGCTCAGCAAAGCCAGCGCCAGCGCGCGCTCCTGCACCTTCTGCGCAAAGACGGCCGGCTTGGCAACCGCGTCGACCAAACGCCAGGCCACGGCCTTGTCACCGCGCACGCCTTCGACGCTGGTGCAAAACAGATCCGCCAGATCGTGGCGCACGTGGCGCTTGTCGGTGACGCGTGTCAGGCCGCCGGTGCCGGGCAGCACGCCCAGCAGCGGCACCTCGGGCAGGCTGACGGCGGATGAGCGGTCATCGACCAGAATGATCTCGTCGCAGGCCAGTGCCAGTTCGTAGCCGCCGCCAGCGCAGGCGCCATTGACGGCCGCCAGGAACTTCAGGCCACTGTGCGTTGAGGAGTCTTCCAGACCGTTACGCGTTTCATTGGTGAATTTGCAGAAGTTCACTTTCCAGGCATGGCTGGAAACGCCGAGCATGAAGATGTTGGCGCCGGAACAGAACACCTTGTCCTTGGCACTCGTCACAACCACGGTGCGGACTTCCGGATGCTCGAAACGGATGCGCGCAATGGCGTCGTTCAACTCGATGTCCACACCCAGGTCATAGCTGTTGAGCTTGAGCTTGTAGCCTGGGCGCAAGCCCGCGTCTTCGTCAAAATCAGCTTTGAGCGTAGCCACCGGACCGTCGAAGCTCAGCTTCCAATGCCGGTAGCGGGACGGGTCAGTCTGGTATTCAACACGGATGGGATGGGTCACGGGTGTTTCTCCTTGATTCTGTGCAAAAAAGTGCATGTCTTGCACTTAATGACACGCATCATAGTGCACGTTTAAAATGTTTGCAGCACTATGCTTCATATCCCCTTGCAGACCAAGGCGCCAGCAACAAACCCCGCACTTATCCGCAGTTCCCGACTTAAAAGGCAGCTATCCGCCCTGGGTCAAATTTGAATCGGCATCAAATTTGGACAAATTGCTCAACCTGACCAGGCAAAAAGAGGCAACAGTTGCGCTGCCTCCCCGAATTAGCCACATAGAGATTTGGAGTCCAATTAACCCTGAAAGGAAATTGGACAATGAAGAAGCGATTCAACGAGGAACAAATCATCGGGTTCCTGCGCGAGGCCGACGCGGGCCTGCCGATCAAGGAGCTGTGCCGAAAGCACGGTTTCAGCGAACCGAGCTACTACGGATGGAAAGCGAAATTTGGCGGCATGAGCGTCTCAGACGCGCAGCGGCTCAAGAGTCTGGAGTCGGAGAACGCCAAGCTCAAGAAGTTGTTGGCCAACTCGATGCTTGAGATCGACGCGATGCGCGAGGTGCTCAAGGGAAAATAGTGGCCGTGGCGGCCAAACGCGAATGCGTGAGGGAGTTGCAAGGCAAAGGCTTGAGCGAACGCCAAGCCTGTCGCCTGGTTGGAATCAGCACCAGTGTGCTGCGCTACCAGCCGTGCGAAGACAGCAACCAGCCCTTACGGGAGCGTTTGAAGGAACTGGCAGGGCAACACCGCCGCCACGGCTACCGAATGCTACACAGCCGGCTGACAAATGAAGGCTGGCCAATCAATGTCAAACGCACCTACCGGCTCTATTGCGAGGAAGGGCTGACAGTGCGCAAGCGCCGGCGCAAGAAGTTGCCAACGTGCGAGCGCCAGCCACTGGTGCGGCCTGAACAACCAAACGAGGTGTGGAGCATGGATTTCGTATTCGATGAGTTGGCCAACGGGCGCAAGGTCAAGACTTTGACCGTGGTGGATGACTGCACCAAGGAGGCCGTGCAGATCATTGCTGACACCTCGATCCCGGCGCTGTATGTCACACGGGTACTCGACCATGTCAAGGCTGAGCGCGGACTACCCAAAGTAATTCGAACAGACAATGGCCCCGAATTCGCGGGCCGCAAGATGCTGGATTGGGCTGTCAGAAACGGCGTGGAACTGCGCTTCATCCAACCGGGCAAGCCGGTTCAAAACGCCTATATCGAGAGCTTTAACAGCCGCTTCCGTGACGAGTGCCTGTCCCAGCATTGGTTTGCCAGTTTGAGCCACATGCGCTCGATCATCGACAACTGGCGCCACGACTACAACCACTACCGTCCACACAGCACGCTGGGCTACATCCCGCCGGCCAAGTTCGCGGCTCAATGCCGCCAGCGCGCTGGCGGCATTGAGCCAGGAAGAAATTCAATTACGATTACCACCCCGGACTCTGAATCAACGTGTTGCTAATCAAGGGGGCAGCGCACAGTCACTCGCCGAAAACCGCCCACGGACAAGTACGTGCCCTTAGGAGTTATTGCGCAAAGTAAGGAGCGGCCGTTCCAGGTCGAGGTCCGGGTCGAGTTTGCCGGCTCCGTGAATTGTTAGCGCCACACTGGGCAGCCATCGTCGACCTCAGTGAACAACCAGTTCGACGGTTTTCCCCGTGCGCAAGAGCATCGTGACAAGCGTATCCAGCGAAAAACGGCTGAGCTTTTCATTGACCAGGTCGGAGACACGCGGGCGTGAGACATCGAGAATCTCGGACGCGGCGACCTGGGTAAGTTTTTCGGATTGCATCCATTGGGCAATAGCAATGGCAGCATCCCTTTTCAATTTCTGCGACTTGGCAATGCGTGCATCCGCTTGCTTCAACATTGCCTTTGCTTGTTTCGGTGAGAAGCCCAAATCGGCAAACACGTTACCGTCAGCGGGTGTAATGTGACCACTCTTCAGATCATCCTCTGTGCGTACGGGTTTCATTTGGTTTTCCTTTCGATCAACACCGCGCCATACCGGCGCTTGGCAATATCTTTGTCGCCCTGCGATGTTTTGTTGGTTTTCTTCTGAAAAGAATGCAATACATACAGCGCCTCTTCGAACTTCGCGACATACATCACTCGAAACCATCCATCAGCCGTATCCACAATGATTTCGTTTACGCCAGCTCCGATTTCGGGCATCGGTTTGAACTCATCAGGCTGATCACCTTGCTGGATCTTGCGCAACTGATACCCAGCTCTGTGCTTTGCGTCATCGGGAAACGCTTGGATGTCCTTGAGGGCGCTTCCGCGCCAATCGATAGGCTTCATCATGAATGTACAAGTAAGTATACATTTAAATTACTCTGCAATGTGAAGAAACGCTGACCAACGACAGCTAACCAGAAGTCAAGTAGAGTCAATGTCGGCAATGGAGAATTAGGGCCGCCGTCCGTTGATGGTCGTCCAGAGCCAGCAGGCACAGCGAACAACTGCCCATTGCGGTCACACAAAATCGCAATGAATTTGGCTCTTCGCCAGCGTTATGCAAAGATCCCAGTTATGAGAAGTTCCGGATTGACGTAGGCTGGCAAGCCGCGTAGACGCTTGCGACTTGCGATGTTCTTGGGCGTCGCACTGGACATAATTTCGCTTAT
>CAIWNX010000072.1 GCA_903914175.1 uncultured beta proteobacterium | reverse complement strand
GGCATGGAAATCTGCGCCATGTACCCGATCACGCCGGCCACCTCAGCCTCGCACTACCTGTCGGAAGTGTTCGAGAATGTGGGCGGCATGGTGCACCAGGCCGAGGACGAAATTGCCGCCTGCGCCTTTGCCATCGGCGCTTCCTACGCCGGCAAGTGCACGATCACGATCACATCCGGCCCCGGCTACTCGCTCAAGCAGGAAGCCATTGGCCTGGCCGTCATGGGCGAGATTCCGCTGGTGGTAGTCAACGTGATGCGCGGCGGCCCCAGCACCGGGCAGCCCACCAAGATGGAACAGGGCGACCTGATGACCGCTATTTTTGGCAGCCACGGCGATGCGCCCAAGGTGGTGATGGCGCCGGGCACGATCGAAGAATGTTTCTACGCCATCCTCACAGCGCGCAAGATCGCCGAGACCTTCAACATGGTGGTGGTGGTATTGACCGACTCCAGTCTGGCCACCTCGCAGCAACCGTTCCCACGGCCGCAGTTCAACGAGTCCTGGCTGGCACCGCCGATCGACCAGAGCCCGGTGCCCAAAGGTGCCAAGCCCTATGACTGGGACGACACCACCGGTCTGGCGCGACGCTTTATCCCGGGCCAGCCCGGCGGCATGCACACCCTGACCGGCCTCGCGCACGACAGCGACAGCCATGTCGCCTACGACGCCGATATCAACGAGCAAACACTGCGCTTTCGCAGTCTCAAACTCGCCGCCTTGCAAAGAACACTCAAAGCGCCAACCGTGTTCGGCGCCGCCAAGGGCGACTTGCTGGTGGTCGGCTGGGGCAGCACCAAGGGTGCGATCGAGGAAGCCATCACGGGCATGCGCGCTGAAGGCTACAAGGTCTCCTCCCTGCACCTGCAGTTCCTGCAACCGCTGCCCTCGGGCATCAAGGAAATTCTGCAGCGCTTCAAGAAGGTCATGACGATCGAGAGCAACTGGAGCGACCGACCGGAAGACAAGATCATCGATGAGACCAATCGACGCTACTCGTCGGTTGCGATCCTGCTGCGTTCGCGCTACCTGGTTGACATCGACTGCTGGAGCCAGGTCCGGGGCCAGCCGATCAAGCCGAGCACGATTCGTTCCGTGCTGTTGAAACAGCTAAAAAAGTAATCAGAAAGGTGAACACAGCATGAACATGATGTCCGCCACAGAGTGCCTGTTGGAAATGTGCGATGAGCACTTTGAGCTTGAAGACTATCAGAGCGGCGTGCCGCGCTGGTGTACCGGTTGCGGCGACAACGCCATTCTGGCCGCCGTGCAGCGGCTGTGCCGCGATGAAGCGCTGGCGCCCGAGAAGACGGTGTTCGTCTCGGGCATCGGCTGCTCCAGCCGCTTTCCGCACTACATGAAGACCTATGGCTTTCACGGCATCCACGGCCGCGCGCTGCCGGTGGCCGAAGGCGTGAAGATGGCCCGACCGGACCTGACGGTGTTCGTCAACACCGGCGACGGCGACTGCACCAGCATCGGCGCCGGGCACTGGATCCACGCCATCCGCTACAACATGAATCTGACCGTGTTCCTGCACGACAACCAGATCTACGGCCTGACCAAGAAGCAGGCTTCACCCACCTCACCGATCGGCACCAAGAGCAACACCACACCGCGTGGCAGTTACCTCGATGCGCTCAATCCGCTCTCAGTCACGCTCGGTGTGCAGAACGTCTCCTTCGTCGCGCAGGCAGTGGACTGGGTCCCGGAAATCCTGTTTGACATCGTGAAGGCTGCATACCACCACAAGGGCCTGTCTTTCGTGCGCATCGTGCAGCGCTGCCCCGAGTGGCTGCCGACCGCTCTGGACCCCTGGATGAACGACCCGAACCGCATCCAGTTGCTCAACCACCCGGACGGCCTGCAGACCAGCGCCGGCATGGCCAAGATTTACAAGAACCAGTTGCAGCATGATCCGTCCGACATCAACCGCGCGCGGGAGATCGCCTGCAGCCAGGACAACATCCCGGTCGGCATTCTGTACCGCAACCCGGAAATTCCGTGCTACGAGGACCTGCGCCGCTCCGACAAGCTGCGCACGCCGGAGTTGACGCGCACCGGTCTGAACGCCGAACTCGACAAATACACGGTCTGGCCGCAAGCGGCCGCAGCCAAGGCAGGGAAATAGAAAAATGGAAGCAGATACACAAGCCCAAGTAGCGTTCTTCCTGACCGGTCGACGGCCCAGCGATCAGCTTGACGCCGTCGCCGGACTCGAACTGCGTCCCGCCCTCTTTGCCGGCTACCGCGATCTGAACCAGTTGCGCTATGACTTTCCGCTGCTGCTGGTCGAAGGCGCCGGCACAGCACCCTTCGCGCAGTCGCTCTCGGCTGTGTTTGACACGGCCCTGGCCAGCGCCGCACGTGGCAGCGATGGCGAGCGCATCCGCAAGCACGCGCTGCGGATGGAACAGGAAATGCGCACACTGGCCGCGGCAGGCAAGACGACTTTTTCTGCACTCTGGGACAAAGCCGCTGCCCGCTTGGCCAAGGGCGCGGAGAAAACGCTGGACGACAGCCTGCGCCGCACACGCGCTGCCATCAAGTTCGACGGTGCCGTGGTCGACTGCGACGCCGCGCTGCCGGCGCGCCTGCTGCAACATGCCTGGTCCGCCATGCAGCAAAAAAAGACAACTGGTTTGGGCAAGAGCCTGGATCGACTGCGCCTGGGACTCTCAGACATCCTGAAAGCCGACTATGAACGCTCGGAAGCCGGCCTGAGCGCCAAGAACCTGCAAGCCGCCGTCGGCCACGGCTACGGCGATGCATTCGACTTCGGCGCGATGTCGCGCCTGCTCACAAAATCACTGCCCAAGGCGGTCTTTCCGCCGAGCCGGCGTAAACGCATCGGCGCCCTGCTCGAGACCTTGAACGGCCAGCAGTTCATCGCGCTGGACGCGAAATCGGGCAAGAAGTCAGCTGCCAAAACCTACGCTTTTGAGTTCAACAGCTGTGCCGACGCACTGGCGGCGTATCGCCAGCGCGGGCCACAACTGATTGCTCTGGCCAAGGCCATCGCCATCGCGGAGCTCGAGATCAACGGCCTGTACAGCGAAGCACGGCACGACGCCCTGTTTGAGCAGTTCGGCGCCAATGGCCTTGACCCGCAAGACCTGACGCAGTTCCCGGACTACCTGGTCTGCGTCAACGCCGACAAGATGGATGCCGTCGAGCATGGTCAGTTGATGGAGATTCTGTCTTCCGGCCTGCCGATCAAGGTGCTGCTGCAGATCGACGACATCCTGCAGGAGTCGGGCGATGGCAAGCTCAGTACCGGCATGCGCAGCCGCCAGATTGCCAGCATGGCCATGGGGCTCAATGAGGTTTACGTTTTGCAGTCCAGCAGTTCCAACCTGTTGCGCCTGCGCGAACAAATCCTGGCCGGCATGAACTACCGTGGTCCGGCGCTGTTCAGCGTCTTCTCCGGTGCCAGCGCCAATGCCTCGGGCTTGCCGCCCTATCTGATGGCCGCCGCAGCGATGGAATCGCGCGCCTTCCCCGCTTTCAGCTACGACCCCTCGGCGGGAGCAAACTGGGCAGCGCGCTTCCGCCTGGACACCAATTCACAAGTAGAACTCGACTGGCCGGTTCAGTCTTTCGCTTACGAGGACGAGCAGCACCAGAGCGTGGCCGAAGACCTGGCGTTCACGCTGGTTGACTTCGTTGCCTGTGACAAGCGCTACGCCAAGCATCTGGCGCGGGTTCCGCGCAGCAAGTGGAACGGCAGCATGATCGCAGTCGACGAGGCCCTGACGCGCGAGCGCCGCGGTCTGCCCGACAAAATCCCCAGCCTGCGCATGGTTGATGCCAACAATGTGCTGCAAAAAGTCATCGTTGATGAACGCCTGATCCGCGAGGCACGGCGCTGCCGCGAGATGTGGCACAGCCTGCAGGAACTCGGCGGCGTCCACAACTCGCATGCAGACCAGTTGCTGGCGCGCGAGAAGAAAGCCTGGGAAGAACGCATGCAAGAGGCCGCGCAGACGCAGGCCGCCAGCGTGCCGGTTGCGGCAGCCGCAGCAGCAGTTGCCAGTGCACCGGCAGCGGCCAGCGCGGTGGTGGAGCAGGAACCTGAGCGCTCGCCGGATGAGGCTTACATCGAAACCGCGCGCTGCTCCAGCTGCAACGAGTGCACGCTGCTCAACGACAAGATGTTCGCCTACGACAACAACAAGCAGGCCTATATTGCCGACATCAAGGCCGGCACTTTTGCCCAGTTGGTGGAAGCGGCGGAGAACTGCCAGGTATCGGTGATTCACCCCGGCAAACCGCGCAATCCGAAGGAAGCCGGCCTGGAAGAACTGCTCAAGCGCGCCGAAGCCTTCGCCTGACCGGAGTTGTCATCCCGGCCCCCGGTTGTCATCCCGGACTTGATCCGGGATCCATTGCCACGCATAGCCTGGATTGCGGATCAGGTCCGCAATGACAAGTCATCGTGCCTGGATTGCGGGTGCTGAAACCCCGGACCTGATCCGGGGACGCAATGACTAACTCTGGGCGATCAAGCCAATGCGTCGTTGACCTGCTCGTTGAATTCGGCCAGGCTGGCCGCATCACCAATTTCACGCGGCAAGGCATCGCGCACTGAGAAAGTTCCCAGAATCTTGCCGGCATGCGAAACGACCGGCAGGTAACCGATGCCATGTTCCATCATCGTCAGCACCGCTTCGGCAACCTTCACTTCGGGCTCCACGGTATGCGGGTTCTGCGTCATGACAACGGCGACCTTGGTTGTCTTGGGATCGAGTCCCTTGGCCAACACGCGCGTCAGTAAATCGTGCTCGGTCAGGATCCCCTTCAAAACACCACCCTTGTCGATCACGAGGACGCTGCCCCCGTTGTCAGCCGTCATCAGCCACACGGCCTCCAGCACGCTGGCGCTGGGCGCCACGCTGACCAGATGACGATGCGAGATAGATTCAAAAACAGTGCGTTCCAGCATGACCAAATCCTTTCCAGATTCAATGGGTTAGAGAGTGGGCATCCCAATGGTTCATCGACACATCTCACGCGCCTGTTCTGAAGAACCCGCACCCAGGATGGCAGCTTGAAGGCAAGCCCTCAGTCCAACTTTGATCTACCGCAACAAACAATCATTTCAACGAAAATCGTTGTCATACTTCACCGCATTGGCTGTGAAACCGACGCTGTGCACAGTTCAATAACGGTAAACGCCCTGCCCGGTTTTGCGGCCCAGACGACCGGCAGCGACCATCTCCTTGAGCAACGGGCAAGCGCGGTATTTGCTGTCGCCAAACTCGTTAAGGTAGACCTCCATCACGGCCAGGCAGACGTCCAGACCGATCATATCGGCCAGCGCGAGCGGGCCAATCGGCTGGTTGCAGCCGAGCTTCATGCCGGCGTCGAT
The DNA here is from genome assembly GCA_903914175.1 of uncultured beta proteobacterium. GTDB lineage: Bacteria > Pseudomonadota > Gammaproteobacteria > Burkholderiales > Burkholderiaceae_C > Rhodoferax. The sequence continues at coordinate 22,488 of CAIWNX010000072.1, read as the reverse complement.
ATCTTCCGGTGTAGCCAGACCTTCGGCCAGAACGAAGAAAGCCTCGTTGATCATCGGCACCAGAATGCGATTGACAACAAAGCCGGGCGCGTTCTTCACCGTGATCGGCGTCTTGCCCAGAGCTTTGGCCATGGCGTGCACAGCGTCGTGCGTGGCATCGCTGGTCTGCAACCCGCGAATGATTTCCACCAGCGCCATCATCGGTACCGGGTTGAAAAAGTGCATGCCGATGAAGCGATCCGGACGGCTCGTGACCGCCGCCAACTTGGTGATGGAAATGGATGAGGTGTTGGTGGCGACCATCACGTCCGGGGCCAGCATGGCATCGATCTGCTTGAGAATCCTGATCTTCAGATCGTGGTTTTCGGTGGCAGCCTCGATCACGAGTTGGGCCGGTTTCAGATCTTCGTAATTCGTGCTGCCCTTGATGCGCGCCAGCGCCGCATCACGGTCGGCGGCGCTAATCTTTTCCTTCTTGAGCAAGCGCTCAAGGCTACCGGCCACGGTAGCGATGCCTTTGGCCACGGCGGCTTCTGAAATATCGACCATGACAACTTTGATACCCGACACAGCGCAAGCCTGTGCGATGCCATTGCCCATGGTTCCGGCGCCGATGATGCCAACCGTATTGATGCTCATGCTAGAGACCTCCAGTGATAAAAAATGAATGTTAACGTCCCGCAGCGGCGCCCGGCAGCGCAAGCCGCACCCATTGTTTGGGCTACATCAAAGCATGCGGTCCTTGGCCACGAAGTACTTGCGCGCATAGGCCACCAGTTGGCCGTCGCTCGGATGGTCAACCGTTTCAACGCCAACCACTTTGTTCGCCATTGCGGGATCGTGTGCGTGCAGGTGCTTGATCAGTTCCAGTTTGGCCTGCGCCGGGCCGACGACCAGAACCTCTGAAGCACCTGCCAGCGCCTGCACCACCTGATGGAAATACTCCTGACTCTCGGGGGTGCGGCCGCTGCCCAGTGTGCCAACGCGCGAATGCAGCTTGTGGTGCGGCTTGTGCGGTTGAATGACAGATTTTTCAACGTCATCGGGACTGATGTGCATCACATGGGCTTCCTTGTGATCGATCCAGACGAGGGCGTGGTAATGGGACATGATCGACTCCTTGATTTTCAGTAACCGGGCAACGAATGTTGGCCGGTGTGATCAGCATGCGCCTTTTCGCAAGGCGTTAATGCCACCAATATCAAGTTGCCGTCAGAAGTCCGGTATTCAACTGATGCAGGTCAAAGGCCGTAGAAATTGCTGATCACGTCCCACGCCTCAAGCGGCTCGTCGACGTAGCTGAACAGTTCCAGATCGGCGGCCGAGATCGCGCCTTCTTCGACCATCACATCCATGTTCACCAGGCGCTTCCAGTAGTCGGTGCCGAACAGCACAATCGGCACCGGCCTGGCTTTGCCGGTTTGCACCAGGGTGATGACTTCAAACAGTTCATCGAGCGTGCCAAAGCCACCCGGGAACGCGACCAGCGCCTTGGCGCGCATCATGAAATGCATCTTGCGCAGGGCAAAGTAATGGAACTTGAAACTCAGACTGGGCGTGATGTAGGGGTTGGGCTGCTGCTCGTGCGTCAGCGCAATGTTCAGCCCCACACTCATGGCCCCCATCTCGTGCGCGCCACGGTTCGCCGCTTCCATGATGCCGGGTCCGCCACCGGTCGCAATGAACAACTGCTCGTCGCACGGCCGGTTCGCGCTATAGCCCGCGACCAGCCTGGCAAACAAACGCGCCTGCTCGTAGTAATGGGCGTTTCGCATCTGCCGTTGCGCCAATGCCAGTGCGCTGGCGTCCGTGCCAGTCTGCGCGGCTTGCAAAGCCGCCTGCGCCGTCTCCAACGAAGGAAAACGCGCGCTGCCAAAAACGACGACGGTGTTCTCGATGCCCTGCTCGGCCTGGTCCAGATCGGGCTTGAGCATCTCCAGTTGAAAACGGATGCCGCGCGTCTCGCGCCGCAGCAGGAATTCCGGGTCGGAAAAAGCGAGGCGGTAGGCGTCTGCCTCCAGCGCCTTGCCCTGGTCCGCATGGTTTTGCAGTTCGGCCCAGGCGTCGGCCAGACGCCGTTCGGTCAGGTGTTCGGTCTTGCTCATGGCCTGCTCAGCGCGGCTCGGACAACTGGCCCTGTGCCGCACTCGGCGCCAAGGGGGCCGGTGCTGGCACAGCGGCCGGTTGCTCCAGCACGGGACGCACATCGTCAACGAAATACTCGGTCTCACCAAAGCAGGATGAAGGGATAAAGCGATGCTGCTCGTAGTTGAGCACCACGCGCTGGCCGGCCAGCCGGTTGATCCGCTGCGCTACGGCCTCGTCGCGCACCGTGAAGTCAAACTTCTCGGGGATCGCGCCGGGCATGGTCACCATGGCGATCTCGCCTTCCCAGGTCTTGCACAGCCAGCCTTTTTTCGACAGCTTTTGCACATAACCGGCGCGCTCACCTTGCGAGTAGCTCCAGTTCAGCGTCAGCCAGACCCAGCCACCCGAGAGCAGCAGCACAGCGATGACAAAAATCAAAAGGAAACGCAGGATTTTTGATTGCATGGGATTTACCTCGTTTTAACGTGGTTTGACAAACCGGCATCAGCTGCGCTGACGCACCGCCTCAAACAGGCAGACGCCACTGGCCACCGACACGTTGAGGCTTTCGACCGCGCCACGCATCGGAATGCTGACCAGCTCATCGCAGGTCTTGGCTGTGAGCTGACGCATGCCATCGCCTTCGGCGCCCAGCACCAGCGCCACCGGGCCTTTGAGGTCGGTCTGGTAAATCGTTTTGTCAGCCGCATCGCTGGTGCCGATGATCCAGATGTTGCGTTCCTTGAGTTCGTTCAGGGTGCGCGCCAGATTTGTCACCATGAAGTAGGGCACGGTCTCGGCCGCGCCACTGGCCACTTTGGCCACCGTGGCGTTGATGCCGGCAGCATGGTCCTTGGGCGCGATCACGGCGTGCACACCGGCGCCATCGGCCACACGCAGGCAGGCGCCCAGGTTGTGCGGATCGGTGACACCGTCGAGCACCAGAATCAGCACGGCCTCGCGTTCAGCCGGCGGCAACAAGATCTGCGCTGCTTCGTGTTGCTCCAGCAACTCATCGAGCGAGGTCACCATGGCCAGCGCTTGCACACGCGCGGCCACACCCTGGTGGCCGTGACTGCCGCAGAGCTTGGCCAGGCGCATGCCGTCGGCCTCGATGACGCGCGCACCGGCCTCGTTGGCCTTTTCAAGAAACTGGCGCATGCGCGCGTCACGCCGCGTCGGATCGGCATAGATCTCGACGATTGACTGGGGCGCGGTTTTCAGTCGAACGCCAACGGCATGAAAGCCGAACAGGACTTTGGGAGAGGACATAAGCTGATTATCGCGGGTCGAAAGCGAGCAAATAACCTTGCAAACCTGATTTGAACCTTCAAAATCACCCTTTTGGGGGATAGGCAGACGGCAATAGCCTGGCAAGAATAGAGGTGACGATCGCACTTTGCCAAGGCTTCATCCGGCAGATACACCATGAATGCAGCGGGGGTACGGTCGTTCCTCCCCCTCCTAACCGCACCAGAAGCTCCACATGAAGATTATCCGCACGGTTCTCACCATCAGTGCAGTCCTGCTGATCGGCACCAGCGTCGTCGCAGCACCCGCCAGCGACGAATCGGTGGCAACGCTGCTTGAATTGGCCCAGGTGCAAACCACCATGGACTCAATGACCGGTGGCTACGAAAAAATCCTGCGCGAAGGCCTGAATCAGACATATCACGAGCGCGGCGTCAGCATTGAGCAACAGAAAGTACTCGATGGCATGGTTCCCAAGTTCGTCGCCTTGCTGCGAGAAGAAATGAACTGGGCGAAGCTCAAACCCCTGTACATCGCCTCGTACCAGGAAACCTTTGATCAGGCCGAGATAGACGGTCTGATCCAGTTCTACAAAAGCGCGGCCGGTCGGTCTTTCGTGAAGAAGATGCCCGTGCTCCAGGACAAAACCGCGGCCCTGACACAGGCACACATCCGGGCGCTGGTGCCAAAAATCAAGACTGCCGTGGCCGACGCCCTGGTAGAGGCCAGGAGCGCCAATTAAAGAATCGGTGCGAAATCCGGGGAAAATGGGGCACATTCGCAATGATTGACGAAAGCCCCCATGACCGACAGCACAACACGACCCGCCCTGCCCGACCACCTGTCGAGCGACCCGCGCAGCCCTTTCCACATCGCCGCTGTCTTTGAGCACGACATCGGCATCCGCTTCAACGACAAGGACCGCTCCGATGTGTCCGAGTACTGCATCAGCGAGTCCTGGATAAAGGTACCTGCCGGCAAGACGCTGGACCGCAAGGGCCAGCCCCTGCTGATCAAACTCAAGGGCAAGGTCGAAGCCTTTTACCGCTGATTCAGCGCGCCAGAGATTGATTCGCCATGGCCCGCGATCCCCGTTTTGACATCCTGTTCGAGCCGCTGCAAATCGGCCCGGTTGTCGCCAAGAACCGCTTCTTCCAGGTGCCACATTGCAACGGCATGGGCCACGCCATGCCGCAGGCGCACGCAGCGATGCGCGAGGTCAAGGCCGAAGGCGGCTGGGCCGTCATCTGCACCGAGGAGTGTGAAATTCACCCCTCGGGCGATGTGTCGCCCTATGTCGAAGCGCGCCTGTGGGACGAGCACGACATACCTGCCCTGCGCCTGATGTGCGACAAGGTGCACGCGCACGGCGCCCTGGCCGGCATTGAGCTCACGCACAACGGCCCGACCGCCTCCAACCTGTACTCGCGTGAAGTGCTGCTGGCACCTTCGCACCAGCCCAGCAAATACGGCTACCCGGCGCAGGCGCGCGCCATGGACAAGCGCGACATTGCCGACTACCGGCGCTGGCACCGCAACGCCGCGTTGCGCGCCAAAACGGCCGGCTTTGATCTGATCTACGTTTACGCCGGGCACGATCTGTCGCTGGCCATGCACTTTCTGCAAAAGCGCCGCAACCAGCGCAGCGACGAGTACGGTGGCTCGCTGGAGAACCGCGTGCGCCTGCTGCGCGAAGTGTTGCAGGACACGCGCGAAGCCGTTGGTGACACCTGCGGCGTCGTGCTGCGCTTTGCCACCGAGGAACTGCTCGGCGACGGCGGCGTCACCACCAGCGAAGCGAAAGAGATCGTGCACATGCTGGCCGATCTGCCGGACCTGTGGGATGTCAATCTGGCGGCCTGGTACAACGATTCCGTACCCTCGCGCTTTGCGCCCGAAGGCGCACAGGAGCCCTTCATCAACTGGGTCAAACAGGTCACGAGCAAGCCGGTGGTCGGTGTCGGTCGTTTTACTTCGCCGGAAACCATGGTGTCGCAAATCCGGCGCGGCATCCTGGACATGATCGGCTCGGCGCGGCCGTCAATTGCCGACCCGTTCTTGCCAAAGAAGATCGAGGAAGGTCGCATTGACGACATCCGCGAATGCATAGGCTGCAACATCTGCGTCTCGGGCGACAACACGGTAACGCCGATCCGCTGTACACAGAACCCAACCATGGGCGAAGAGTGGCGCAAGGGCTGGCATCCGGAGCGCATTGCACCGCGCAAGTCGGCCGCCAAGGTGCTGATCGTCGGCGCCGGTCCGACCGGCCTGGAAGCCGCGCGCGCCCTGGGCCAACGCGGCTACGAGGTGCACCTGACCGAGGCCGGCAGCGAACTCGGCGGCCGCGTCAGCCGTGAGGCGCGTTTGCCGGGACTGGCCGAGTGGGCACGGGTGCGTGACTGGCGCGTCGGGCAGATCAAGGTCATGCCCAACGTCCACGTCTACCAGGGCAGCGCGATGGCCGCGCAGGACGTGCTGGACTTCGGCGCTGAGCACGTGCTGCTGGCAACGGGTTGCCACTGGCGGCGCGACGGTTATGGCCGCAGCAACGGCATGGGCATCGCAGGCTTTGAGCAGAGCCGCATCTTCACGCCCGACGACATCATGGACGGCATCATCCCGGACGGTCCGGTCGTGGTCTTTGACGACGACTACTTTTATTACGCCAGCACCATCGCCGACAAACTGCGCGCCGAGCAGCAGCGCGCCGTCTACTACGTCACGCCCGACGACAGCATCGCCTCCTGGAGCGCCAACACGCTGGACTACCGCCACATCCAGGCGCGCATGCACGCCCTGGGCGTCGAGCAGATCGTTGCCAGCAACATCCAGTCATTCAAGGGCGATCGGGTCGTGCTGGAACACGTCTGGTCGGGCAAGGTCTCGGAACTGGCCTGCGCTGCGGTGGTCAGCATCACAGCGCGCCTGCCGCATGACGCGCTCTACCGCGAGTTGCTGGCGCAGGAGAGCGCATGGTCAGCCGCCGGGATTCGCAGCCTGCAGTGCGCGGGCGACGCGCTGGCGCCGGGCCTGATTGCGCACGCCGTCTACGCCGGGCATCGCTACGCGCGTGAACTCGACGAAGCGCCAGCAGGCGACGTGCCGTTTCGGCGCCATCTGCACACCAGCTTCACGTGAGTCAGGAGTGCTTCAGGCCGCGCTGGCGTGCTTGGCGCGCTCGCAAGCCAGCAGGATGCGTTCGGGCGTTGCCGGCGCCACCAGATCGACGCGCGCCTTGTGGCCGGCTGAAGCGCTGACAGCGTCGCGCAAGGCAAAAAACACCGACAGCGCGTTCATCAAGGGCGGCTCACCGGTGGCCTTGCTGCGGTATGGCGTGGGACGAACATTGCGGCCGTCAAACAGGCTGACCTTGAAGTGCTCGGGCACATCGCTGGCCACCGGAATCTTGTAGGTGCTCGGGCCGTGCGTGAGCAACTTGCCCTGCTTGTCCCAGATGCATTCCTCCATCGTCAGCCAGCCCATGCCCTGGATATAGCCGCCCTCAATCTGCCCCTTGTCGATGGCAGGGTTGATGCTCTGACCCACGTCGTGCACGATGTCCGCAGCCCGCAACCACCACTCGCCGGTGCGCGTGTCGATCTCGACTTCGCTGACGGCCGCGCCGTAGCAGAAGTAGTAGAAAGCACGACCCTGCAGCGTCATGAAGTCGTACTGGATGTCGGGCGTCATGTAGAAGCCCGTAACGCTCAAGCCGACGCGATCAAGCCAAGCCTGTTTCACTAGCGTCGGCCAGGGCACCGGCGACTTGCCTGGGGCGCTGGCAAAGCCACCACCCAATTCAACCGCCGCCGCCTCGCAGCCGAGCAATCGCGCCGCCACGGGACGCAGGCGCGCCCGCATCTGCTCGCAGGCATTGTTGATGGCCGCTCCGTTGATGTCGGCGCCGCTCGATGCCGCCGTGGCGCTGGCGTTGGGCACTTTCTGCGTGTCGGTGCCAGTGACGCGCACCAGACTGACGCTGATGCCCAGGCCATCGGCTGCCACCTGCGCCATTTTGGTGTTCAGGCCCTGACCCATTTCGGTGCCACCGTGGTTGACGCTGACGGAGCCGTCCTGGTAAATATTGAGCAGGGCACCGCCCTGATTGAGCATGGTGGCGGTAAACGAGATGCCGAATTTGAGCGGCACCAACGCGACACCGCGCTTGCGATTTTTGCTCTGGGCATTGAACGCTGCCACGGCGGCACGACGCGCTTCGTAGCCCGATTCCAGCGCCACCTGGTCAATGACCTGATCGCCGACCCAGTCCTCGATCGGCTGACCGTATTGCGTCGTCATCGAAGCCGGGTCGCCGGAGACGGCAGGGTCGCGGTACAGGTTGACGCGGCGCACTTCGAGCGGATCTTTGCCCAGCTTGTGCGCGATTTCCTCAATCACGGTCTCGATGCCGAACATGCCCTGTGGGCCGCCGAAGCCGCGAAACGCGGTGGCGCTTTGCATGTTGGTCTTGCAGCGGTAGCTGATGATTTTCAGATTGGGCAGGTAGTAGCAGTTGTCGATGTGCAGCAGGGCGCGGTCGTTCACCGGGCCCGAGTAATCCGTGCTGTAGCCGCAGCGCGAAGCCAGCACGACATCAATGCCCAGAATGCGACCGGCATCGTCAAAGCCGCAGTCGTAATCGATGCGGAAGTCATGCCGCTTGCCGGTGATCATCATGTCGTCGTCGCGGTTCACGCGCAGCTTGACCGGGCGCTGCAGCTTGAACGCCGCCAGGGCCGCGCTTTGCGAGAAGATGCTGGAGTTGCCCTCCTTGCCGCCAAAGGCGCCGCCCATGCGCCGGCAGATCACTTCCACATCATTGACCGAAAGATTCAGCGCAGCAGCCGCCTCGCGCTGGTTGCCATCCGGGTGCTGGGTCGAGACATAGAGCGTGAGTTGCCCGTCTTCGCGCGGCACCGCGTAGGCAATCTGTCCTTCGAGATAAAACTGTTCCTGCTGGCCACATTCGGTGCGGCCTTTGACACGGTGCGGCGCGGCGGCGATTGCCGCATCCGGCGCGCCCCGCGTAATGCCCTTGGACGGCATGACAAAGCTCTGTTGCGCCAGTGCCGCGTCGATTGTCAGGATCGCCGGCAACTCCTTGACCGCCACCTTCGCCGTTTTGGCGGCCTTGCGCGCACCGAGCATGCTGCGCGCCACCACGACGGCCACGGCCTGACCGATGAACTCGACCTTGCCATGGGCCAGAAACGGATCATCGTGCACGATCGGTCCGCAGTTGTTTTCGCCCGGAATATCGCCAGCGGTAAAGACCGCCACCACCTCGTCCTGCGCCAGCAACGCGACACGGTCGATGCCCTCGCCGATCAGTTCGCCGTGCGCCACCGGTGAGAGCACCAGCGCGGCGTACAGCGTGCCGCGCAGTTCGGGAATGTCGTCGGTATAAGTGGCCTGCCCGGTGACGTGCAGCAGCGCCGACTCGTGCGCGAGTTCGCGGCCCAGTTCGGCCGGTGCCGCCAATGCCTTGGCTAACAGGGGTGCATTCATTTGACGGCCTCCAGCGACGTGGCTTCTTCAACAAACTGCAGCACCAGATTGCGTGCCAGCAGGGCGCGGTAGGTCCAGCTGGCGCGCAGACCGTCGCGCGCTGTAAAACTCTGGGCAACCGCCTGATCAAGTTCCGCAGCGCTCACCTCCTCGGCTGTGCGGCCGTTGATCACGGCTTCGAGTTTCGGTGCACGGCACGGCGATGGCGCCAAGCCGTTGTAGGCCAGGCGAACCTGCGTGAAACGACCGTCCTGCAATCGGTAGCGCATGGCGCAACAGGTGGCAGAAATATCCTGGTCAAAACGCTTGCTGACCTTGTGCCCGCGAAACACTTCGCCCGCTGCGGGTTTGGGCAGATTCACCGCGACGATGAATTCGCCGCCCTGCAGCGCATTCTTCTTCTGGCCGGTATAGAAATGTTCCAGATCGAGCGTACGCGTGACCTCGCCCCGGCGCAGTTCCAGCGTGGCACCGAGCGCCAGCAGGCACGGCATGCTGTCGCCAATCGGCGAGCCATTGGCGATGTTGCCGGCCAGTGTGGCAGTCGAGCGGATCGGCGGCGAGCCAAAACGACGCAGCACCTCGGCAAAGTCCGGGTAAGCCTCGGTCACCAGCGTCAGCACCTCGTTCAGTGACACCTGCGCGCCGATGCGCCAGAACCTGCCCTGATCGCCAACCTGGCGCAGTTCACTCACATTGCCGAGATAAACCAGGCCCTGTGGCCACGCAAACTGCTTGTTCACCTGCAGACCGATCTCGGTGCTGCCAGCCAGCAGCGTAGCCTGCGGGTGCGCCAGCAGATAGTCAGCGAGCGCCGGCAGCGTCGTGGGCGCAAAGAAATCCTGACCCGGCGCCGTGAACAGGGCTGCCGGCTCACGGCTGGCACGCAGTTGCAGCAACAAAGCCCGATCAGCCTCGTCGTCGAGCTTGATCTGATCGGGCGCTGCCGCGCTGGCCTGCAGTGCCGCATCAATGATCGGCTTGTAACCAGTACAGCGGCACAGATTGCCGCTGAGTGCGTCGATGACTTCACTGCGACTGGGCTTGCTAACCGTTTGCATCAGGCCGGTCAGGGTCATCACGATGCCGGGCGTGCAAAACCCGCACTGCGTGCCGTGGCTGGCGGCCATCGCCTCCTGTACCGGGTGCAGCTTGCCATTGGCGCGCTGCAGGCTCTCGACCGTCTTGAGCGACTTGCCGTCGAGCGTGGGCAGCAGCTGCAGGCAGCTGTTGACCGGCAGGTAGTTCACGCTGGCACCGTCGCCACTGAGTTCGCCCACCAGCACCACACAAGCGCCGCAATCGCCTTCGGCACAGCCCTCCTTGGTGCCGCTGCGCCCCAGGTGCTCGCGCAGATAGTCCAGTACCGTGCTGCCTTGCTGCGCCGGGCTGGCTTCGACGATGGCGCCGTCGAGAACAAAACGCACAGGTTGATTGTTTGAAGTCATGATGATCTTGGGTGCTGAACGTGAAGCGATGTTAAGCGTGAAAGTGTATTCACGTTCGGGCACGGTAAGATCGGCGGGCAGAACTTGGGCCTGGCAACGAGCGGCTGGCACCCTTATTGCTTCAAGTCATGCACACTTTTCAAAAGCAGGAATTCACATGAAAAAACGCGTCATTCTGAAAACCGCTGCCGTTCTGGCCGCCGCCCTCGCCTTCACGGGCGCGCAAGCGCAGACCACACCGATCAAGTTCCAGCTCGACTGGCGCTTCGAAGGCCCGGCCGCGCTGTTTCTGACCCCGGTGGCCAAGGGCTACTTCAAGGACGCCAAGCTCGACGTGGCGGTGGACGCCGGCAACGGCTCCGGCGGCGCCGTGACGCGGGTGGCCTCGGGCGCCTACGACATGGGTTTTGCCGACCTGGCCGCGCTCATGGAATTCCATGCCAACAACCCGGACGCACCGAACAAACCGGTGGCCGTGATGATGGTTTACAACGACACGCCAGCATCGGTCATGGCGCTGAAAAAGTCCGGCATCAAGACGCCCGCCGATCTGAACGGCAAGAAGCTCGGCGCACCGGTATTTGACGCGGGCCGGCGCGCCTTCCCGATCTTCGCCAAGGCCAACGCCATCAATGGCGTGCAATGGACGGCGATGGACCCGCCGCTGCGCGAAACCATGCTGGTGCGTGGCGACGTTGACGCCATCACCGGTTTTACCTTCACCTCGCTGCTCAATCTGGAAGCGCGCGGCGTCAAAGTGGAAGACGTGGTCGTGCTGCCCTACCCGCAATACGGCGTCAAACTCTACGGCAATGCCATCATCGCCTCGCCCAAGCTGCTCAAGGACAATCCGGCTGCCGTCAAGGCCTTTCTGGTGGCTTTTGCCAAGGGCATGAAAGACGTCATCGGCAACCCGGCCGCCGCCATCCAGGACGTCAAGGCGCGTGACGGCATCATCAACGTGGCGCTGGAAACACGCCGCCTGCAACTGGCCATCGACACCGTGATCAACAGCGCCAACGCCCGCGCCGAGGGCTTTGGCCAGGTCAGCGGCCCGCGCCTGTCGCTGATGGCCTCGCAGGTATCGGACGCCTACGCCACCAAGAGCCGTGTCAATCCGGACGCGGTCTGGAGCGGCGCCTACCTGCCGACCAAGGCCGAACTCAACGTACTGCCCAAGAAGTAGCATGCAAGTCACCCCTGACAACTGGTTTGTTGATTTCCAGGATGTCTGGCTCGCCTATAACCGCGAACTGCTGCAACAGAACCAGTTCGCGGTTGAGGCGATTGACCTGAAGGTGCGCCAGGGCGAATTCATCGCCATCGTCGGGCCCTCGGGCTGCGGCAAATCCACCTTCATGAAGCTGGCCACCGGCTTGAAAATGCCCTCGATGGGACGCATCCTGATCGACGGCCAACTGGTCACCGGCCCACTCAAGATCTCGGGCATGGCGTTTCAGGCTTCGTCCCTGCTGCCCTGGCGCACCACCGTGGACAACGTGCTGCTGCCGCTGGAGATCGTCGAACCCTATCGCAGCAACTTCAAGGCCAAGCGCCAGGAATACGAGCAACGCGCACGCGCCCTGCTGCAAAAGGTCGGCCTCGGTGGCTACGAAGACAAGTTTCCCTGGCAACTTTCCGGCGGCATGCAGCAGCGCGCCAGCATCTGCCGCGCGCTGATCCACGAGCCCAAGATGCTGCTGCTCGACGAACCCTTTGGCGCGCTGGATGCGTTCACGCGCGAGGAACTCTGGTGCATCCTGCGCGACCTCTGGACCGAGCAGCAGTTCAACGTCATCCTGGTCACGCATGACCTGCGCGAATCGGTGTTCCTGGCCGACACGGTGTATGTGATGAGCAAGAGCCCGGGGCGCTTTGTTGTCAAGAGCGACATTGATCTGCCGCGTCCGCGCGACCTGGAGATCACCTACACACCGGAATTCACCGACATCGTGCACGAGTTGCGCGGCCACATCGGGGCTGTGCGCAACACCCTGCAACGCCCGCTGTTTCCCCAGGAAGCCAATGAACAAGAAGCAAGTTGAGCGCTGGTCGCCCTGGTTGCTGCTGACAGCGGTGCTGGTGCTGTGGCAAATCATTTGCGCCGGCTTTGAGGTCTCGGAATTCATCTTCCCAAGCCCCTTGCGCATCTGGAATCAGTTCTGGGAATTCAAGGGCACGATTGCCGCGCACGCCTGGCGCACCTACTGGGTCACCATGGCCGGCTTTGGTCTGGCGATCGTGGTCGGCGTGCTGCTGGGATTTGTCATCGGCAGTTCGCGCCTGGCCTATGCTGCCGTCTATCCGCTAATGACAGCCTTCAACGCACTGCCCAAAGCGGCCTTTGTGCCGATTCTGGTGGTCTGGTTTGGCATCGGCGCCGGCCCGGCGATCCTGACGGCCTTTCTGATCAGCTTCTTCCCGATCATGGTCAACATCGCCACCGGGCTGGCCACGCTGGAGCCCGAGCTGGAAGACGTGCTGCGCGTGCTCGGCGCCAAGCGCTGGGATGTGCTGGTCAAGGTCGGCCTGCCGCGTTCCATGCCCTACTTCTTCGGCTCGCTCAAGGTCGCCATCACGCTGGCCTTTGTCGGCACCACGGTGTCGGAGATGACCGCTGCCAACGAAGGCATCGGCTACCTGCTGATCTCGGCCGGCTCGGCCATGCAGATGGGCCTGGCCTTTGCCGGCCTGCTGGTGGTGGGCGCGATGGCAATGGCCATGTACGAACTCTTCAGCATCATCGAGAAACAGACTACCGGCTGGGCGCACCGGGGCTCGCAGAACCACTGACACCCGGCTGTCATCCCGCCCCCTGGCTGTCACCCCGAGCAGTCGCTGTCATCCCGCCCCCTGGCTGTCATCCCGAGCAGTCGCTGTCATCCCGCCCCCCTGGCTGTCATCCCGGACTCGATCCGGGATCCAGTCTTTCTGACAGTGCCACGTGCACCATGGGCCGAAATGGTTCCCAAACGCCGGTCTGTTTGCGGTTTTGAAGGCGGCGGTCCTGCGCCAACATCAGGGTCAACAAAAACCGTTCCTTAGCCCCGCTGTCACAAACCCCTCAATGCACGCCATGAGCGCTTCATCGCCGGTCAACCATCTGTTCACGGGAACAACGCCCAGCATCAAGGCCAACCCCTATCTGGCAGAGTTCATTTGGCAGAACGCAGCGCAGGGCGGCTTTCATTCGGTGCGCGACATTTACGACAGCAAAGGCGTGATGCTGTGGGCCAGGAACCAGCCGGTTGATCCGGAGTTGATGGGCCGCCTGATCCAGCGCGAATTGCGCGAGCCAATCGAGTTGTGCATCAACGCCGATGATCCGGTCAGCGCGTCCGCCATCGAAACCGTGTTCCAACAGCTTTGCGCCAGTTCGCCAGCTTTGAAATCGGCCATCGCTGGACACGAGCATGCAGTGCTCGGCGTCTTCCATGCGTTGACGCTGACGCCGCAGGAACTGCTCCTGATTTCGCTGCTGCGCTGCGGCAGCCGGGATTACCTGGCGCATTCGGTCGCCGTGACGGCGATTGCACTGACCCTGGCGAACGAACTTGGGCTGGAGCCACGCCTGCTGTCAGCGCTGGCACACGCCGGCTTGCTGCACGACGTCGGGCGTCTGTACTGGCCGTCAGAGCCCATGCCCGATGAGAAGCAAAGAATCTACGACCAACACCCCCTGGTGTCAGCCCTGGCGGCGGTTGAAATGGGCAAGGTGACGCACGAGGTCGGCCAGTTGATTGCCTGTTCGCATGAACGGCTCGACGGCTCGGGCTTCCCATTGCAACTCAAGGAAGACCAGATTCCACCGCGCGCCAGAATCCTGCTTTTTGCCGAGGCGATCTGCGAAGCGCTGCTCGATCCCGATCTGGGCCTGCTGCGCGCAGCCGTAAGCGCCAAACTGGTCGCACACGAATTTGACAGCCACATGGCGAACTGGATCGGCGCCATCGCGCGGGCCGAGCAAGACCGCGACCCACAGCAGCCGATGCCCGAACAAGCCGCCACCATCGGCCGGCGGTTGCGCCAGTTGCATGCACAACTCTCGCGCGCTGTGGTGTTGCTGTCACTGACGATTAACGAATCCCTGACGGCACGCGAGTCAGCCGACATCTGGCTGCAGAAAAAGATCCATCCGCTGATGTTCGCGCTGCGCTCCTGCGGCGTCGAAGATGCCCTGGCGATGGGGCTGCACATGGCGCCGGAAAGCGCGGTGGAAGCCGAGGAACTGGAGGCGCTGCTGGCTGAAATTCTTTCACGCCTGGAGCGCTTTGCGCGCCATGTGGAGTGGCAACGCTATGAGAACGAATTCCTCTCCACCAGCACCATGGCTCGGGAGTTGCTCCAGATACTCAACACCTGCTCACGCATTATTCATAAAGAGGCTGCATCATGTCCATGATTGCCTGGTCAAACCAGTTTTCTGTCGGCGTACAGGAGGTCGATCAACAGCATCAGGTGCTGATCGGTATCGTCAATCAGCTAAGTGCTGCGCTGGATATGCAGGACCGTGATCTCGACAGCCACAAGGTGATTAACGAGTTGGTGCAATACACCGTCTACCACTTTGGCACCGAAGAACGATTGATGCGTGAGATCAGCTATGCAGGTATCGACCGACATGTCCACGAGCACCAAGCATTTGTGAAACAAGTCGGTCAAATGGTGACGCAACTCGACCACGGCCAGGGACCGAGCCTGCTGGAACTGCTGCTTTTTCTGCGCGACTGGCTGATCTCGCACATCCTGAACTCGGATCGCGACATGGGTGACGCGCTCAACCTGGCCGGGATTCGCTGAGCAACCGACAGCCTAGGCCAGCACGCGCCCGGCCTCAATCGTGATGCGCCGCTCACAGCGCGTGGCAATCGCGCTGTCGTGCGTCACCAGCACCAGCGTTGTGCCTTGCTCGCGGTTCAGCTCGAACATCAACTCCATCACTTTTTCACCGGTGGCAAAGTCCAGGCTGCCGGTGGGCTCATCGGCCAGCAGCAAGGACGGCTGCACAACAAAAGCGCGCGCCAATGCCACGCGTTGTTGCTCGCCGCCGCTGAGTACCTTGGGGTAGTGTCCCAAGCGCTCACCCAGGCCGACGCGCACCAGCATCTCGGCCGCGGCCTTGCGTGCATCGCGCCGGTTGGCAAGTTCCAGCGGCAGCATCACGTTCTCCAGCGCGCTCAGATTGGCCAGCAATTGAAAGCTCTGAAAGACAAAGCCAATTTTTTGCGCGCGCAATTGCGCGCGTGCGTCCTCGTCGATGGCGAACATATCCTGCCCTGCCAACCGCACCGTGCCGCGCGTGGGCGTATCCAGGCCGGCCATGATCGACAGCAGTGTGCTTTTGCCCGAGCCCGAGGCGCCGACAATGGCCACGGTTTCGCGCGGCAGCAGCGCAAAGTCAATATCGCGCAAAATGTCGAGCGTCCCGCTCGAATCGGTCACCGACTTGAAAACGTGCTGGACCGAAATAATTGAATTCATGAGGCTTTCTTTGTATCGACATCCATTGGCAAGGCGTTACTTTATCGCCACCGCCCTGCTCTGCGCCGGCGCAGGGCTATCGGCGGCCGCAACGCGACCCGTCATTCTGGTGCTGGGCGACTCGCTCAGTGCCGAGTATGGCCTCAAACGCGGCAGCGGCTGGGTCGCCTTGCTGGAACAAAAACTCATCCGTGAAAAGATCGCCGCCAGCGTCGTCAACGCCAGCATCAGCGGCGATACCACCTCGGGCGGCCGCTCGCGCCTGGATGCGCTGCTGGCCGAACACCATCCGACGCACGTGCTGATTGAACTCGGCGCCAACGACGCCCTGCGCGGTCTGCCGCTGGAGATGACGCAGGACAATCTGAACCAGATGACGCGTTCCGCGCAGAAAACCGGCGCCAAGGTCCTGCTGATCGGCATGCAGATGCCACCCAACTACGGCAAGGACTACGGCGCGCGTTTTGCCGCGCTCTACGCCAGCGTGGCCAAAGCGAACAAGGCGGCGCTGGTGCCGTTTTTGCTCAAGGGCGTGGCCGACGCGCCCGACAGCCTGCTTTTGTTCCAGGCCGACCGCATCCACCCGCTTGAAGCAGCACACCCGACGCTGCTGGCCAATGTCTGGCCAGAACTGAAAAGGCTGTTGAAATGAGCTTTCACACCCTGAGCGCGCGCGAGGTCATCGCCAACCTGCCGGCCTTTGACACCGTGATCGACGCCCGCAGCGAGGCCGAGTTCGGTGAAGACCATCTGCCCGGCGCCGTCAATTGGCCCACGCTCAACAACGACGAGCGATGCAGCATCGGCACGCTCTACGTGCAGGTCAACGCCTTCGAGGCCAAAAAGCGCGGTGCGGCCATCGCCGCGCGCAACATCGCCGCGCACATCGAACGCGACGTGATCGACAAGCCGAAAGACTGGAAGCCGCTGACCTACTGCTGGCGCGGCGGTCAGCGCAGCGGCGCGCTGTCCTTGATCCTGTCGCAGATCGGCTTTCGCGTCACGCTGGTCGAAGGCGGCTACAAGGCCTTTCGCGCTGCAGTGGTGCAGGATATTCCACGCCTGGTGCAGCAACTGGACTGGCGCATCGTCTGCGGCACCACGGGCTCGGGCAAGACGCGCTTGCTCACCGCGCTGGCAGCACAGGGCGCGCAGGTGATCGACCTCGAAGCACTGGCGAACCACCGCAGCTCGGTGCTGGGTGCCATCCCCGGGCTGGCACAGCCAACACAAAAGCGTTTCGACACCCTGATCTGGGAAACGCTGCGCCGCTTCGACCCGGCGCGTCCCGTTTTCGTCGAGAGCGAAAGCAAAAAAGTTGGCAACGTGGTGCTGCCGCTCTCACTGGTGGAGACCATGCACCGCAGTCCGTGCCTGAACCTGGTGCTGCCCGATGCCCAGCGCGTGGCGCTGCTGCTGGAAGACTACGACTTCTTTGTACGCGACGTCGAGCACTTTTGCGAGCGCCTTCAGGTGCTGGCCGCGTTCCGTGGCAAGGCGCTGGTGGAACGCTGGCAAACCGCCGTGCGCGCCGGTGACTTCGAGACCGTGGTGCAGGAGTTGCTCACACAACATTACGACCCGGCCTATCTGCAGTCGATTCGGCGCAACTTCGATCAGTTCGGAAAAGCCCCCATCCTCAGCCCGGATGACCATTCGATGCAGGCGATGCAAGCACTGGCGGCGCAGCTTGTGGCACTGGATCCCGGATCAAGTCCGGGATGACAGCCAGGGGGACGAATGACAACTTTTGTTTTGTCATTGCGGACCTGATCCGCAATCCAGGGTACCCGGGGCGGGCAATCGGAATCAGCCCACGGTCGCGGTCTGAATCAGGTGGTTTAGCAGGCTGCGCAGCTTGGCTGGGCGCACTGGTTTTTGCAGCAGACTGAGTCCTGCGGCTTGCGCCTGTTGTTTGACACTGGCATCGGTGTCGCCACTGATCAGGCAGGCCCTAATGCGCCGGCCAGCGATGATCCGCAGCAGATCGACCGCCTCAATGCCATCAATGCCGCCGCCCAAACGGAAGTCGCTGATGATGAGATCAGGCTCCTGCTCCTGTCGGTACCAATCGCAGGCCGCTTGCGCCCCCTCAAATTCGGTCACACTACAGCCCCAGGACCTTAGCAGGCTTGCCAAGCCCGCCCGGCCCAACCCGTCGTCCTCGATCAGGCCAACGCGCAGACCATTGAATTGCGTCTTTGAGGCCAGTTGCTTGGCGTCCTCGTAGCTGCCGTCGGCACGGGGTGAAGTTCGGGGCACGGTCAAGGTCAGGCGCGTTCCGCAACCCAGCGCCGAACGCAGCGCCAACGGATGGTTCAGCAGGCCGCAGGCCCGCTGCACAATGTTCAAGCCGACACCCAGACCCTGGGCGCGGTTGCGCTGAGGGTTGTCGACCTGAAAGAATTCCTGAAAGACGTTTTCATGGTGTTCTGGCGCAATGCCAACGCCGCTGTCGCGTACCTCGATGCGCAGTTGCTTGCCGTCACGTGCAGGCCGACAGGCCACCAGCACCGTGCCGTGTGGCGTGTATCGGATGGCGTTGCTGACCAGGTTGAGCAAAATCCGGTGCAGCAGGGTCGGGTCACTTTCGACCCAGTCTCTGGACGAACGAAACCGAAGCCGCAGACCCTTGGCGCGCGCCGCTTCGGCAAAATTCTCGCGCAAGCGGACGAAGATACCATCGATCGGAAACGCAAGCCGGCTGATCTCGATCTGCCCGGACTCCAGCCGTGCGACGTCAAAGAAGCCGTCGAGCATATCCTGCATGGCGTGCACCGAGGCCTCCACACCTTTGAGCAATTGCCGGGTTTGCGCATCATGCGGCAATTCAGCCAGTCGGGCCACAAACATGCCCGCGGCATGGGCCGGCTGGCGCAGATCGTGACTGGCCGATGCCAGAAAGCGTGATTTCGCCCGGCTCTCTTTCTCTGCTTTGATACGGGCCGCTTCCAGTGCGGTGAGCGCTGCCCTGCGTTCGGTGATGTCACGCAGCGAAGCCTGGCGCGCCGGCTTGCCATCGTATTCAATCGTGTGGATCATGAATTCGACGTCAATGACGCGCCCATCCACCCGGACCAACTTTTCCTCCAGCCGCGGCATACGCAGATCAATTTCAATTTTCGAGGGGTTGGCTCGGCGTGCCAGCAGAGCGTCACGGTATTCGGGATGCACCCAGTCGAGCAGCGAAGTGCCCAGCAACTCATGCGCTGAAGTTGCGCCGACCAACTCCACGGCCGCTGGATTGGCAAAAAGTATTTTGTCAGCACGATAAACGACCAGCGCTTCGGGCGTCCATTCCACCAGGGTGCGGTAGCGTTGCTCGCTGTCCTTAAGCTGCGCTTCCACCTGGCTGCGCTGTTCGATTTCTCTTTCGGCCAGTGCCAGTGCCCTTCGTTTGCGCAGCATGATGTAGTAGGTCAGACCGCTGGTGAATCCAAACACAGCACTAAGGGTCGTCCACTGCGTGAAACCGACGCCAGAATAAGGTGCAGGCAACCAGCCGGCATTCTCGGCCACGATCAAACCCAACACCGCCAGCGAGGCCGCCACGCTGCCGAACAACACGCCACGCAGCTCATACAGCGCACCCGTCATCAAAACCCAAAATACAAAAATCGATGTCGTCGGCGTACGAATGGTTCCCAGGCTTGCCGTAACGCCGGTAATGAAAACCAGGCCGAATACCACAAACCCGGCGCAAGCCAGTTGCACACGGCCGTTGCGCAACCAGCGCAGAAACTGCACCATCACCAGCGCGGCAAAAAGATCGAGGATCAGCACACGGGTCGGGGTTCCAGTGCCAAACACCGTGCCCACCGTGATCGCCAGGATCAGGGCAATGGTGGTCAAACCGATCAGGTTGAGCAAAGCCGCCGTGCGCGTCTTTTCCTCGTCGCCTTCAAAAACAGGCGGTGCCAGCCAGCGTTTGAGTGTTTCCATCCCAAGTTCCATTTATGTTGTCATTATGCGTTCAGTTTAACTCCTGCTCAAGCCTGTAGCCAGGCGGCGGCCCATTGCACGGCGGCTGCCAGATTCCGCAGCGCGGCGGCGCTGGGCGGCGCACCGAGTTCAAAGCGTTCACCACGAATCGCCAGTAACGTGCAGGGTGGCGGCGTGCCGTGCAGTTCGCCATACAGATGCAACAGGGCCGCAGGTGTGAGCGCGTGGCTGCGCAGGCTGGCATCTAGTGCTGGCGCCAGTGGTGTCACTTCAAACGGCGCGGCGCAGCTCTGGCTGGCATCAACCAGCAGCACGCTTGATCGGCCCTGCAGGTCCAGGGCGTGTTCGATCTGCAACTGGTAGTCTTCCAGGTACTCGACCCGCGCCGCGTTCAAGCCCAGTTCGCGCAGGCGGTCCAGACACAGCGGCCCCAGCGCATCGTCACCCCGGCTGCGGTTGCCCCAGCCCAGCACCAGCAGCGATGCCGGCGTTGCACTCATACCAGTTCTGCCTTGGATTTGTCATTGCCGACCTGATCCGCAATCCAGGGTTCGCGTGGCACTGTCAGAAGGCATGGATCCCGGATCAAGTCCGGGATGACAGCCAACGGAATGACGGTGCTTCGGGTCATTGAGCAGCGCGCAACCTTCGGCCTAGCACGGCACCATCGGGGCCGAGCAGCGTCAGTTCCAGCGGCATCTGGCCGAGGGCGTGGGTGGCGCAGGACAGACAGGGGTCGTAGGCGCGGATCGCGACTTCGATGTGGTTGAGCAGGCCCTCGGTCAGTTCGCGCCCATCGAGGTATTGCGCCGCCACCGAACGCACGGCTTCGTTCATGGCCTGGTTGTTGTGCGTGGTCGAGACGATCAGATTGCAGCGTGTCACCAGGTCATCGGCGCCAACTTCGTAGTCATGGAACAGCGTGCCGCGCGGTGCTTCGATGACGCCGACACCACGGCGCTGGCGCACACCTGTGGCCATGCGCTCGCCGCTCAAAATATCGGGGTCAGCCAGCAGGCCCGCTATCACCTCGACGCAGTGCAGCAGTTCGATCATGCGCACCCAGTGGTAGGCCAGCGCGCCGTGCTGCGGCCGAGCGCCGCCATAGGCCACAAATTCGCGCCGCTGCGCTTCGGCCAACGGGCTCGGGATGAAATCACAGTTCTGGATGCGCGCCAGCGGACCAACGCGGTAGCTGCCCAGCGTCGGCCCCAGGCTGCGCAGGAACGGGAACTTCATGTAGCTCCAGGGTTTGACCTCTTCCTCGATCAGATCGAGGTAGTTCTGTGCGTCAGCGCCATCGAACAGGATGCTGCCATCGGCATCGCGGGCGCGCAGCACGCCATCGTAGAGATCGAGTGCGCCGTCAGTGCGCACCAGTGACAGCATGCTGCTGGGCACGGCGCCAAAGCTGTCGTAGAGCGCCGGGTTCTGCGCGTGCAATTGTTTGGCAATCGCCACCGCCTCCTGCGCCCAGGCCAGCATCTGCGCCACGTCCCGCTGCAGCAGCGCGTGGTCCGCCGCGCTCACGTGCTGATTGACGCCGCCCGGCACGGCGCCGGTGCCGTGCACGCGCTTGCCAGCCGTGGCGCGGATCAGTTCCTGGCCAAACTTGCGCAGCAGCACACCCTTGCGTGCGATCTCGGGGTGCGCCTGCGCCACGCCAACGATGTTGCGCCGGTTCAGATCCGAATCGAAACCAAACAGCAGATCGGGCGAGGCGAGGTAGAAGAAGTGCAAGGCGTGCGACTGCATGACCTGGCCGTAATGCATGAGGCGGCGGATCTTTTGCGCCGAGACCGTGATGGATGCCCCGAGCACGCGATCGAACGCCTTGGCCGCTGCCAACTGGTGCGACACCGGGCAGATGCCGCACAGGCGCTGCACCATCACCGGAACTTCCCAGTAGGGCCGGCCCTCGATGAACTTCTCGAAACCGCGAAACTCGACGATGTGCAGCCGCGCCTGTTGCACGCGGTTCTGATCGTCGAGCAACAGCGTGACCTTGCCATGGCCCTCGACGCGCGAGACCGGATCAATCGCGACGCGGCGCAGGCCTTGCGGGTTGGCGGCGGTTTCAAGTGATTTGTTCATGGTCAGTCGTAGCGCAGCAGGCCGTGTCCCAGATGCGGCGTGCGTCCGGCCATCAGGTCGGTCAGGAAGCGCCAGAAGGCGTCGGCCGGCGGCGGGCAGCCGGGCAGGAAGTAGTCCACGTGCACCACTTCGCTGATCGGGTGCACCTTGTTCAGCGGCAGCGGCAGTTCGGGATCGTTCGGCACCGCGCTGCCCGCGCTCATACCGGAGCGGCTGCGGTAAACCTCGCTCAGCAGCGCGCCCAGATCGAGGTGGTTGCGCTGCGCCGGCAGACCGCCGTTGATGGCGCAGGCACCGACCGCCACCAGCGTCTTGCAATGCGTGCGGAACTCGCGCAACACGCTGACGTTCTCGGCGTTGCACAGCCCGCCTTCAACCAGCCCGATGTCACAGACGCCCAACTGCTTGATGTCAGTCAGCGGCGAGCGGTCGAATTCAACGCGCTCGACCAGATCAAACAGGCGCTCATCAATGTCGAGCAGCGACATATGGCAGCCAAAGCAGCCCGCCAGTGAAACGGTGGCGACCCGGAACTTGCGCACGGGTAATGACGCGATGCTCATGGCAGGTCCTTCGGCGGTGTCGGCGCCAGCGGCTGCAAGTCAAAGCGCCGCTGCCCGATCGGGATCGCAAAGCCACGGCGTTTGGGCAGGATGGCACCGACCGGGCAGAT
>CAIWNX010000071.1 GCA_903914175.1 uncultured beta proteobacterium | reverse complement strand
CGCAACTCCATCAGTTCGGCCGCTTCAACCGCCAGTGCATCACTGGCGATGGTGCTGGGCTTGGGATGCATGACCTGCTGTGCGCTGAGACTGCGCAAATCGATGCCCTTTTCAACCAGGCGTCGCAAGTCGCCATCGGTAAAAATGCCCAGTACCTGTCCCGCTTCATCAACGACGGCCGCCGCACCCAGACCTTTGCTGCTCATCTCGCGCATCAGATCACTGAAGCTCGCGTGCGCAGCGACTCTGGGCACGGCCTCGCCCGAGCGCATCACGTCGCTCACGTGCGTAAGCAGTTTGCGCCCAAGTGCACCGCCCGGATGCGAGCGTGCGAAATCCTCCGCCTTGAAACCGCGCGCATCCAGCAACGCCACCGCCAGTGCGTCCCCCAGAGCGAGTTGCGCCGTGGTGCTGGCGGTGGGCGCCAGATTCAACGGACAGGCTTCTTTCTCGACCGCGCAATCCAGAAATAAATCTGCGTGCTGCGCCAAGGTCGAGTCCGCCCTGCCGGTCATGGCGATCAAGCGCGTCCCCATGCGTTTGAGCACGGGCAGGATGGATGTCAATTCTTCGGATTCGCCGCTGTTCGAGATTGCCAGCACCAGATCGTCAGGCTGAATCATGCCCAGATCGCCGTGGCTGGCTTCAGCCGGATGCACGAACATGGCGGGCGTTCCCGTCGACGCCAGCGTCGCGCTGATTTTGCGTCCGATATGACCACTCTTGCCCATCCCCATCACCACCACACGGCCGCTCAGACCCAGCATCATTTCAACGGCTTTGGCAAATGAACTGCCAAGGTGTCGCCCCAAACCGAGTACCGCTGCGGCCTCGATCTCCAGTGTTTCCCGAGCCAGTCGAATAGCCTGCTCCGCAGCAAAGGCGGGGGGCCGCTTGGATTGAGGTGTCATGGCTTCATTTTATAGACGGATACGGCACTTGCTAGTATGTAGGCATGAGCCCGCTCGAACTCACCCTGCTTTATCTGCTGGCCGCCGTGCTGGGGGTGGTGGTTTGCCGCTACCTGAAGTTGCCGCCCATGCTGGGCTATCTGACCGTGGGCGTGCTGCTTGGTCCCAATGCGTTGGCACTGGCAAAGAACGCCGATGGCGTGCGTCGTTTGGGCGAATTCGGCGTCGTATTTCTGATGTTCGTCATCGGACTGGAATTCAACCTGCCCAAGCTGCGCGCCATGCGCCGCCATGTGTTTGGACTGGGTTTCTTCCAGGTTCTTCTGACCATGCTCGGCGCCACCGTCATCGCACTCGGACTGGCGACGCTGCTGCCGACCCTATGGGCTATGGACTGGAAGACTGCCTTGTCCCTGTCCGCAGCCCTGGCCATGAGCAGCACCGCGATTGTGGTCAAACTCATGACGGAGCGCCTCGAAATGGAATCCGAGCACGGCAAACGCGTGATGGGCGTCCTGCTGTTTCAGGATCTGGCGGTGGTTCCCTTGCTGGTGCTGATCCCGGCACTTGGCGCTTCGGGTGAGCAACTGCTGCAGACACTGGCCATCGCCAGCGTCAAGGCCACCATCCTGATCGGCTTGCTGCTGGTGGGCGGCCCGCGCGTGATGCGATTCTGGCTCACTCTGGTGGCCCGGCGCAAAAGCGAGGAATTGTTTGTGCTCAACCTTTTGCTCATTACGCTGGGACTGGCCTGGCTGACTGAACTCACCGGGTTGAGCCTGGCACTGGGCGCCTTCATCGCTGGCATGCTGATCTCGGAAACCCAGTACAAGCAACAGGTGGAAACCGATATCCGGCCCTTTCACGATGTTTTGCTGGGCCTGTTCTTCATCAGCATCGGGATGATGCTGGACTGGCGTCTGGTGCTGGAGCGTTGGCCGCTGGTGCTGCTGCTGGTGACGCTGCCAGTGCTGTTCAAAGCCGCCATCGTCGCTCTGCTGTCGCGCGCACTCGGTGCCACAACCGGGGTCTCGCTAAGAACCGGCCTGTACCTCGCGCAAGCCGGCGAGTTTGGTTTTGTGCTGTTGACGCTGGCGCAGGAAAGCGCGCTGGTGCCACCGGCCCTGCTCAACCCGATCCTTGCCAGCATGGTGCTGTCGATGCTGGCTACGCCTTTTATCGTCCTGTACAGCAACCGACTGGTGATGAAACTGGTCAGCAGCGAATGGCTGCAGCAATCCCTGCAAATGACCACCATTGCACGCAAATCGATCAACGTCAACAAGCACGTGATCATTTGTGGCTTCGGACGCTGCGGCCAGAATCTGGCGCGCATGCTCGACCTTGAAGGCATTCCCTACATGGCACTCGACCTTGACCCCGACCGCGTGCGCCAGGCCGCTGCGGCTGGTGATTCGGTGGTCTTTGGCGATGCGGCGCGCTTGCAGGCCTTGATGGCAGCGGGGCTGGCGCGCGCCAGCGCTGTCGTCATCACCTACCTTGAAGTGCCCGGCGCCATGAAGGTGCTGGCCCATACCCGTGCCCACGCACCCCAGGTGCCCGTCATCGTGCGCACCCAGGATGACCATGATCTGGAGGCACTGCGCCAAGCCGGTGCCACTGAAGTCGTGCCCGAAGCTATCGAAGGCTCACTGATGCTGGCCACCCATGCGCTGGCACTGGTTGGGGTGCCGGTGCGACGTGTGCTGCGCATCGTGCAGGGCCAGCGCGATGCGCGTTACAACCTGCTACGCGGCTACTTCCATGGGGCCGACGACGACTCAGTCGATGAACTGCACCAGGAGCGCTTGACATCGCTGACCTTGCCACTGGCGGCCCGCTGCATTGGCCAACGCGTCAGTCAGTTGATCACGCTGCCAGGCTTGGACGTTCGCGTCGTCAGTTTGCGCCGCAGCGACGGCAAGGTCATGTCCATCGCGCAGGATCCGGTGATTGAAGACAACGATACGCTGGTGCTCTCCGGCAAAGCAGAGGCGCTGGCGCTGGCAGAGCAAGTATTGCTCGTGGGCTAATCTGTTGCTGAGCGGCATCGACGCAGCCCGATGCACAATAGAGCTCCGAGCCTCTCCCCGATGTGCCATGCAAAACTTCAGCGTCAACCAGTACCTCCGAGACCACATCCGCACCGTGCCCGATTGGCCCGCGCCAGGTGTGCAGTTCCGTGACATCACGCCGCTGCTGCAGGAAGCCAAGGTGTTCCGGGTTTTAATCGATGCCTTCGTTCATCGCTACATGGACCCGGCCCTGCGCCCCGATGTGGTCGCGGGTCTTGATGCGCGCGGTTTCATTTTGGGCTCTGTCGTGGCTTATGAGTTGAATGTCGGCTTCATCCCGATTCGCAAGAAGGGCAAACTGCCCTTCACAACGGTTGAGGAAACCTATGAGCTCGAATACGGTAGCGCCACCGTTGAATTGCACACGGATGCGGTCAAGCCCGGTGAGCGCGTACTTTTGATTGACGACCTGATCGCCACCGGCGGCACCATGATGGCCGGCAAGAAATTGCTGGAAAAACTCGGTGCACAGGTGATGGAAGGCGCCGCTATCGTCGACTTGCCGGAATTGGGCGGCTCTGACAGACTGCGCGCCGGCGGTCTGTCACTGTTCACCCTGGTCGATTTTTCGGGGCACTGAAGCCAGCTTATTTGCCGATGCAAAACCGGGAAAAGATGACCCCCAGCAGGTCATCGGACGTGAATTCGCCGGTTATTTCACCCAAAGCGTTTTGCCCCAGCCGCAGTTCTTCGGCGAGTAGATCGAGTGACTGCGCCTGCGCTGCCAAATGGACTTGTGCCTCCTGCAGGTGTTCTTCCACCCGGTGCAAGGCATCGACGTGCCGCGCCCGCGCCAGATAGACACCTTCTGTGTTGGCTTGCCAACCCGCCAGCTCCAATAGTATGTGGCGCAATGCGTCCAGTCCGGCGCCCGTCTTCGCCGATAACGCCAAACCGCCCGCAGGCAGCGGCGCAACACAGGCATCAAGCTTGTTCCAGATATCGATAACCGGAACTTTGCTCGAGAGTTTTTGCACCAGCGTGTCTGCAATCACGGCATCGGCAATCAGGTAATCGCCGGTATCGATGCGGGTCAGATCGTGCAGAAATAAAACCGCATCAGCCGCCTCGATCGCGCCCCAGGCATGGGCGATGCCGATTTTTTCGACCTCGTCGTCACTGTCGCGCAGACCGGCTGTATCCACCACGTGCACCGGAACACCTTCAATCTGGATGGTTTGCTGCACCTTGTCGCGGGTGGTGCCGGCAATCGGCGTCACGATCGCCAGTTCGACTCCGGCCAGTGCATTGAGCAGGGAGGATTTGCCGGCGTTGGGCTGCCCGGCGATCACGACCTTGATCCCGTCGCGCAGCAGTGCCCCTTGTCGCGCCCGCTGCTGTACCGTGCCCAGGATCTGTCGCAACCTTGTGAGTTGTCCGATTGCATCGGCCTGGCGCAAGAAGTCGATTTCCTCCTCAGGAAAATCCAGCGTTGCCTCGACCAGCATGCGCAGTTGAATGAGCGCATCACGCAGCACATGAATTTCCGCCGAAAAGGCACCCGACAAGGAGCGGCTGGCACTGCGCGCAGCCGCCTCGGTGCTGGCATCGATCAGGTCGGCAATCGCCTCTGCTTGGGCCAGATCAATCTTGTCGTTGAGAAACGCACGTTGTGAAAACTCGCCAGGCTCTGCCACGCGCAGGCCGGCCAGTCTGGCTTGTCCTGTGCTGTGGTCCATTTCTGCCGCAGCCTGCAGGCAACGCGCCAGCAAAAGTTGCAACACCACGGGACCACCATGCGCCTGCAGTTCCAGCACATCCTCACCCGTGAACGAATGCGGTGCCGGGAAATAAATCGCAAGACCCTGGTCAATGATGGCGCCATCCTGGGCACGAAACGGCAGGTAAGTCGCTTCACGCGGCTTCAGGACCTGCCCGCACAGCGCTTCGATCAGAGGCGCAAGCCGCTGACCTGAAACCCGCACAATACCGACCGCCCCGCGCCCGGGCGCCGTAGCGATTGCGGCAATGGGTTGATTCGGGCTTGCAAGCATGAAGCTACATGGCAGAAGGGCCGCTTGCGCGGCCCTTTTCTACTTGAACTTGGGCAGGTTGAACTGCGGCGGCACACCCATGCGGGTGTTGATGATCCACTGCTGCGCAATCGACAGCACGTTGTTGGTAATCCAGTACAGCACCAAACCGGCCGGGAAGAAAAAGAACATCACGCTGAAGGCCAGCGGCATGAACCACATCATCTTGGCCTGCATCGGGTCCGGTGGCGCCGGGTTCAGCGCCGTCTGCAACACCGTGGTCAGGGTCATGACCACCGGCAAAATAAAGTAAGGATCCAACGAGGACAAGTCGGTAATCCACATGGCCCAAGGCGCGTTACGCATCTCCACGCTAGATAACAACACGTTGTAGAGAGCAATGAAGACCGGAATCTGGATCATGATCGGGAAGCAACCGCCCATCGGATTGACCTTTTCTTCACGGTAGATGCGCATCATCTCCTGCTGCATCTGCTGCGGATTGTCCTTCAAACGCTCACGCATTTCGGTCACTTTGGGATTGATGGCTTTCATCTTGGCCATGCTGGCATAGGCCTTGGCATTGAGCCAATAAAAAGCCGCTTTCAGCAACAGCACCAGGGCCATGATCGACCAGCCCCAGTTGCCCAAAAAGCTCTGAATCTTGTCGAGCAACCAGTACAGCGGCTTTGCCAGAATCGTGAGCCAGCCGTAATCCTTCACCAGCTCAAGTCCGGGGGCCAAAGACTCCAGCATCTTTTCTTCCTGTGGGCCGGCAAAAAATTTGGCCTCCACCGTCTAGCTGGCACCCGGGGCAATCGCGTCCAGTGGCGTGATCATGCCCACCGCGTAGAGCTTAGACTCGGTCTTACGCATGAACAGGTCACGCTTGATGCCATCGCCCAGCAACCAGGCACTGGCAAAGTAATGCTGCACCATGGCGATATAGCCATTTGTTGCACTTTTTTCGATGTCAAACTTGTTGTTGTCGATGTCCTTGAATTCGACTTTTTGGTACTTCTTAGCGTCGGTATAGACAGCAGCCCCCGTAAAAGTTGAACTGAAAGAGGGCATGTTCTGGATTCCAAACCATTGCAACAGTTTTGGCGCGGGCACCTTGGATACGGGAATATTCCCGTCACGAACAATCTGCAAATAGAGTTGCGGTGATACAGGCGTAGCACCCACGTTGATGACTTCGTGCTTAACCGCGATCGCATAAGCACCGCGAGTCAGGGTGTAAGTCTTCACCAATTTGACGCCACCCATCTCGGGTGACTCGAAACGCAGCATCAGTTCCTTTTCACCGTCCTTGAGAGCGCGCCCACCCGGAACCACGGTCATGATGGTCTTGTGGGTCGGCAATGCCGCCCCTCCGACACTGCCAAAAAGACCAGTTTGCGCGGTATAGCTCTGATCCTTACCATCCTCGTCCAGCAAGACAACATTTTTACTCTTGTCAGCCATATCGACATGGCGCAGGAATTCGGTCTGCAGCAAGGACCCACCCTGCGAGTCAAACGTCAGCTTGAGCACATCGGTCGTCACCACCAAACGCTCACGCGGCGCAACCGGTGCCTCAGCCACAGCAACCGGCGCCGCAGCCCCAGGCACCCCTGCGACCGCCGCAGCGGGGTTCGTCACAATGCCAGGAACACTTGACGGCGCCGCCGGTGCACCGGCGGTCGAGACCGCCTTATTGGCACCAGGAAAGAAAGTGGCTTTATGTCCGTTGTAAACCTGCCACTGGTCCCACAACAACACCATGGAAAAACCAAAAATCACCCACAGAATGGTGCGACGAATATCGTTCATGAAGACTTCTTTTGAGTGAAATGGGGAATCAGTCGGCTAAAAAGCCGGGGCGGTTCGGACGCCACGGGATCAGCGCCACCCTCGCACCAGGGATGGCAGCGCGCCAGTCGCGCCAGCGTCAAGTAGGAACCGGCTGCGGCACCATGCGCTTGCAGTGCCTGCAATGAGTAAACAGAACAAGTCGGCTCGAACCGACAGGACGAGCCCAGCCACGGACTGAGCAACAAGCGATAGCCCTTGACAAAGCCAATCAACAGGGTCTTGATCATGGGCTATCCGTCAACAGGTTTGGCGTGGGCCGGGGGATCGATGCCTTGGCAAACAGTTGCTGCAACTCGCCGCGGATCGCTTCTTTGAGCCGATCAGAAGTGGCGCTGGTGAATTGGCTGCGATCGAAAGTCGTGCGCAAACGCACAACATGCGCTGCTCTGGCCAATACCGATTCAAAGTCGACGCTAACACTGTAGATCTGGCGCTTGATGGCGTTACGGGTCACAGCCCGCTTGGCCCAGCGCTTAGGCACAAACGCACCCATCCACACGTCTTGTATAGGGAAGAGTGTCATCACGGGTGGGGCCAAAGGTTCAGGCGCAGTTGACCGACCTATCGACGCGTCCAATGTGGCACGGTGCAAAGCGAAATGGGCCGTACGTGCCACGGTTGTGCCGTTCAGAACGGCCTGAAACTGGTTGCGCGTTTTCAGTCGCTGCACTTGGGTGTAACGACAAAACTGCGTGTCCGCATCGCGCGAGGCAGGTCGCCGAAATCAGACAGCCAGGCGCTTGCGGCCCTTGGCGCGGCGCGCATTGATCACCGCACGGCCGCCACGGGTCTTCATGCGAACCAGGAAGCCGTGGGTGCGGGCGCGGCGAATCTTGGAGGGTTGGTAAGTGCGTTTCATTTTGAAAATCCTAAAGGGCTCAATGACGGCCCGCAAATTTTAAGAAATGGGTGGGCCGTTGTTTTATCTCCTCTGACACAATCAGAGGAACCGGTGATTATCGCAAACTTTTGTTTTTCCTGAAAAATGCAAATTTGTCTGCCCTGTGTCAGTCTGGAAACTGATAATTCGCGAGTTTTCCCACCTTGTGGATAAATTCTTGATAAATTACAATCCAACCTTTCGTAATTTGCAATTATCCACACCAGCCCACGACCATATGACAGAGGGACAATATGCCAAGCAGCCTGGTTTCCTAAGTGCT
>CAIWNX010000070.1 GCA_903914175.1 uncultured beta proteobacterium | reverse complement strand
TCCAACTATCTCGTTATTACTATAAAGAACCTGTCCTGGAATATAATTATTAATAGTGCCAGCGAGCAATCGTATCACTGCAATTGACCGTGACGACGGAGTTAGTTTAATACGACACGAACCATCAAGACCTAATAAAGCAGTAGGTGTGCCGTTAATGTTTACTACATCAGTAGAAACAGTGCCACGCGTAGTTATTGCAGTTTCTGTGGCTAGAAGTGGATACGGAGATACATTAGAGTCTGTCTGATTCCAGTTTCCATTTATATCCAATAAGTATGCGTCAAGAGCAGTGTGTGGATACGGTGATGCTTGAATCAAAATATCACTTTTGCTATCTGACTGTGTACTAAGAAATTGAGCAGCAGGCGAGCTAATATTTGGCAACGTGCTTGTCAGCTCTACAAAATTGCCTCCCTGGTATATGTATTGATTATTTCTCGGGGTGTAACCCAGAGTACCTGCAGTAATAAATGTACTGCTGACCGCATTTGTCCCAAGTGCCAAGTTGTAATAGGCATCAGGAGGACCAAACGTTTGAAGGATCCATTTTCCGTTTGGTTGCGATACAAAACCTATAAGATTTCCTGGCACTCGTAATATATCTGCTGCGGTATAGCCTTGACCAGAAGTTGTTTGACGACCATCCGTCTGTTCGGTTGCAAAGATAATGTCAAGCTTTCCATCACGATTTATATCAACTACTTCAAATGATTCTCCACAAGAATTAATGTTAGTTGATCCAACAATATATTGCGAAGTGGTTTCAACAAATTTATTATTCGAATCAAGCGAAAAAATTGCTAATCGATTCGGACATGGTTCTATTATGGCTGTTACTGTCCAATTATGTAACAGCAGCACAAGCTCTGATTTGCCATCATTGTTTAGATCAACTGCAACAGCATTTACGAAATTTGCAATAACACCATTTCCAATCGTCAAGACTGTATTTGGATCATCAAAGGCATTTGGCATTTCCGTGAAAAATGGTTTTTCCGCTACAACAACTGCACTTGAAGCATTAGCAGAAAGATTGGATCCCGAACATACGATTGAGAAATTTAGTGTTCCGAGAGTCGAAGCACTTATTAACTGAGTGCCTGAAGTATCGACTGATCCACTCCACCCGCCACTTGCAGTGCACGATGTTGCGTTAGTGGATGACCATGTTAGTGTTACACTGTCCCCATGATAAACTGTCGCTAAAGAGCTATTCAGCGTCACAGTTGGTGTTGGCGTGACTACGATTGGAGCAGCCGCCGTAGTGAAAGTACTGCTTGCTGAAAGTGTTCGACCCATTGTATCTTTGACAGCAGCAGAGAACGTGTATGTTTGTGCATAACCAAGATTCGAGGTTGGCATAAACTTAAATCCAAATGTGCTGACTGCCGATGCTGTTCCTACAACAGAAGTGCCACTAGTACTGAGCGTTACAGTCAAGTTTGTTATGCTACTTGAATCAAGTGTGCTATCTGTGACTACATTAATTCCATTGAATGTGTCCACTGAAACAGCACTGCCATTTAACGGCGACATTGAAAGTATTTGTGGTGGCTCACACATCGCTTTTGCCAAATCAAGTGTTGCAGCTGTCTTGCTTGCACCATTTGGGCATACAAAAGTAATCGGCGTAACGCACCCATCTCCTGTGCTATTTGGCACTTGTGGTGCCACACATGATACTGAAGCCGTTGTAAATGCAATATTGATTACAAGCGTTTTTCCTAAGGTGTCTTTTACTGATGCGCTGAATGCGTATGATTGCCCGTAATTCAGTTTCGACGATGGAGTGAACTTAAATGCTTTTGATCCAACAGCAGACACAGTGCCACTAATTGAATTTAGACCTGCGTTAAGTGCGACATTTGGCGATGTGAGGCTGCTGATATCAAGTGTGCTGTCTGTTGTTACGTCAATACTAGTGAACACATCTACTGAAACTGATGCTGTGTTATTCACAGGAGAAATTAGCAGCATTGTTGGCGATGCACATTGTGTATTCGCCAAATCAAGTGTTGCTGCTGTTTTACTTGCTCCATTGGGACATGTAATGGTCACGGTTGTTGGTTGATTGGTTGCGCCACCACCGCCACCGCATGCAGACAATATCAATGAAGTTAATATGATTGAGAACGCATTGCTTATTATTCTTTTGAAGGTAAGAGCCATATAAGTCCCTTGATGTTTGAACGTGACAGCAGAAATCTTGGTCATCAAAATTGAAATTATTTTCAAGAATGAAACAAGTTGATTCGAAGTCCAATTTCGACGCGCGTCAAGGGCGCTTTTACTGATTTCTGTAGTTTTCGACACTTTTTCGCATTTGTCTTGATGCTGATCATCGTCAGCTTGTCGAAGTGCGTCGATCCGAATGCGAAAGTGCGCTCAGTTCATCGAGTGATGGCGAGTGGAAGACGTGCAGTTCAACTTCACAGAGTCATGTGCCATTTTGAACAGCCCACAGAGCCGTGCTTCGCGCGCCTCTGTGTGAAGACCGAACACCGAGCAATCGTGCCACGCACGAATGCCCTCGCTGCAACATCCAAAGGAAGACGCCACACAGCTTCTCAGAACGACTTACAGCATGGCTCGGCATCGACACTACTGTCGCGCCTAGAGATCATCTAGTCGCAGATACGCTGAAGTCAAAATTAAGCTGTGATCCCGTCGCATGTGGATGTTCTCGCTGAACGATCCATCGAAACGCACGATAGAACCTTTGACAACGTTTTGCAGCACGGTGTAGCAGCGACGAATCGGCTTCTGCGCTCTTGGTGCCTTCTTGCTCATCGAAATTGCGACTTGCTGACTTTGGCTGAAGTGAATTGAAACTGATCCCGCTGATCTTGGCGTAGTAGATTTCCCACACCAAGACCCATTTGTTCGCTCGTTGTCTGTCAGCTTCCGATTTGGCGTGAACAAGGCGAGAAAGCGCAATGCACACGCGATCGGCAGCATCAGCTTCAAGCTGTAGGTTGCTTCTCTTCATCTCGCCCTTATTTTTGTCAGAAGCAAAAGATTTGCCCCATGCGCATTCGATTATTGCCTCTTTGACAAGAAACAACAAGCATCGTGCCACGCACGAATGCCCACGCTGCAACATCCAAAGCAAGCCCCCACACAGCCCCATAGAGCGACTTTCGGCGTGTAGCAGCAGCGACTCTACTGTCGTGGTGCGTTAGACGCTTGTGGGGGCTTGCGTTGGAACGCTCTTGGGGTCATTTATTGCGTTCAGAATTTCAGCTGCTTTGACTGCTACGTCTTGTTTGATGAAATGTGCGTAGCGATTGGTCATGGCGATGTTCTTGTGACCCAACAAGTGCTGAACTTGGTTCAGCTGAACGCCATTCTGAATCATCGTGGCAGCATAGGTGTGACGAAGCGTGTGCACAGTCACGTTGCCATGCGCTGTGTTCAGCTTTGCTCTTGTGACAGCAGCAGTCATCCATCCTCTGCTGTGATTCTTGCCTACTTTCATTGGAAAAACATAGTGTCCACTGCCTTCGCTGCGACGAAGAAGTATTTCCTTCAGCCTATTTGTCATGCTGAGTGTCGTTGGATTTCCATGCTTTTGACGCTTCACATAGATGACGCCTCGATGCAAGTCCACGTGTGACCATTCGAGCGAAGCGCCTTCGCTGTATCTGACGCCTGTGTCAAGGCATAGGATGGTGAAGTCGTAATTGTCTTGCTTACAGTTTGTCTTGTGGTCAGTTGGGCTTGTGTAAGGCGCTGTTGGATCAAGGGCTTTAAGCAGTGCTTCTTGCTCGCTCTTTGTTAGCCAACGTGTCTTGCCTTCCACATTCTTTATGTTTTCAATCTTTCCACAGATGTGATACTTCTCCTTCAGACACCAATTAGCGAATGAGTTCCAATAGCGAATGTGGATTCCGACAGTGCTCAGTTTGTTGGTTGTCTTCAAATCTGCCACAACTTTGAGGACTGAGTGGCGTTCAATTTTCTTCAGATCATTGTCAGCGATCACTCTGAACTTGCTCATTGAGTACGTCGCGTACTTCTTGGAAGATTCGGTGTGTCTTGAGTTGACGAAGGCGTCGATGGCAGCGTGGAATTTGGAGATCCGTTTGTCATCCAAGATCACGTCTTGGATCAGTTCACTCTTACGACGAGCAAGGATCATTTCTGCCTCGCGCAGATTCGCAGTATGAGTGCTTTCAGCTATCATGACTCCCTTCATCATGAAGCGAAGATGCCAAATTTTGTTACGAAGGATGAGGTTTTTGCTCATTTTCAGACGTTTGTGTCAAATTTGTACTAATAGAAACTTTATGACATACCCCACAAATTACATTGTGTCATCTGCTGACAGAGTAGTCAAGCGGTTTTGTACTACATTGAAAATTTGTAATTTAGGGGATGTCTGTTTAGTACAAAGAATTCAACTTGGAGTTAGTGGTATTTTTTTAGAACGAGTAATAGCAAGGCTTGTAGCGAAAGTAATCGCTAACATAAATTGCTATTTGCCCGTTCTAAAATTACATCACTAAAATGGCCCGATGCTCGATGATCGTGCCAAGTTGTTATTGAAAGCCCTGGTTGAGCGCTACATCGCCGATGGGCAGCCGGTGGGTTCGCGCACGCTCTCCAAAGCCTCCGGGCTGGACCTGTCGCCCGCCACCATCCGCAATGTCATGTCCGATCTGGAGGAACTCGGACTGATCGTCAGCCCCCATACCTCGGCCGGGCGCATCCCGACGGCACGTGGCTACCGATTGTTTGTTGACACCATGCTCACCGTGCGGCGCGGTCAGTTTGCCGCGCACAGCCTGGCGCCCGATCACCCGCAAAAGGTTATCTCCAACGCTGCCAACCTGTTGTCGAATCTATCGCAGTTTGTTGGCATCGTGATCGCGCCGCGCCGCTCATCGGTGTTTCGCCACATCGAGTTCCTGCGCCTGTCCGAGCGGCGCCTGCTGGTGATCATCGTCTCGCCCGAGGGCGATGTGCAAAACCGCGTCATCTTCACTGAAGTCGATTACTCGCAGGGGCAACTGGTGGAGGCGGCCAATTACCTCAACAGCCACTACGTCGGGCTGGCCATCGAGCAGGTGCGTGAGCGACTGCAAAGCGAGGTCGAATCGCTGCGCTCGGAAATTGCCAGCCTGATGCAGGCAGCGGTGGCGGTCAGTACCGAAGCCATGGCCGAAACAAAGGACGAAGTGGTGATCTCGGGCGAGCGCAACCTGTTGGCCGTCACCGATTTTTCGCACGACATGGGGCATCTGCGCCGTGCCTTTGACCTGTTTGAACAAAAGGCGCAGCTCATGCGCCTGCTCGACATTGCGGGCCAAGCCGAAGGTGTGCGCATTTTCATCGGCGGCGAGAGCCAGGTCGTGCCCTTTGAAGAACTCTCGATCGTCAGCGCGCCCTATGAAGTCGATGGCCAGGTGGTCGGCACCCTGGGCGTGATCGGCCCGACGCGCATGGCCTATGACCGCATGATCCAGATTGTCGACATCACCTCCAAGCTCGTCAGTAACGCCCTGAGCCACCACAAGTAGGCCACTACAATCCGGGCTTCGGTCGGGACGTTAGCTCAGTTGGTTAGAGCAGAGGACTCATAATCCTTTGGTCGAAGGTTCAAGTCCTTCACGTCCCACCATTTCATCCAGTGGGCAGGTTGTCACACTCGGCGCTGCAATGAAAATCCCGTGAAGCCCATCAATTTCTTGAGGCAAAAAGTTGAAATGTTCTCTGATCCTGTAAAGAAAAAGATCTTGATCGTTGACGATCAGGACTCAACCCGAAAGCTGCTGCGTCTCGCGTTGAAAGAGACTCCGTTCACCCTCATCGAGGCCTGCGGTGCGGTGGAGGCGTTGATGATCGCGAAGCAGGAGAAGCCGGCTGTGATCCTGCTCGACATCGTGATGCCAGGTTCCATTACCGGATTCCAGGTTTGCGAAATGATCAAGAGTGAACCCGAACTCAAGGATGCCTACATCATCCTGATCTCGGGCCTGAGCAACCCCAATAATTTCTATCAGGCGCAGCGGCTGGGGGCTGATGCCTATCTGGTCAAGCCGTTCCCGATGTCGCGTTTGATCGAGATCGTGGGGAATTATCAGGAGTTGAAACGGTCGGGGACTTTTGTTGTCGAAGGCCGACACCCAAAGCCGGAAATCTAGCGCGACGCCCTACTGCGCATCCCAACCCTTTTGTAATTCCCGCCGGTCCCGCTTGGTCGGGCGGCCGTGTTCCAGGCTTAGCGCCGGCTCCGGGCTCAGGCGCTGGCGCTCGATCAACTGAGCGCGGTGCTGCAGACTCTGCGGTGTTTCCTCAAAGAGTTGTTGCGCCACTGGCGCTGGTCCGCGCTGTTCGCTGATGCCTTTAACGACCACCGTGCGCGGGATCTTGGCCTGCACGATGCTGATCAACTCACCGATGCGAACCTCGTGGGACGGCTTGACATCGTGCTGATCGATTTGCACGCGGCCGTGTTTGATTTCGTCGCTTGCCAGTGAGCGCGTCTTGAAAAAGCGCGCCGCCCACAGCCACTTGTCGATTCGCATCAGGGGCCGCTGGCGCCATGCGCCGCAGGATCGAGCAGCAAGGCCGGATCCACCATCGCACGGTTCAGGCTGACGGACCAGTGCAGGTGTGGACCGGTGGCGCGTCCGGTGGCACCGACCTGGCCGATGCGCGCGCCAGCCTTGACCTGCTCGCCGACCTTGACCTGGATCGCCGAGAGGTGGCAATACATGGTCAGCAACCCCGAGCCATGGTCCAGCCAGACCGTGTTGCCATTGAAGAAATAGTCGCCGGTATCGATCACCACACCGCTGGCTGCAGCCAGCACCGGCGCACCTTGCGCGGCCGCGATGTCCATGCCACTGTGCGGATTGCGTCCTTGGCCATTGAAGACACGGCGTAAGCCAAACGAGCTTGAGGCGCGACCACTGGTTGGTTGTCGCAATTGCAGGCTGCTGGGTTGTTCTGGCGTGAAGGTCGCCATCACCTCTGCCGTGTGGCTGCGTTCGCGTTCAAAGCGGGCCAGGTCGGTCGGCGTCAGATCGACATGACCGGGCGCCACTTTCAGACGCTGCTCGGCGTAGTGAAACGGCTTGATCTCAAAGCTCACGCTGGTCTCTGGCGCAGCCCCGTGCTGCACGCGCAGGCTGGCATGACCCGGCTGCGCCGCCAGCGGAATGCCAACCACGGCAGTCCACTGTGCGCTGTCGTGTACCACCAGCACCGGCACGCCATTGAAACTGGCGCGCGGCGCTTGGGCTGAAACGCCAAGGCCGATCATGGCGATGCCGCCGGCGCTGACACGCTGTTTGGGCATATCGATGGCAAGCGTGGGCAAACACACCAGGACCAGCAACACACTGCAGACCCGTGCAAAAGTCTGGGCCGGGTTCAGAATCTTTTGGAAGAGGACCATGTGTCAGTCTGGGTGGTCAACTGCGGGAATTCTTTCTCGTGCTCCTCGGACAGGCCGTTGAGTGCCATCAGCACGTCAAATGGAAAGCCTTTGCGGCTGCCGTTGCGGGTGTCCTGGAGCAAACTGCTCATGTAGAGCGCAAACTCAGGGTAGCCCCAGAAGGTTTGCAGCTTTTTCCCGATGTGCGGAAAGGCCTGGTTGATGAAAACGAAATGAGGGTTTTCGTCCAGCATGCTTGCTCCTCATGGTGATGGCTCCAACTGCTGGACTTGCGTCAACAGCATCCGCAAGTCAGTGGCGGAAGCGGTGAGATTCGAACTCACGGACGGTTTCCCGTCGCCGGTTTTCA
Organism: uncultured beta proteobacterium; assembly: GCA_903914175.1. GTDB lineage: Bacteria > Pseudomonadota > Gammaproteobacteria > Burkholderiales > Burkholderiaceae_C > Rhodoferax. The sequence goes on along the minus strand of CAIWNX010000070.1, from coordinate 8,677 downwards.
AGACCGGTGCAATCGACCACTCTGCCACGCTTCCGAGGGCCGTATTCTAGCTGGCGCGCGTCGATGGCGGCCGCTGGTGCCAAAATCGCGTCATGCAAGTTCCTCCTGAGCCCCCGACCCAAGTCCGCAATCCACTGCATGGCCTGACGCTGGAGGCCATCGTCACCGCGCTGGTGGCGCACTATGGCTGGATTGAGCTGGGGCAGCGCATTCCGCTGCGCTGCTTCACCAGCGACCCCAGCGTTGCATCGAGTCTGAAGTTTCTGCGCAAGACACCCTGGGCGCGCGATAAGGTGGAAGGCCTGTATCTTTTCATGCAGCGTGAACGGCGGCGGGCCAAAGGCTGATGAAGCCACCACACCACCATCACCGCTCCGACCTCGTGCGCATTGCCACGCGTGCCATGCTTGATCGTGGGCTTGAGCCCGAGTTCTCGGCGCGCGTTGAGCAGCAACTCAGTGCCATCGCCGGGGCAGCGCGTGAGAGCAAAGCCGATATTCACGACCTCACGGCCTTGCTCTGGTGTTCGATCGACAACGACGACTCGCTCGACCTCGATCAATTGACCGCCTGCGAGCCGCTGGCGCAGGGGGCGGTGCGGCTGTGGGTGGCGATTGCCGACGTCGATGCGCTGGTGCCGCAGGGCAGCCCGATTGACGAACACGCGCTGCTCAACACAACCACTGTTTACACCTCGGCGCGCATCTTTCCGATGCTGCCCGAGCGCTTGTCCACCGATCTGACGTCCCTCAACTTCGGCGAGGACCGTCTGGCCCTGGTGACCGAGATGGTGTTTGATGCCGATGCGGTGTTGTCGGGCGCTACCGTTTATCGGGCCTTGGTGCGCAACAAGGCCAAGCTCGCCTACGACGCGGTCAGCGCCTGGATCGACGGACAGGGGCCGCTGCCCGAGGCGGCCGCCGTCGTGCTCGGCATGGAGGCGCAACTGCGGGCGCAGGACGCGCTGGCCCAGCGCTTGCGCCAGCGCCGCCGCGCCCAGGGCTCGCTGGAACTCGAAACCTTTCAGCCGCGCGCGGTGTTCGAGGGCGAGCAGGTGGTCGGCATCGAACAGCAGGTGCACAACCGGGCGCGCCAGTTGATTGAGGAAGTGATGATCGCCACCAATGGCTGCACCGCGCGTTACCTTGCCAGGCGCGGCGGCGCGTCCCTGCGCCGGGTCGTGCGTTCGCCCGAGCGCTGGTTGCGGATCGTGGCGCTGGCCAAGGAATACGGTGAAGCGCTGCCAGATGAGCCAGACTCGAAAGCGCTGGAAGCGTTTCTTGCCAAGCGCCACAAGGCGGACCCCTTGCGCTTTCCCGATCTGTCACTGGTCGTTGTCAAGCTCATGGGCTCAGGCGAGTATGTGGTGGAAGCGCCCGGTGAAGCGCCGATTGGCCACTTCGGTCTGGCGGTGCGCGATTACACGCACTCCACTGCGCCGAACCGGCGTTTTCCCGACTTGATTACCTCGCGCCTGCTCAAGGCTGCGCTGCAGAACCAGCGCGCGCCTTACTCGAATACCGAACTGGCTGAGCTTGCCACCCATTGCACACAACAGGAAAACGCAGCGCAAAAAGTGGAGCGACGCATGCGCAAGTCCGAGGCCGCGATCGTGCTCGAATCGCGCATCGGTGAGCGCTTTGACGCCATCGTCACCGGTGCCAGCAGCGAAGGCACCTGGGTGCGCCTGCTCTCACCGCCCGCCGACGGCAAGGTGGTGAGCGGGGCAGGCGGTTTGCAGGTCGGCGACAAAGTCCACGTCAAGTTGTTGTCAACTGACGTGGAGCATGGCTTTATCGACTTCTCACGCGTGAATTAAACAGCCCGTCGCTGGGCTGCGTTGGCAACAGCCAGTGCGGTCATGTTGACAACGCGGCGCACGGTGGCCGATGAGGTCAGCACATGGGCCGAGGCGGCGGCACCGAGCAGAATTGGTCCGACCGTGACACCGCTGCCGCCTGTCATTTTGAGCACGTTGAACAGGATGTTGGCAGCGTCCAGATTCGGGCAGATCAGCACGTTGGCTTCGCCCTGCAGCTTGCTGCCCATCAGCGTGGCGTGGCGCATGTCTTCGGACAGCGCCGCGTCGCCTTGCAGTTCACCGTCGCATTCGATATCGGGCGCCATGGCGCTGAACAGTTCGTGTGCCAGGCGCATCTTGACAGCCGATTTGCGGCTGGAAGAACCGTACATCGAGTGCGACAGGAAGGCCACTTTCGGCGGCAAGCCAAAGCGCTGCACTTCCTCGGCCGCCATCAGCGCGATGCTGGCGAGTTGTTCGGCGTCCGGGTCTTCGTTGACGAAGGTGTCTGCGATGAAGAGCGTGCGTTTTTCCAGCATCAGCGCGTTCAGGGCGGCAAAACCGGAGGCGCCTTTCTTGACGCCGATAACGTCGCGCACATGGTCCAGGTGCACGTCAAACCGGCCGTGCAGACCGCACAGCATCGCGTCGGCATCGCCGAGCTTGAGCATCAGCGCGGCGATGGTGGTGGTCGAGCGCCGCACTGCCGCTTTGGCGGCTTCTATCGAGACACCGCGCCGGCCCATCAGGCCGTGGTAGGTCTCCCAGTATTGGCGGAAGCGCGGATCGTCTTCCGGATCGACGCAATCGACGTCGTTGCCCAGACGAATGCGCAGTCCGGCCTTGAGCATGCGCGCCTCGATCACAGCCGGGCGCCCGATCAGGATGGGACGCGCCAGACCTTCGTCTACCACCACCTGCACGGCGCGCAGCACGCGCTCGTCTTCGCCTTCGGCGTAGGCGACGCGCTTGTCTGGCATCGGTACCGCTTTGGCCGCCGTGAAGACCGGGCGCATGAACATGCCGGTTTGGTAGACAAAGCGCGACAGCTGCTGGCGATAGGCTTCCATGTCCTTGATCGGGCGCGTGGCAACGCCGGACTCTTCAGCGGCTTTGGCGACCGCCGGCGCAATGCGCAGGATCAGGCGTGAATCAAAAGGTGTGGGGATCAGGTATTCCGAGCCGAACACGAGTTCCTTGCCGGCGTAGGCGGTTGCCACTTCTTCGCTGATGTCGGCCTTGGCCAGGTCGGCGATCTGGCGCACGCAGGCCAGCTTCATGGCCTCGGTGATCTTGGTCGCGCCGCAGTCGAGCGCGCCGCGGAAGATGTAGGGGAAGCACAGAACGTTGTTGACCTGATTCGGGTAGTCCGAGCGCCCGGTGGCGATGATGCAATCAGGCCGCACGGCTTTGGCCAACTCGGGGCGGATTTCGGGCTCCGGATTCGCCAGTGCCAGGATGATGGGCTTGTCGGCCATGGTCTTGACCATGGCCTGCGTCAGCACGCCAGCGGTCGAGCAGCCGAGGAAGACGTCGGCCTTGACGATGACATCGGCCAGCGTGCGCAACTCGGTCTTTTGCGCGAAGCGTGCCTTCGATTCGTCGTAGCCACCGGGGCGGCCTTCATAGACCAGACCCTTGGAGTCGCAGACATAGACGTTCTCGCGTGTCACACCGAGGCCGACCATGACGTCCAGGCAGGCGATGGCCGCCGCGCCGGCGCCCGAGACCGCGACCTTCACGTCCTCGATGCGTTTGCCCACGAGTTCCAGCCCGTTGAGCAGGGCCGCGCTGGAGATGATGGCGGTGCCGTGCTGGTCGTCATGGAACAGCGGAATGTTCATGCGCTCGCGCAACTTCTTCTCGATGTAGAAGCACTCGGGTGCCTTGATGTCTTCGAGGTTGATGCCGCCCAGCGTGGGTTCCAGCGCAGCGATGATTTCGATCAGCTTGTCGGGGTCGCGCTCGGCCAGTTCAATGTCGAAGACATCGATGCCGGCGAACTTCTTGAACAGGCAGCCCTTGCCTTCCATCACCGGTTTGGATGCCAGCGGGCCGATGTCGCCCAGGCCCAGCACCGCCGTGCCATTGGTGATGACGCCCACCAGATTGCCGCGCGAGGTGTACTCGTTAACCAGCGAGGGGTCCGCTTCGATGTCCAGACAGGGATAGGCGACGCCCGGTGAATAGGCCAGCGAGAGGTCGCGCTGGTTGTGCAGCGGCTTGGTCGGCGTGACCGAAATCTTGCCGCGCGTCGGCGTGCGGTGGTATTCGCGCGCTGCATCGCGCAGGGCGTTCTCTGCGGGGGAAAGTTCTTGACTCATCTGAAACTCCTTTTTATTAAAGTAAATCTTTCAGGCTACGCGCGATCACCTTGGTCGCGCGACGCAAATCTTCCAGGTCGAGCCGCTCGTCGGCACGCTTGGCATTGGACTCCAGCACTGTACGCGGTCCGGCACCGTAAATGACACCGGGAATACCCGCTTCGCAAAACAGACGCACGTCAGTGTACAGGGGCGTACCCAGGGCCGGAATCGGCTCACCGAAGACGGCTTGTCCATGTTTTTGCAGTGCCTGCACCAGTGGCTTGTTGCCCGGCAACGGTTGCATGGCGCGGGCCAGCAGAATGCGCTTGACATCGACCGTGACGCCCGGGCACTGGCTTGCGGCGGCGCCGATGATGTGGCGCAGCGTGACCTCGACCTTGGCCGGGTCTTCTTCCGGGATCATGCGCCGGTCGAGTTTGAAAGTGACGCGTCCGGGGATGACATTGGTATTGGTGCCGCCTTCGATCGTGCCGACGTTCAGATACGGGTGGGTGATGCCTTCGACGCCCGAGCACACTTGGCGGTAGCGCGCGTTTTCCGCATACAGCGCCTGCAGGATGTGCACCGCCGCTTGTAGCGCATCGACGCCAGAGTCGGGAATGGCGGCGTGTGCCATTCTGCCGTGCCCCGTGACTTCGAGTTGCAGGCAGCCGTTGTGAGCGGTGATGACCTGGTAGCTGAAACCGGCGGCGATCATCAGGTCGGGACGGATCAGCTTGTTGTTGAGCAGCCAAGCCGGGCCGGCCTGACCGCCAAATTCTTCGTCGTAGGTGAACAGCAACTCGACGCAACCGCTGCGAGGTGGGGCCACGGCTTCGAGCGCGCGCAGGGCAAACGCGTAGGTCGAAAAATCGCATTTGCTGACGGCGGCGGCGCGGCCGTAAATTTTGCCGTTGACGATTTCGCCACCATAGGGGTCCTGGCTCCAGCCTTCACCGGGTGGCACCACGTCGCCGTGGGCGTTGAGCAGCACCGTGGTGCCGGGGCCGAATTTGCGGCGAACCAGCAGGTTGGTGATGCTGGCCAGGCCCAGCGCCTCGACTTCGGCCTGCGGCACCGGGTGCTTCTCGACAGGCAAGCCCATTGCCTCCAGCAACTCGGCTGTGCGCTCGGCGTGTGGCGCGTTGTTGCCGGGCGGCGTGTCGGTGGGGATACGGATCAGTTCCTGCAGAAAGCGTACCTGCTCGTCAAAGTGCGCATCGATCCAGGCGTCAAGTTGTTCGTAGGTGGTCATGGCAAAAGTGCTTTGAAAAAGTTCAGAACTCGCTGGCAAGGTTTTCGAGCAACAGGGCAAAGGCTTCCACCGCGAGTTGCATGTCGTCGCTGGTGCTCGACTCGAGCGGGTTGTGGCTGATACCGGCATTCTCGCCGCGCACAAACAGCATCGCCTGGGGCATGATTTCGTGCAGCTTCATGGCGTCGTGGCCGGCGCCGCTGGGCATGGTGTGCAGTGGCAGACCGAGTGCCGCAACGGCGCGCTCCCAGCGTGTCTGCCAGGCGCTCGCGCTCGGTGCCGCTGCCACACGCAGCGTTTCCTGCAGCGTCGCGTGCACGCCGCGGCGCGCGCAGATCGCTTGCTGGCGCGCCAGCACGTCGCGCACCAGGGCGTCGCGCTGCGCGTCGTTCGGTGCGCGCAGGTCGATTGAGAAGCGGCAGCGTCCCGGCACCACGTTGATAGAGCCGCCCGGCACTTCGAGCAGGCCGACCGTGGCCACCGAATCGCCGTCCTGCGCCGCGCGTTGCTCGCAATAGAGCATGAGTTCGGCCACCGCACAGGCGGCGTCGCGGCGCCGGTCCATGGGTGTGGTGCCGGCGTGACTGGCCATGCCGCTGATTTCTCCGAGGTAGCGCACGCTGCCGTTGATGGAGTTCACGATGCCCAGCGGCAGGTTCAGTTCATTGAGTACCGGGCCCTGCTCGATGTGGACTTCGACAAAACCCAGGTAGTGCGCGGCGTTGCGTTGCAGTGTCGGTATCTCGTCCGGGGACAGTCCGGCTTGCTGCATCGCTTCGCGCAGCGTGATGCCATCGGCATCTTTTTGCGTTAGCCACTCGCTTTGAAAAGCGCCCAGCAGCGCGCTCGACGCCAGAAAGGTCGCCTGGTAGCGCTGCCCTTCTTCTTCGGCGAAAGCTACGAGTTCGATACCAAAAGGCAATCGGCGTCCGGCGCGATGCAGTTCGCGCACGGCGGCCATCGGCACAAAGATGCCCAGACGTCCGTCGTACTTGCCGGCGTTGCGCACGGTGTCGAAGTGGCTGCCGGTGAGCAGCACTTTGGCGTCTGCCTTGCTGGCGTGGTAGCGGCCGACGACATTGCCGACAGCGTCGTGTGCCACTTCGTCAAAGCCGCAGTCCCGCATCGTTTGTCCAATCTGCGCGGCGCAGGCGCGGTGCGCTGGCGTGAGGTAGGTGACGGTCAGTTGCTGCTTCTCGGCAAAGCCGGGGTCGCTGTGGACACTCAAGGCTTCTTGCCAATCCCAGACCCGGTTGCCCAACGTCGGCTCAACGCCAAACTTGTCGTTCAAGCGGATTTCGACGATGCGGTGGATGTTGCGCAGACACTCCTGCAACTCAAAGTCCGCCGGGCTCGCCAGGCGCCGCTCGAAGCTGGCAATGATTTGCTGGCGCGACAGCCCGCTACCGCGCGGCCCGCGCACCGCCAGTATGAAGGGCCAGCCAAAGCGGGTGTTGTAGTCGGCGTTGAGTTGCTGCAAGCGGGCGAATTCCTGCGCACTGCAGTCGCTCAGTCCGGCGCTCGCCTGTTCCTGTGTCGATTCAATGGTGAGCGTTTTGCGGACCATCGCCTTGCCGGCCAGTTCGGGGTGGGCGCGGATCAGCGCCAGTTGCGCTTCGCGCCCGGCTGCATCGACGATCTGCGTCAGGGCGTGCTTGAGCTGTGCGAGCGAGGCAAACGGGCGCTGCGCCAGCGCCGCTTGCGCGATCCAGGGCGAGTTTTCATACAGGCCGCCGAGCAGTACCGCTGCCTCGTCCGGGTTTGCCGCATTGAGTTGGGACAGGCTCAGACTCAAGATGCTGCGACCTCGGTGAAGGGATGGACGCTGCGCCAGTGCTGCGCGATGTCGATGCGCCGGCAAACCCAGACCTGCTCATGCTGGGCGACATGGTCCAGAAAGCGCTGCAGGGCGCCGATGCGTCCGGGGCGTCCGAGCAGGCGGCAGTGCATGCCCACGCTCATCATCTTGGGGCAGTTCTGACCGGATGGATCGCCTTCGGCGTAGAGCGCGTCGAAGCTGTCGCGCAGGTAGGTGAAAAAATCATCGCCCTGCGAAAAGCCTTGGGGCAGCGAGAAGCGCATGTCGTTGCTGTCGAGCGTGTAGGGAACGATCAGTTGTGGCACCACGCTGCCATCGGTCTTGCGCACCTTCATCCAGAACGGCAGGTCATCACCGTAGTAATCGCTGTCGTAGGCAAAGCCGCCGTAATCCGCCACCAGACGGCGCGTGTTCGGGCTATCGCGCCCGGTGTACCAGCCCAGGGGTCGCTCACCGGTCAGTCGCTCCGTGATGGCCATGGCGCGCGCCATGTGCTCGCGCTCAATCGCCTCGTCCATGCCCTGGTAATGAATCCAGCGCCAGCCATGGCAGGCGATCTCATGCCCTTGCGCCTTGAGTGCCTGTACCAGTTCCGGGTGGCGCTCCAAGGCCATGGCGACGCCAAAAACTGTCAGCGGCAGACCGCGCTGCTCGAACTCGCGCAGGATGCGCCAGACGCCGGCACGCGAGCCGTATTCGTAAATGCCTTCCATGCTGATGTGGCGCTGCGGGAAGCTTGGCGGGTTGAACATCTCGGAGAGAAATTGCTCGGAGCCGGCGTCGCCATGCAGCACGCTCATCTCGCCGCCTTCCTCGTAATTGAGGACAAACTGCAGCGCGATGCGGGCCTTTGCCGGCCACTGCGCGTGCGGCGGATGGGCGCCGTAGCCGACGAGATCGCGGGGGTAGGGAAGGGTGCTGTCGTAAGAGGTCATTTTGCCGCTGCCACGGTTTAAGTGTATACACTTTGCCATGGCATCAAAAAGGGGCACACCATGGGCTTGAGTACCCACGTATTGGACACCATGCACGGCACGCCGGCAGCGGGTATGGTGGTTGCTTTGTACGCGGTCGTTGGCGAATCGGCAAGCTTGCTCAAACAACTGGTGCTGAACCAGGACGGCCGCAATCCGGACGGCTTGCTGCTGGAGGGCGCGGCGCTTGAGCGTGGCTGCTACCGCTTGGTGTTCGATGTGGCCGGCTATTACCTGGCGCGCGGCGTGGCGCTGCCGGAACCCAATTTTCTGGGCAAAGTTCAAATCGATTTTGGTATTGCGCAGCCGGCACAGCACTACCACGTGCCGCTGCTGGTCAGCCCCTGGAGTTACTCAACCTATCGTGGTTCGTGAGGGGGCTGTCATTGCGGACCTATATGGATGCCTCCCGGATAGCAAGAAGAATTTGTGTTGTTCTGTAAAAGAATCGGCTGCTTACTTATATCCGGCCTTGATTTCGTAGTCTGTCTGGTTGCCCGGACTCGCCCGATGGCCCTGATG
>CAIWNX010000069.1 GCA_903914175.1 uncultured beta proteobacterium | reverse complement strand
CCCTGACAGCGGCGGCCGAGCACGCGCTCAAAGCCTACCCCTGGCCCGGCAATATCCGCGAACTGAAGAACGCGCTGGAGCGGGCCAGCCTGATGAGCGACGGCCGCACGATTGCACATGACGTTCTGTTCGATCGACCGGCACCGCCTTTGAATGCACAGCAGGATGTTGCGGGCAGCCTGCGCGACTACCTGGCCGAATGTGAACGCGACTTCATCGTGCGCGCACTGGGCGCCTGCCAATGGCAAATCCAGTGCTGTGCCGACTCGCTGGGCATCAGCCGCAAGAACCTGTGGGAAAAAATGCGCAAGCTCGGCATCGACAAACCCGGCGAGAGCGAATAGCAAAGCCTGGCGCTCATGGACAATCGGGGCATGAGCACCGACCACGACCACACCCCGCCCAACTTCAACCGCGCCTTTGCCATCGGCATTGCGCTCAACGCGCTGTTCGTTGGCATCGAAGCCTTCTACGGCTGGCGCGTCAACTCGCTGGCGCTGCTGGCCGACGCCGGGCACAACCTGAGCGATGTCGCCGGGCTGGTACTGGCCTGGGGTGGTGCGCTGGCAGTCAGTCTGCGCCCGGATGCGCGCCACACCTACGGTTGGAAGCGCGCCACGATCCTGGCGGCCTTTGCCAACGCGCTGATGCTACTGGTGGCGATCGGCGCGCTGGCCTGGGAAGCGATAGGCCGGCTGCTGGCGCCGCCAGCGCTGAACGGCGCACAGGGCAACACCGTCATGCTGGTGGCCGGCGTCGGCATCGTCATCAACACCGCAACCGCCCTGCTCTTCATGCGTGGCAGCAAGAATGATCTGAACCTGCGCGGCGCCTTCACCCACATGGCCGCCGATGCGCTGGTGTCAGCCGGCGTTGTGGTTGCCGGTGCCCTGACGCTGTGGAAGGGCTGGTTCTGGCTCGATCCGGTGGCGAGCCTGGCGATTGCCCTGGTGATCCTGATCGGGACCTGGGGCCTGTTCAAGCAATCACTGCACCTGCTGTTTGACGGCGTGCCCGACAGCGTGGACCCACAGGCGGTGCAGGACTGCCTCTTGGCGCTGCCGGGTGTGACACGTGTGCACGACCTGCACATCTGGGCCACGGGCACTTCACACATCACGCTGACAGCGCATCTGGTACTGCCGCAGGGGCAGGCCGATGACGATTTTCTGAAACTCGCCAACGCGCAGTTGCATGATCGGTTTGAAATCACCCATGTCACTTTGCAGGTGATGAAAGAAGCCTTCACCCAGGCTTGCGCAGTACCCGATCAGCCCCCACATCATCCGCATGACCATTGATCAAAGCCCGGCGGCCTTGCTGGCCAGTTGTTCCGCCGAAGTTCTCAATCAGGGCAGCTTTTGCCGCAGCCTGAATCTGGAGCGCTTGCACCAGCAACTTGAAAGCGATCCCAGCCTCAAGGGGCTGCTGCAAGGCATCACGCAAACCCGGCCGCACCTGTTCTCGTCAACGGTGGTGTTTGTGTCGCGCCAGATGGAACAGCAAATCACGCAGATGGTGGCGGCGATTGAGCGCGTCACGGCCCTGAGTGGCTACCGTGCGCAAGCCCTGGCGCGCGCGCCGGCGATTGCGCAACACGCCTTCGGCACCACCGGCGCCTGCATGGGTTTTGACTTTCACCTCAGCGCCAACGGACCGCGACTGATCGAGATCAACACCAATGCCGGCGGCGCACTGCTCAACGTCGCGCTGGCACGGGCCCAGCAGTCCTGCTGCGAAGCCATGGATTGGGCGTTTCCACTTGAGCGCAAGGCCGATACGCTGGAGCAGACGCTGTTTGAGATGTTCCAGACTGAGTGGCGATTGCAGCGTGGCACAGCGCCACTGCAATCGGTGCTGATCGTCGACGACGACCCGGTCGCGCAGTACCTGGCGCCGGAGTTTGAACTGTTCCGTCAGTTGTTTACCCGCTTTGGTCTTGCCGCCGCCATTGCCGATCCATCGGCACTCACTTGGCACGACGGCAAGTTGTGGCATCAGGGTGCCGCGGTGGACATGGTCTACAACCGCATCACCGACTTTTACCTTGACGAGCCGCGCCACGAGGCGCTGCGCCAGGCCTATGAGGCCGGCGCCGTGGTGCTGACGCCCGACCCGCACGCCCACGCCCTGTACGCCGACAAGCGCAACCTGATTGCGCTGGGGCAGGATGCGCTGTTGGAGACTTGGGGCTCAAGCGACGCAGACCGCAGTCTGCTGCAAGCCGGCGTGCCGCAAACCGAGTTGGTAACGCCCGAACACGCCGATGACTTATGGGCGCGTCGCCGCCAGCTCTTCTTCAAACCGGTAGCGGGCTTTGGTGCCAAGGCAGCTTATCGCGGTGACAAGCTGACGCGCCGCGTCTGGGCCGAGATTCTGGAAGGCGACTTTGTCGCGCAGGCCTTGGTGGCGCCGGGCCAGCGGCTGATCGAAATCGATGGTGTGCAAACCGACCTCAAGTTCGACATCCGCGCCTACAGCTATGCCGGCCAGGTGCAACTGCTGGCCGCGCGCATGTACGCCGGTCAGACCACCAACTTCAGAACCGAAGGTGGTGGCTTCGCGCCGGTGCTGGTGCTGCCAGTGGCCGAAACTGCATGCGGATCATGAACCCGATATTGTCATTGCGGACCTGATCCGCAATCCATGGTACGCGTGGCACTGTCAGAAGGCATGGATCCCGGATCAAGTCCGGGATGACAAGGCAACGCATCAAAGGCCTCCCCGTATTTCGCCTTCGGCTCCATACGGGCTACGCGCTACCGGTGGCCACGTAGCGGCAACCCTGCCACGTGCCGCGACGCGCCAGTTCGGCCGAGATGCGCGGCGAGAGTTCGGACAGGCGCAGGTTCCAGGCCGGTGCCAGTTTCATCGAAGGCGGCACTTCGCTGCCGATGCGCTGCAACAGGATGGCCGGTGACAAGCGCTCAATGAAATCAACCAGCATCGCGATGCAGGCCAATTCATCGAGCAGCGGCACGCTGCTCGGGTCACGCTGCCAGGCGCGCGCCAGTGCCGTGCCGCGCACCAGCTGCAACTGATGCAGCTTCAGCGCGTGAATCGGCAGCGCCGACATCTTGCGTGCGCCGTCGAGCATGCTCTCCATCGATTCGCCCGGCAGCCCAAGCAACAGATGCGCCGTGACATCAAGGCCGAGCGCGGCAGCACGTGTGATGCCGTCCACGCTGGCGGCAAAGTCGTGCCCGCGGTTGACGCT